>CACZCM010000012.1:51777-94293 GCA_902779615.1 uncultured Ruminococcus sp. | reverse complement strand
TCCTTTGACAAAATAGAATGCCTATCGGTTGACACAACCAATACCTGATTGACAAAATACGATGTCTATTGGTTGACAGCATGGGTGGGCTATAACACTATCGTATTTTTCAACATTTTTGAGTATTTCACCTCTCATAAACAAAAACGTCCTTTGCACAGTCTTTTTTGAGGCTTGGCATGGGGCGTTTTTGTTTGAGTAAAGATAGTTTTCCACATTTATTGCGGTGTCATGTGGAAAACAGCGCAAAAAAATCAGCGTTATGCCGACGCACAACGCTTTACCAAACGAAAAATATATTATTACACAAAAAATAGTGAATAACGTAAGAGTACAGAAAACATAGGAGGATTTCAATACATTAAAAAACGTTATTCACTATTCATAAAGCTCTTTGTTGAACAATAAAGCATTTGGTGCGAGTGACGGGACTTGAACCCGTACGTCATACAACACACGCCCCTCAAACGTGCCTGTCTGCCAATTCCAGCACACTCGCATTTTTACTGATATTTGTCAGCACTCATCGTGCATATACTATTATATCAGGTCATATGGCACTTGTCAAGAGTTTTTTTGTTTTTTTCCACAGCTTTTGAAGGTTTTGAACGCTGCACAATTATTGCCGTTTCTGAAATAGTGGATATTAAAAGCAGACACAATCCGTAGGCTGTGCGTTCGGTAGGGGAGTTATCCCACCTGCTTAAAATGGAACGTAACCCGCCGCTTTAGAGATGGGTTACGTTCACTCTGTGGTCAAAAAACAAATTACCATTCATTCAAAGGTGTAATATCATACTGATTATTTAAGAATTACAGTTCTTTTAGAACATCTGCGATGATCTCTCTTTCGTCCATGTGGTATTTTACACCCTTGATCTCCTGATAATCCTCGTGCCCCTTGCCGGCAAGCACAATAATGTCGCCTTTCTGCGCGTTTTTGATACAGTATGCTATGGCGTCGCGGCGGTTGGGGATCACAACATATTGTCCGTCTGTCTTTGCGAGTCCGACTTTGATATCCTCAATAATGTCGTTCACGTCCTCAAAGCGTGAGTTGTCCTCGGTAATAACCGAGAGATCACTCAGTCTGCCCGACGTTTCGCCCATCTCGTAGCGGCGTATCTTCGGACGGTTGCCGCCTGCTCCAAACATTGTGACAAGACGGTTCGGGTCGTATTTTCTCAGCGTCGTCAGAACATTCTCCATGCTCAGCGCATTGTGGGCGTAATCAATGAGCAGCGTGTAATCGCCGCCCGTTTCTACCGGTTCCACTCTGCCTTTTACCCGTGCGTTCATAAGGCCTTTTTGGATCGCGTCACGATCTGCGCCGCAGTGACGGCATACCGATATGGCAGCCAAAGCATTGTAGATGTTGAATTTTCCGGGAATGGCTACATTCACATTGTAATGATCATATCCGCAAACATCAAACGATACGCCTAAGAATCCCGGTCGGCGTGTAAGCTCTCCGTTTTCTGCATACACATCGCATGAATCATCAAACCCAAATGTTTCCATGGGACACTGTGCGTCGCTGACAATGTCTTCATAAACGGAACAGTCACTGTTTATGATCCCCTTTGCGCACTGCTTGAATAAAAGCTTCTTGCACTCCAGATACTCTTCAAGACTTGCGTGTTCGCCGTCGCCGATGTGGTCGTCTGAGAAATTAGTGAAAACTCCGAAATCATAGAAAACGGCGTCGGTGCGGTGCCACTTCAGCCCGAGTGAAGAGGCTTCGATCACAAATGCGCGGCAGCCTTCGTCCGCCATTTTTCGCATCGCCTGCTGGATCTCATACGATTCGGGCGTGGTGTTGTTCGTTTTGTAAACGCTGTCACCGATCACGACACCAAGAGTGCCTATTGTGCCTGTCTTGATTCCTGCTGCTTCAAGTATCGATTTGATCATGGCTGTCGTTGTGGTCTTTCCTTTTGTGCCGGTCAGCGCGATCTTGAATTCGATGTCATCAGCGGGGTTTCCGAAATAATTAGCGGAAAGCTGCGCAAGCGCCCTGCGAGTGTCGCGGACCTTCACCACAGCGCTGCACGAAAGCTCCATATCATCGCTGAGCACAACGGCCGCAGCGCCCTTTTCAACGGCGCCCGCCGCAAATTTGTGAGCGTCAACATTATACCCTTTCAGGCACACAAAAACGTCACCGGGCTCGACCTTTCGCGAATCATATACAAGATGGCTGATCTCGATATCCTCGCTGCCCTTGAGCAGTGAATATTCAACGTTATTTAAAAGCTGAGATAATTTCATTACAAATCGCTCCTTTAAAGGTGTCTTTCTATATAATATATGTTGTTATGAGCTTTTCGCAGACGAAAAGTCAAAAATAAAACGATTAGATCTCTGCGAGGTATTGTGTTAAGCTGCGTTGATCGAGATTTTATTAAAAATGTACAGAAATTTTTAATTTTACTATTGATTTACAGAGTGAAATGCTGTATAATTAGTACAGAACACGTAAAGCCGGCGTTTAAGGAACCACAAAATCGGAGCCATAACAAATTGAAGCTTTACAGACGCAGTATTCAAGCAATACTTTAGATATATATAAAATACTACTTTACGCGGATTTTGTCAATGCAAATGCAGAATTAACAGACGTATTTATTATACGATGTTGATTATCACTTTTTATCGTAATAATAGACAAAATTATTTCTCTGACTTAAAAATTTCTTAAATTTTTAAGTTCAATAATTGTGACAAATTTGTAAATAACAGAAATTCATTCGCAATATTGTTAGTTTTTCACAAAGATACTTTGTAAAAGTTGTAAGAAAATAAATGCGTCGGTTTGTGCATATTGATATTTCGATGAGATCTTGTGTACAAATTGCACAATTTTATTAGTTCAATATATTTAGAGTAATAAAAATGTATAAAGATATTGCAAAAATCTTGTGAATATGTTATTATTTATGTGGAAACACTGCGGTGCTTTTCGTGCGCTTTTTTGCATTGGCTTTTGTCACGCTCGGATGCACTGCCGGTTTATGGGGAGATAACCCCGTGTCATCTATAAACAATTTTATTTCTCAGAAAGAAGGAAAAAGGAAATGAGCAAGACTAAGAGATTCTGCGCGATCGCACTTGCCGCTATGATGTCTGTAACAGCACTCGCAGGCTGCGGCGGCACATCAACAACACCTTCCGGTACAACAGGCGGCTCGACAGGCGACGGTACAACAACACCCGCTGATACAACGGCAGACGCCGATCCGCTTGGCGGCGAGGGCGCAGCAGGTACTATCAACCTTAAGGTTTGGGGTCCTGACAAAGTTCAGGACGTGCTCAAGGACGAGTGCGCTAAGTTCAGCGAGAACATGAAGGCTTACGGCGATATTCAGATCGAAGTTGTTCCGCAGGGCGAGGCAGACTCCGCTACTCAGGTACTCACAGACCCCAACGCAGCAGCAGATGTATTTGGCTTTGCTTGCGATAACCTCGACAAGCTTGTAACTGCAGGCGCACTTCTTGAGGTAACAGGCAACGATAAGGATTTCGTAACGACATCCAACAGCGAGGCTTCCGTTGCGGCTGCTACAAAGGACGAGAAGATCTGGGCATATCCCGAGACAGGCGACAACAGCTACATTCTCGTTTATAACAAAAAGTACGTTTCCGAAGATCAGGCTAAGACTCTTGAGGGTACACTCGAGGCTTGTAAAGCTGCAAACAAGAAGTTCGTTATGGACGCAGGAAACGGCTACTACTCCTGCCTGTTCATGTTCACAGGCGGTTTGAAGATCGACGGTCTTGAGGGCGAAGACGCTGTTCAGAAGTTCACAGATTATGATGAAGCTCATATGGTAAAGACAATGCTCGCATTCCGTAAGCTCTTCGTCGACTACAAGGACTTCTTCCTTAACGGCGAGGTTACAAAGGTAGTCGACGGCTTTAAGTCCGACACAGTTGCAGCAGGCTTCGACGGCAGCTGGAACTTCTCGAACGCAAAGGAAGCTTTGGGTGACGACGCGGGCTTTGCTGTTCTCCCGACTATCAACGTTGACGGCGCAGACACACCGATCGTCAATATGTTCGGTTATAAGCTCCTCGGCGTAAACTCCAGCACACTTTATCCGAACACGGCTATCGAGCTTGCAAAGTTCCTCTCCGGTGAGGATTGCCAGATGGAGAGAGCAGAGAAGCTCAACTGGGGTCCGTCCAACAAGGTCGTTGCAGAGAGCGATATTGTCAAGAATGACGCTGCTTTGACAGCTATTCTTGCTCAGCAGGCTAACTCGGTTGCACAAGTTGGCATTTCGCCGTCGTTCTGGAGCCCGATGGGTACATTCGGCAACAAGATCGTTGACCCGGATAACGACCTCACTGAGGATCAGGCTAAGGAACTCCTCAATCAGACTATCGCCAACATCAAGGACGAGTAAGATCTGATACTATTTAAATACTACTTGGCAGTGCGGCAGGCAGAGATATTTCCTGCGGGAGGTGTCTTTTGTTTGCCTGCGCTGTCCTTAAATGCGAAATTAGGAGAGTGAGCTAATGACATTTATTGAATATAAGTCGCTTTCTCCCACACAGCGCGTTGTCTACAAGATCAAAGAGTTTTTTTCACTTCTTCCGGGCAGAGTGAAGGCATTCTTCGCTGCTATCGGTAAATTCTTTAAAAATCTTGGCATCAAGTTTGTTGAAGGGTTAAAGGGCTACGGTTCAAGATTCTCGATGGGTGATATGAGCACCAAGCTTTCATATTTGGTTATGGGCTTCGGCAACTTCACCAGAGGACAGGTCGGCAAGGGCCTTGTATTCCTTGCAGCCGAAGTATTCTACATTCTTTTTATGATGAACTTCGGCCTTGTTTATCTTAATAAGTTCGATACGCTCGGTACTGTAAAAGCGCATCAAGAGATAAATCCTGCCACAGGCAGACCGATGATGGTCCCGGGCGATAACTCAATGCTGATATTGCTCTACGGTACGCTTGCAATACTCATTACACTGGTATTTATCGGCGTTTATGTTGCGAATACAAAATCGGCATTTGAGGCTGAGCAGACACAGAAAGCTGGCAAGAAGAACCCGACATTGAAGGAAGAGCTTGCAGACTTCCTAGACGGCAAGTATCACATCACAATGCTTTCGCTTCCGGTGCTTCTCATTTCCGTATTTACGATCCTTCCGCTCGTGTTCATGATCCTTATCGCGTTCACGAACTACGACAGATCTCACGTTCCTCCGGGAAACCTCTTTACATGGGTAGGTCTTCAGACCTTCAGAGATGTATTTAAAGTCGGTGAGGGCGCAAGCAAGGGTTACACCTTCATAGAGCTTACTAAATGGACAATAGTATGGGCGATCTTCGCTACATTTACCAACTATATTATCGGCATGATCCTCGCTCTTATGATCAATAAGAAGAGTATCAAGTTCAAGACGCTGTGGAGAACACTTTTTGTTATTACGATCGCTGTTCCTCAGTTCGTATCGCTTCTTCTTATGCAGCAGATCCTTCAGGACGACGGCGTTCTTAACGTTATTCTCGGATACATGGGCATACCCGCGGTATCATTTTTCAATTCAACAGCTCTTGTTGCGAGAGTAACGGTTATCGTTATCAATATGTGGGTCGGCGTACCTTACACGATCCTTCAGACATCGGGTATCCTCATGAATATCCCCGAGGATCTCTACGAAAGTGCAAGGATCGACGGTGCAACTCCTGTTGTACAGTTCTTCCAGATCACACTGCCCTACATGCTCTTCGTAACGACTCCGTATCTCATTCAGACGTTTGTCGGCAACATCAATAACTTTAACGTTATTTACCTTCTTACAAACGGCGGTCCGAGTAAGGACGCAAGCCTCTATCAGGCGGGTCAGACCGACTTGCTCGTAACGTGGCTGTTTAAGCTCACTATGGATTCAAACGACTATAACACGGCTGCAGCCGTTGGTATTCTCGTCTTCATTGTCTGCGCAACTCTGTCCCTTATTACGTTCAACCTGTCGAAGTCTTCCAGAAACGAGGAGGAGTTCTCATGATAAAAAGCTACAAATTACAAAGAACTATCGCAGACGTAATTATTTACGTGTTCCTCGCAGTGCTTGGCGTTATTTGGGTAAGTCCGCTTGTGTGGCTTGTTTTACACTCATTCCGCGCAGAAGGCGGCGTTACCGTGCCTTATGTGTTCCCGAAGGAGTATACCCTCGACAACTACAAGGCGCTCTTCACAAATACTCAGACATTCGACTATCCGAGATGGTTCCTTAACACATTCGTTGTTGCGGTATTTTCCTGCATCATTTCTTCTCTGTCGGTACTTATGGTATCGTATACATTCTCAAGACTTAGATTTAAATCTCGTAAGATGTTCATCAACATCGGCATGGTTCTTGGAATGTTCCCGGGCTTCATGACGATGATCGCTCTTTATTTATCTGCTATTCTGCAGGCGCAGGTCTTGGATTTGCTATCTCGAAGGGCTTCTTCGACACGATCCCGAGAGCGCTTGACGAGGCTGCAACTATCGACGGTGCTACCAGAAATCAGATCTTCTGGAAGATCATTCTTCCTATGTCGAAGCCTATCCTTGTTTATACTATCCTCACTGCATTTATCGGACCGTGGTGCGACTTTATCCTTGTAAAGATCATCATGGGTGATAAGCGTGATAACTATACTGTTGCTATCGGTCTTCAGAAGATGGTAGACAAAGAGTATAAACAAACATACTTCAAGCAGTTCCTTTCGGGTTCTGTTCTTGTAGCTATTCCGATCACAATTCTCTTCCTTAAGATGCAGAATTACTACGTTGAAGGCGTAACCGCAGGCGGCGTTAAGGGTTAATCGACTGTATTCAAGAGAAACGCTGTGTGTACGGCGTTGAATGATACATAGCTCATTCTTATTGCGGCATCTGTCTAAAGCAGACGGGTGCCGCTTGATTTTTCTTATGAAGTGGAGTGTGCAATAATGCAGGATTTCCTTTTTAATATGCATCTGAAAACACTTGCCGCAATTATGGCGGTATGCTGCGCAGCATGGGCTCTTTTTTATACGGCGGCCAGTGTCAGAAAACCGAAGACGAAAAAGCCTAAGATCGCAGCGCTCATCTTTCTATTGCTGTGGATCTCCTTTATAGTCTTTATTACGCTGCTCAGCAGAGAACAGGAGTCCGTGCGCAGAATAACAACTCAGCCGTTCGGACAGATCGGAACTGTATTTATGAACGGAAATGTACTGAAGGAGAAATCGCTTAATGTGATGCTGTTTATCCCGCTGGGAATGTTCCTGGCGTCTTCATTCCCGAGAAAAATGCCTGAAAAGAGTCTTGCTGTATTAATTCTAAGCGCAGCGCTCTCATGCGGAATTGAGTACGCACAATATAAATACATGCTCGGTATGGCTGATGTTGACGATATTATTTGCAACGCTGCAGGCGGTTTTATCGGTTATATTATTTATAGTATCTCCGCAGTTTCTATCTATGTTATTACACAAATACGAAAAAATGAGAAAAATTCTGCCCAAAAGCAAGATACAAATAACTTATAGAAAAAAATAGATTGACAAATAAATGACGTAATATACATAATTATGCACAAAAAACAATTGAAATATTTCCCAACTTTCTGGTAATTAATAATTTTTTAAAAAATATGCGAAAAAACTCTTTACAAAAATGTTAATCGGTGATACAATAAAGCAAAGTGGTTCAGTAAATCCACTTTATACTATTTACCGAGAAGAATTATTAATAGGAGGTAATTACAATGAAAAAGGTATTTGCAGTTCTTCTTAGTGCTCTCGTAGTTTCAACAGGCGCTATCGCAGCTTCCGCTGCCGAGGCAGCTCCCGCTACAGCAGACGGCGCAGCTACAAACTCTGTAGTTTCCAGCCCCTCTGTTCCTAATGGCGGCAACTCAAGCGTAAAGCCTGATGATGGCAACGGCAACAAGAACGGCGGCAATGATGACGCTAACAAGAATAAGAGCAACAGCAACAGCAACACCAATAGCAGCAATAACGGCAGCAACACTTCTCCGAAGACAGGTGCTCCTGTAGCTGAAGGCGTTCTCCTTGCAGCAGCAGCTCTTGCATTTGCAGGCGTAGCAGTTTCTTCCAAGAAGAAGTCCTAAGACTTAATTCCGAATGGAAAACGGCAACAAGAAAAAGTGGGCCGCCGTTTGGGTAGTCTCGGTGGTGTTTGTCATCGCAGCACTATCGTTGTTGTGTGTATATCTATATAGAATGTACAGCGCAGGGCGCAGCTATGACGATATAAGTTCTCTTATGTCCGAGAGCGCGCTGACAGACAGCTCAAGCGAGCCTGCCGATTCTTTAGTGTCGGAGTCTGATACAACTGATGCCACATCATCTTCGGCTGCATCTTCAAAAAATGTCAGTTCGAATGATGATGGGCGTGACGTTGTAAACGGTGATGTGAACTTTACGGAATTGTGGAAGGTCAATCCCGATATGTACGCGTGGATAAAGATCCCCAACACTAACGTCGATTACCCTGTTCTTCAGACTAGCGGTGACGACGGTTTTTATTTGGAGCATAATTACAAAAAGGAATATGAATTTGCGGGCAGTATCTACACCGAAAAGCTGAATAAGAAGGATTTTTCTGATCCCAATACTGTTCTTTACGGTCACAATATGCTCAATGGCACAATGTTCCGCACGCTCCATAATTTCCGTGACCCGGATTTCTTTGCTGCGAATCCGTATATTTACATTTTGCTTCCCGACAGAACTCTGACGTATGAGATTTTTTCGGCGTACGAATATGATGACAGACATATCCTCTATTCGTTCGACTTTAGCGATGAAGATGTTTATGCCGAGTATCTCGCCTATGCAACCAACCCCACAGAATCAATGATGTGTAACAGAAGAGAGATCGAGGTCACTACTGACGATAAGATAATTACTCTCAGTACTTGCCTTGGAAATATTGACACATCAAGATATTTAGTTCAAGGAGTCTTGATTAGCGATGAGCCGGCAGCAAACTGATAACACAGGGATCCCTAGCCGCCGAAGCGGTGTTTCGGGGAAACCAAAACAGAATAAAGCATTGAAAGTGTTCGGCGTCATTGCTGCAGTGATCATTGGGATTTTGGTGATTATTGCCGTGACGCTGATCGTTCTTATGTATAAGGGTGAAAAAGACGCGTTGGGCGCCAACCGTGCCGCTATGGGCGGTATCGTTGTTCCTGCGGAAACAAACGCCAGCGTAGAAACCGACCCTGAGGACACGAATACCTACATCTACTACAACGACAAGAAGTATATGTACAACGACAAGATCACTACTATTCTTTTTGCCGGGATAGATACACACGAAGAACAGCAGACAGGTAAGCTTGGAGGATATGGGCAGGCCGACTGCATTATCGTTTGTGCGCTCGACACCGAGTCGGGTAACTACAAAATGATGGCGGTTTCGCGTGATTCCATGGTTGATGTTGACGAGTATGATGCAAGCGGCAATTATTCACGCACTGTGAAAGAGCAGATATGCCTTGCTCATGGTTATGTTGATGGCAAAGAGGGAAGCTGCGAGAACCTGAAGAGATCTGTTTCGAGGCTGCTTTTCGGGATCCCCGTTAACTCATATGCCGTGATCGATCTTGATGCATTGGGAATTCTGAACAATGACGTAGGCGGTGTTCATGTTACTGTTAATGAAGACCTGACATCAAGAGATCCTTCTCTGTATGAGGGTGCGGATCTTGTTCTGGACGCAAAGCAGGCCGAGGCTTTTGTGCGATATCGTGAGATGTACGGTGACGGCACGATGAACGACAGACGTATGGAGCGTCAAAAAATATACCTTGAAGAATTTATCAAGCAGACGCTCGCGCTTACAAAAAAAGATATTACTACGCCTGTCAGAATGTATAATGACGCTAAGGATTACATGACAACAGATATTGATGTATCAAGAGTGACTTATTATGCAAGCGTATTCCTGAAAAGTGGTTTTTCTGCCGACAAAAACTTTATTAAAGTTCCCGGCGAAGCGTCGCTTGGCGATAAGGGGTATGCGGAATATCATGTTGACAACAAAGCGTTGTTTGACATGATTCTTGATACTTATTATATTGAGGTCGAATAAACGAAATATCCCCGATTCGGGGTGCGTGTTGGGAGATGGCGGATAACGGCATCTCCCGTTTTTTAGAGGAGGCGCTGAGTTGAAGCTGAAAAAAGGTTTTGTTACGTATGAAACGGACGGAGAACAGTTGATGGTAGCGGCAGGACCTGCGGCTAAGCTGTTCCATGGAATGATACGAAGCAATGAAACGGCAGCATTTATTGTGAATAAGCTCAAAAACGAGACAACTGCGGAGGAGATCGCCGAGTCGCTGTGCAGTGAATATGATGTAGACAGCGATACCGCATTGCGAGATGTAAATTCGATAATTGACAAGCTGCGCAGCATTGGTGCAGTAGATGAGTGAAACTAAGACGTATGAAGAGATACTCCAAAGAGAAGGCAGACTTGTTGCTATAAATTCGGGAACGAGCATGCTTCCGCTTCTGCGGCAAGGGCGAGATGTTATGGTCATAGAACGCAGGGGCGAGGAGCGGCTGAAAAAATATGATCCTGTTTTGTATAAAAGCGGGGACAGATATGTTCTGCACCGCATAATTCAGGTTCGTCAGAACGACTATGTGATCGTTGGCGACAACTGCCGCATCAAGGAATACGGTATAAAAGACGAGGACATTCTCGGCGTATTGACAGCCGTTATTCGTGACGGCAAGCGCGAATTGAAGACAGACGGGATCGTTTGTCGGATATATGCGCATTTGTGGGTCGATCTTTTTCCGCTGAGAGCCGAGCTGATCCATATGAGAGAAAGGATCAAGCGAATAAGAAGAAAAATACGCCGTGACTGAGACGTAATGGCGTATTTTAGTAAATATAATGATAAGAAATCTCAGATATAAGAAATAATACAAATCTGATCTTGCAAGTTATCTGTTGTTAAATTTCAGAAATCCGTCACATTTAATCGCAAAATTCGTCTTGACAACCTCATTAAATCATCTTATAATAAAACTAATGTAATGTGTATTTCCGTTTCACACTGCATTGATTCTGAGAACTGTAACTGTATCTCTTGTTATAACTCCTATATTCAATTTTCGGCAGAGCAGGGAATGAGCGATCATTCCCTGCTCTGCTTATATAAATCCGGAGGATAATTCAGGGCGGCGCGGGGTTATCTCACATTCAGTGGGGGTATAGATCTCCTACTGAACACACAAGCCTACGTCTTATTACTGTTTCTGGAAAGCAGAGCATTTAATAAGCAAGGCATTAAAAAAGGCGGGAATTCCCCGCCTCAATTATTATTGTACAAATAATTACAAACGACCTTCGTTGTAAGCTTTTTGATTATCAATGCTTTCCGCCATGAGTTTTTGCATGAGCGATTGTTTTTTCTGCTTTGCAGGCTTGACCTTTTTACCTCTGTACTTTTCGGCTGCCGCCCATGCCTTGAGGAGGTCGTCAGACATATTGCGCTTGATGGAGTCTTTCTGCGTCTGCTCAGTTATTGAGTTGAGGATCACGATCGTGATAAGCGGGCGGGTGTCGATATCTCCGTATGAATACTGCGCAGAGAGTATCTCGGAAAGCTTGTCGATCTCCGAATCCGTACCCGATGACAAAAGCTCGTGAACCTTCGGAACAATGTGTTCCCTTGTAAAAGTAACAGCTCGAAATTCTTCGTATGAATCCTGCTCGTCACGTATCTCGTCACGCAGCTCGGGGAAAACGTTTATAAGTCTTTTTGAGAAAAATACCGGATCGCCGCTGCCGTCGTCGGAGTCTTTCTTCTTTTTCTTCTTTGGGCGTGCGGCTTGCTTGAAAACAGGCGAAGATACATTGTCAACAAAGTCGTTGCCGATAGATTCGGCTTCTTTTTCTGAATCAGCAGCGGGATCAAACATCCATGTGGCAATAGTTTTCCACTCGTTATCGGGAGCGTTGTCGACCATATCGCACGAGCGCATTACCATATGCTTTTTGTCCTTGTAGTAAATAACGGAATACGCTGTTTCCTCGCCGGTGTAGAGAGAAACAAGCTCGTTCGGATTACTCGATGTCACGTTGCGTGATGTATAGCCCTGATGTGAGAGGGCGGCGTTGACTTTTGTATTTACGATCTCAAAAGCCTTTTCGATAGTAGCCATATAAATTTCCTTTCTTTAAAACGATGTCATCATAAAAGATATTATAACTCAAAAAAGGCGATTTGTCACTACATTTAAGAAAGAAAATTGGGATTTTTGATCTGTTAGCGGAGTTGTTTTCAAAAGCCGTGGATCGTACGGCATCAAATATTGCAATTGGATAATTAATGTAGTATAATAAAAAAGTGAGCTAGCCTCAAATCAACAAAAGAAAAGAGCACTAAAAGAAATGGAATTTGACGCACTGAAAATTATTTATTATTTGGCAATTATACTTTTTGCCACAAAGCTGCTGGGCATGACCACCCGAAAGCTGGGTCTTCCGCAGGTAGTCGGCATGGTTATTGCAGGGTTGCTGATCGGGCCTGCGATTTTCTCGCAGCTCCCCGGAAGCTTCAACGGGATAATTGCGCCGAGCGAAATTGAGATGGACGTTCTCAGCACATTTTCGCAGATCGGAGTTGTTTTGATATTGTTTTCAAGCGGGCTTGAAACAAACCTCAGCGACTTAAAAACAAGCGGCTTCGCATCAACAATGATCGCATTGCTGGGCGTCGTTGTGCCGCTTGGTTTGGGTTCGCTGACAGCGGCGCTGTTTATGGGAGGAATACCCGAAACGATACATACGCCCGAAAAGCTGATGAATGCGCTGTTTGTGGGCTGCATACTGACCGCAACAAGCGTTGGCATAACAGTCGAAACGCTGCGTGAATTGGGAAGACTGAACACGAAGCTCGGCACAACGATACTCAGCGCAGCGATCATCGATGATGTTATCGGGATCATTGTGCTGAGCCTTATCACATCACTCAAGGGCGGCGGCAATCCTGTGTTTACGCTGCTGAAGGCTGCGCTGTTCTTTATTTTCTCGATCGGACTGGGAACGGTCATGAGAATAATTTTCAAGTGGATATCGAAAAAATATCCTCATAAGCGCCGCACCGGTATTTTTGCTTTGTCGATGTGTTTTATATACGCGTTTTGCGCGGAGAAATTCTTTGGTATCGCTGCTATTACGGGCGCATATATGGCGGGCGTAATGCTCAGCGGACTCAGTGACACAAAATTCGTTGACAAAAAAATACTTGTAAACGGATATATGATATTCTCACCGATATTTTTTGCATTTATTGGGATCAGCGCAGATTTCAGCAATTTTAAGATCGAAGATATATGGTTTGCGCTTGCGTTTGTTTCGGTCGGAATAATATCAAAAGTGATAGGCTGCGGCGGCACGGCAAGGATAATGGGCTTTAAGGGCAAACAGGCTGTGGCGATCGGCTGCGGAATGATAGCCAGAGGCGAAGTCGCGCTGGCTGTATACTCCACGGCAGCATGGCTGATCTACTTTGAAGGCGGAAAGCTTGAGGGGATAGACCCGCTTTTTGCAACGATCATGCTAATTATATCGACATCGATACTCTGCCCGATATTCCTCAAGCTCCTGTTAAAGGATCATGACGCAAACGACGGACACGACAGCACGGTCGATACCGAGGACTACGTTTCTGTAGCGGCCTTCGGACAGAAAACGGCTGCCTCGGAGTAATCAACAAAAATGCTATGCATCTTGCAGCAGTCGGGGTGATAACTGATGAATAACAATGAAATTATTAAGGTAGAGAACATTACAAAAAGCTTCAGGCTTTCGGCTAAGCAGAGAAAAGTTCGGAAGCTGACCGAAAGTCGGATCATAGCGGTGAACGGACTTTCGTTTTCGGCATTTGAGGGGGAGATCTTCGGTCTTCTGGGACCTAACGGCGCAGGAAAAACCACCACGCTGAGGGTACTTTCAACGATCCTCAAGCCCGACGGCGGGAACGCTTATATCGATGGAAAGAGCGTGATCGGCGAACCGTTTGAGGTCAGGCGGCGGATCGGATTTCTGACGAGCGAGGTGAAGCTTGAGGAGTTCTTTACGCCTGATTATTTATTTGATTTTTTCTGCAATATGCACGGTGTTGACGATGAAAAGCGTATCAGCCGCAAACAGGAGCTGTTCGAGCGTTTTGGGATCGATAAGTTTGCATTTACGAAGGTCGCCGATCTTTCGACGGGCATGAAGCAGAAGGTGTCGCTTGTGACGGCGGTCGCTCATGATCCGAAGGTCGTTATATTTGATGAACCGACAAATGGTCTTGACGTTATCACGGCGAAGGTCGTGACAGACTTTTTGACGCAGCTGCGTATGCAGGGAAAAACCGTGATAATCTCAACCCATATATTCAGCCTGATCGAGAAGGTGTGTGACAGAGTAGGGATCATCAACGACGGAAAAATGGTGATGTGCGGCGAGCTTTCGGAGCTGACGAAAAGCGAATCGCTCGAAGACTTGTTCTTTCGTCTATATAATGAAAAAGGCGGTGAGACGCAGTGAAAAACGGCGCTTGGGTCGTATTCAGAAAAGAAATGAGCCACTTTATCGGCGACAAACGGCTGCTTTTTACGGCGGTGATAATGCCGGGACTGCTGATATATATTCTGTATACGGTAATGGGAATGGCAATGTCTGCAATGATGACCGAGGAGGTAAAGTCGTTCAAAGCGGCGGCGGTCAATATGCCTCAGTATATCGAGGAAATGCTGGCGCAAAGCGAATTCGAGGTGCAGCATATTTCTTCAGATGAAACCGAAAAGATAAAGCAGGGCGTTGCAGACGGAGATTATTCGATTCTGGCAGTTTTTCCCGATGACTTTGAAAATGCCCTTGATGAATACGTAAGCAAGCTCGGCGCAGATGAAGTGCCTAATGTGGAGATATACTATAATTCCGCCGATATCAATTCATCGCAGGCATACATGAAGCTGGTGTCAACGCTTGATGTCTTGGAGGATTCGCTCAGCAATGTATTTGACATCAACAATAGCGGAAAAGAGGAGTCGTATGATCTGGCAACATCGGAGGATACCGCCGGAAGTATTCTCGGGTCGATCTTGCCGATCCTTCTGATGACGCTTATGTACACATCGTGCGCGTCACTCGCGCCGGAGAGCATTGCAGGCGAGAAGGAAAGGGGCACGATCTGCGCATTGCTGATAACGCCGGTGCCTCGTTCGCAGATAATCTTGGGGAAGCTGATGGCGCTGTCGCTGATGGCGCTGCTGGGGGGTATTTCAAGCTTTGTCGGGATCTTTTTGTCGGTACCCACGCTGATGTCGTCAGTGGACATAGAGGGCGGCAGTATCGGGAATATCTCTGCCGATGTATATAAAATTAGCGATTACATTAAACTCATGCTTTTGATAATCACTGCGGTGATGCTGCTTATTACATTGATATCGATACTGTCAACTATCGCAAAAAGCGTCAAAGAGGCGAGTACTCTCGTTATGCCGCTCATGATGACGGTGATGCTTGCTAGCTTTATGTCTATAAATGTAACTCCTAAGGATGTTAGTGCAGCGAGCCTTTGTATACCGATATACGGAACGGTGATCGGATTTACGGAGATATTCACATTTTCGGTGCAGGCGGGTCATCTTCTGATCGCGGCGGGCACAAATATTGTGTTGTCTGGTGTGGGAATATTTGTTTTGACAAAGCTATTCAATAATGAGAAGGTAATGTTTAACGGATAAATTGCGTGATGCGTTTGTGCTTATTGATCGAACTGCCAAATGCAGCTTTGGCTGCGATGAAAACCGGTTGATAAGTTATTGAATTCACAACTCATTCGTAATATTAGATATATTATTAAGGAGGGACAGCGTAATGTCAATGCGGTCGAAGGTCAATTTTAAGTGCCCCAAATGCAATGCTAACGTTGAGGCGGAGCAGTGGAGTGCAGTAAACGGCGCAAAAAACCCGCAGCAGAAGGTCAAGATCCTTGACGGGTCGCTTTTTACGGCGAAATGCAAAGCCTGCGGCAATGTCAGCCGAATCGGATTTCCTATGCTGTATAATGATACCGAAAAAAATTATATGATATGGCTCGTATATGAGGAGAGTGAGATAAATCATGTTTCCGAATATTTCAAGTCCAGTAAGAACGATCTTGTTGAGGACGAAAACGGCGAGGCTGTAGATGTGGGCTGCCGTCAGAGGATCGTGTTGTCGCCCGATCAGCTGCGCGAGAAGATCATGATCTTCGACAGCGGACTTGACGATAAAATAATAGAGATAATGAAGCTGCATTACGCAAAGCAGGTGCAGCTGAGCATTAAGGACGGCGATGAGGTCGCAGCGGTGTTCTTTTCGAATAACAACGGCGATAAAAAAATAGAGATATTCACCAAAAAAGGCAAATCGTGGAATGCTTCGGCGTCAATGAGCATATATAAAAAGATCGAAGATGAATACGGCGGAAAGGCAAGCTACGCCGAAGACAGAGTTTTCGTTATCGACGATGATTGGGCAGCGGCGCTCGTCATCAGTATGAAGGGGTAAAATATGAAGCTGTTGTATGCAGAGGACGAGCCTGCGATGAGCGAGGCTGTTACCGAAATTTTAAAGCGCAGGAATTATCTTGTCGACAGTGTGAGCGACGGGCAGGAGGCGCTTGATTATATAGATGCAGGCGAGCAGTATGACGGTATAATTCTTGACGTCATGATGCCGAAGATAAGCGGGATCGAGGTACTGCGCGAGCTAAGACAGCGGGGGATAAGCACGCCGGTCCTTCTGCTGACTGCGAAATCCGAGGTCGCCGACAAGGTCGAGGGGCTGAACGCAGGCGCAGACGATTATCTTGCAAAGCCGTTTGCCATGCCCGAATTCATCGCGAGAGTTGCCGCGCTTGTTCGCAGACGCGGCGAAATGATCCCCGATGATCTGACTATGGGTAATGTTACGCTTAATCGGGTGACCTTTGAGCTTTCTACCGCTAACGGCGAGATACGTCTTTCGAAAAAAGAATACCTTATGATGGAAATGCTGATGAAAAACAGAGATCACCCTGTATCCACCGAAAGCTTTATGACGAGGATCTGGGGGTATGACAGCGAGGCAGAGGTCAACGTCGTTTGGGTCTATATTTCGTATCTCAGAAAGAAGCTTGGCGCGCTGAACGCAAACATTCAGATATCAGCGCTGAGAGGACGGGGATATATACTGGAGGAGATCGGGAATGCTTAATGCGTTAAGGCGCAGATTTATCGTGCTTGCGATAGCTTTGATGACGCTTACGCTGACTGCGGCATTCGCGGCGGTGAATATTGGTGTGCGTATAGCGATATCACAAAAGACCGATGATCTGATCGAGCTGCTGTATCAAAGCGGCGGCAGCTTCTCAATATTTAACCATGCCGACTCCGTCTTTGGAAAGGATAACGAGCGCCGAGGATTTATACATTCCGAAACACCTTATGAAACGCGATATTATGCGGCGTATGTTGACGATAATAACGAAATATACAAAGCTGACTACAGTCATATCTCGCTGATGAATCTCGATACGATTAATGAACAGATAAAGACTATTGCCGAGAGCGGAAAGCAGCACGGATACATAGATCGCTATCGTTACGGCTGCTTTGATATTGAATCGGGGCGTATGATAATCGGGATAGACTGTTCGAAAGATCTTGTAACGGCGAATACGCTGATGACGATCACATTTGTTACTATTATATCTTGTATAGTGATCGTGTTCGTATTGCTGATGATCTTTTCGGGGCGGGTAATGAAGCCGTTCGAGGAGAATCGAGAGAAGCAGCGCAGATTTATTACCGATGCAGGTCACGAGCTGAAAACTCCGATCGCTATTATTCAATCTAACACCGAGGTCATGGAGATGATCGAGGGCGAGAGCAAGTGGCTGACAAATATCAGGCAGCAGACCGAGCGCATGAGCAAGCTTGTGAAGGGACTGATAGAGCTGTCGAAAATGGATGAGCAGACGCTTTCGGAGAAGGAAAAGCAGCGGCTTATTTTAAGCGAGATCGTTGCAAATTCTGCGGAGTCGTTCAGGGTCGTGGCAGAGAACAAGGGCATAAAGCTGTCCGCCGACATCGAGCCTGGGGTCGCAGTAATGGGAGATCTGGAGGATATAGTAAGAGCGGCGGGCATACTTATCGACAACGCAGTAAAATATACCGACGATCGCAGGCGGATAGATATTTCGCTGAAAACGAAGGGGAAGAAGGCTGTTTTCAGCGTATCGAATACGTGCAGCGGGCTGAAGCGCGAGGAAATAGACCGTTTTTTTGATAGGTTTTACAGAAGCGACGCATCTCGCAGCAGCCAAAAAGCAGGCTACGGGATCGGACTGTCGATGGCGCAGATGATAATTAAGAACCACAAGGGCAGACTTTACGTAAGCTATTCTCAGGACGAGGTCATCACTTTTACGATGGAGCTGGCTGTTTGCGCATAGAAGATTTTTTAAGATAATTTCAACAAGCCGTGCATAATATGCAAGGCTTGTTTTTTTGAAAAAAATTTATATTTTTAAGCAAATTTAAACTAATACTTAAGGTTGATTTTAGGTTGGGAGGGTAAAATATAATTACAGAAACAAAAGAAACAATGTTTGGAGGCTTAATTATGAGTGAAATGAATTACAATGGATACACAGGTATGGAAAACAACGGCGGAGTTCCTCAGCCCGCATCTCCCTACAGCAGCCCTTACGATCGCAGCTCGGCTCAGCCTGCTGTTCAGCCGGTCATGCAGAATGCACAAGAGCAGACAGCTATGAATATGCAGAATGCACATGCACAAGAGCAGACAGCTATGAATATGCAGAATGCACAAGAGAAGACAGCTATGAATATGCAGAATGCACAAGAGCAGACAGCTATGAATATGCAGAACGTACAAGAGCAGGCCGCTATGAATGTGCAGAATGCACAAGAGCAGGCCGCTATGAATGTGCAGAATGTACATGAGCAGGCAGCTGTAAATATGCAGGCGCCGCAGCGTGACCCGCAGCCCGCGCACACCCCGGCAGCGGGATCGCAGCAGGCTTTTCGGAGTCCCTACGGATACACACAGTCTGCCTCGACACCGGCCCCCGCGGCCTACACGCCGAATGACTTCAAGCCGAAAAAGAAAAACGGCAAGCGATGGGCGCTTTCTGTAGCAGCTATCTGCGCAGCGCTCGTTATCTCGGGCGGATCGTTCTATGCAGGCGCAGTTTATAACAACTCAAATACCACTGTACAGACCACGGCTTCTACCGCACAGAAGGTTGCAGCGGCGAACACAGTCAGCGTATCGGGCGACGGAACAGAGGTATCGAGCACGATAACCGAAGTTGTTGAACAGGCAATGCCGTCTATGGTCGCTATCAATACGGTAACGGAGGAGTCGATGAGCTTTGCGAACCCGTTCTACTACTATATGTTCGGAGATGATTATAACCAGACATACGAAACAAATGCAAGCGGTTCGGGCATCATTATTGCGCAGAACGATACAGAGCTTCTGATCGTGACAAATAATCATGTTGTTGAAGGCGCAGACAAGATCGCAGTTCAGTTTATAGATGACGAAAGCTACGACGCCACAGTAAAGGGCACTTCCGCCGACAATGACCTGGCAGTTCTTGCGGTCAATATTTCCGATATCAGCGCAGACACGCTTGGCAAGATCAAGGTCGCAACTCTCGGAAGCTCCGAAAACCTGAAGCTGGGCGAACCGGCGATCGCTATCGGAAATTCGCTCGGCTACGGTCAGTCTGTTACGGTTGGCTACATCAGCGCGGTAGAGCGTGAGGTGCAGATCTCCGACAACACCATGACGCTTATTCAGACAGACGCAGCAATCAACCCCGGTAACTCGGGCGGCGCGCTGCTTAATATCAAGGGCGAGGTCATCGGTATCAACTCTGCAAAATACTCCGATACGAGTGTAGAGGGCACGGGATATGCGATCCCGATCTCTGATGCAGAGCCTGTTATCAATGATCTGATGAGTGAAGATCATGTTTCCGACGAAGATAAGCCGTATCTTGGGGTATATGGGCAGTCGGTTCCCGATTCGTACAAGGAGCGTTTCGACTGGCCAGAGGGCGTATATGTCGTTCAGGTGACTGAGAATTCTCCCGCAGCGCTCGCAGGACTTCGCGAGGGCGATATCATCACCGATATCAACGGAGAGAAGGTAGAAACAATGGAAGCCCTGAAGGCGGTACTCGAGGAGTGCAAGGTCGGCGATAAGATCACGCTCGGAGTAACAAGAAGCGACAGGAACAACGAGATGAAGTCTGCAAAGCTGACGGCAACGCTGATTTCGAGAGGCGACGCAGGAATAGAGGAATAATTCATTATTAGCATCGAAAACACATAGTTGACAATAAAATAACCATGATACTATGGATCATGTCTGCTTGTTGAAAGCACAGTTTTTAAGCTCGCCCCGCAGTTATTTGCGGGGCGTTTTAACGGCTGCGGTTACATTCTGTTTGCTCGTTAAAAAGCGGTGAAAAGCTTTGTTAAAGTATTGACGAATTACAAAAAACACGCTATAATTATTGCGTACTGTATTGTATTGTATCCGTGGTTTGTCCCGGAATGATAACAAGGAGGAAAAAATGAATAACAAAAAGAAGGACATTCGTTGGACTGTAAGTGTTGCACTTATGGCGGCTGTTGTCGTGCTCCTCGCAAATACACCCCTCGGCATGATCCAGCTGCCTATTATTAAGGCGACAACTGTACACATTCCCGTGATCATCGGCGCTGTGCTCCTCGGCCCTGCCGCAGGCGCGATCCTTGGCGGAGTTTTTGGGATCTGCTCTATGATCAGCAATACGACTGCGCCCACACTGCTGTCGTTTGCGTTCTCGCCGTTTTTGTCAACAACGGGCGTTGTCGGCGCGGTAAAAGCGGTCTGGATCGCCGTTGGCTGCCGTATCCTTATCGGCGTTGCCGCAGGGTGGCTGTGGATATTGCTCAAAAAGCTCAAAGTCCCATCACCTATAGGACTTGCGGTCACAGGTTTTGTCGGGTCGATGGTCAATACTATCTGCGTTATGGGCAGCATTTATATTTTGTTCGCAGCGCAGTATGCAGAGGCTAAGGAAGTTGCAATGAGCGCGGTTTTCGGTCTTGTAATGGGAACTGTAACAGCATCGGGCATACCCGAGGCTATTGCTGCGGCGGTGCTGGTCGATGTGATCGGTATTGCTCTTTTAAAGGCGCTGAAGCTCGAAAAGCCCGCAAAGCCCGAGACTGCGGAAGCTTAACTTGATAAGAAATGAGATTTTGTCATGATACTTGCAGTTGATATAGGAAATTCAAATATTGTGATCGGCTGCTTTGAGTCGGAAACGGTACTGTTTATTGAGCGGCTGTCGACCAATCAGCAGTGTACTGCGCTGGAATATGTGATCTCTGTTAAGAACATTCTCGAGATCAACAATACCGATCTGAATGAGATCGAGGGCTGTATAATATCGTCTGTTGTGCCGAGCGTTACCGAAACGGTGCGGGAGGCGCTGGAGAGGCTGACGCATAAAAACGTTATGACGGTCGGTCCCGGGATCAAAACGGGACTGAGGATCATGCTCGATAACCCCGTTCAGCTTGGTTCCGACAGGGTGGCGGACGCCGTGGCGGCTGTTAAGCTGTACAAAGCGCCGCTGATAATTATTGATATGGGGACTGCAACGACAGTATCTGTAATCGATAAAGATAAAAATTACCTTGGAGGAATGATTATTCCGGGGTTGAGAGTGTCGCTTGATTCGCTGACAATGAGAACTTCTCAGCTGCCGAAGATAGGCATAGAGCCGCCGAAGAAGGTGATCGGAGCGAATACGGTTGAATGCATGAAGAGCGGTATCATCTACTATTCTGCTGCAGGGATCGACGGTGTGATCGAGCGCATCGAGGACTCGCTTGGCTGCAAATGTACGGTAGTTTCGACAGGCGGGTTAGCCGACAAAATAATCCCTTTCTGCAAAAGAGATATCATTATTGACGAGCAGCTTTTGCTGAAAGGTCTTATGATAATATATAATAAAAACAAAAAATGATCTTGATCTAATATACAGTACAAATTATGGGAAACGCTTATGTTTCCCATTTTTATTATTAAACGCAAACAAATTCGACGATATGACCATCAAATTCATTAAAATTCTATAATAGAAATAACATTACATTCATCTTTTACGGTGAATAGAGGCCAGAATATAACAGCAAGATTACCTCAAATAAAACTTTTGTCATATTTTTTAATATACTTTTATTATGACAAAATTTATGGTATAATTAACCTTGTGTAAGACTGTGAATGCGGATACACGCAAGTACGCAGTATTGTTTTGTTTGATATCGGCGTTACAGCCGAAGCCCGAATGCGGGGAAATCCATGCGTTATTACTTCGTAGGACGGAGTATGGGAGCGGAAGCCTGCTGCCAACTCGAAAGGCAGAATTACAGCCGAAGTCCGAATGCGGGGAAATCCATGCGTTATCACTTCGTAGGACGGAGTATGGGAGCGGCAGCTTGCCGCAATATTTTTGTTGGGGTTATTAAATTTATGTCAGAAGAAAAGAACAAGAAAAACAGCGATGTAGTTTTTGGCAGGAATCCTGTTTTTGAAGCCGTGAAGAGCGGCAGAGCCATTGAGTCGATACTTGTGGCGAAGGGCACCGGAGGCGGAACTGTTTCGGTAATCCTTGCCAAGGCGAAACAGCAGGGTATCGTTATAAAAGAAGTCAGCCCGAAAAAACTGGATTTTATATGCGGCGGCAGCAGCCATCAAGGGATCGCCGCAGTGGCAGCGGTCAAGGAATATTCTACGGTTGAAGATATCTTATCGCTTGCCGAAGAAAGGGGCGAGGATCCATTCATCATAATTCTTGATGAGCTTGAAGATCCTCACAATCTGGGCGCAGTGATCCGCACCGCCGAATGCGTTGGCGCACACGGCGTGATTATTTCGCAGCGGCGCAGCGCAGGGCTTACTTATGCAGCCGGCAAGGCGTCTGCAGGCGCAGTAGAATACGAAAAGGTTGCTCGGGTGGTGAATATACCGAACACGATCGAAATGCTCAAGGAGCGCGGGGTGTGGGTGTATGCCGCAGATATGGACGGGCAGAATTACACAGATACCGATCTGACGGGTCCTGTTGCAGTTGTTATCGGCAACGAAGGAAAGGGCGTCAGTCCGTTGGTGAGAAAAAAATGTGATGCGGCTGTGTCACTTCCAATGATGGGAAAGATAAATTCGCTGAATGCTTCGGTAGCAGCAGGCGTGCTTTCCTATGAGATACTCCGCCAACGAAGAACCAAATCAAACCGAGAATAATTGCAGATAGATATACTCAAGTAAGAAAGGGGTGAAATGTGTGTCTGATCGAGATGATGTTGAGGTAGTTGAAAAGGCGGATAATGACGATAACGGCGGCGAATTGCCCCGTATAAGCAAAAGTGGCTTTTTTGATATGATAAAGCGTGCTTTTTCAACTGACGATGATACGACAGAAACGGAAGATCCCGACGATGTTGAAAATGCCGACGAAAGCCGTACAAGCGGCGTGTTTTCGATGTTTAAGCGAAGCCGAAGCACAGAAGAACAGCCTTCTTCCGAGCAGGCGGAACAGGAAATTTCCGATCAAGAGCAGACAGACAGCAGCCGTGATGTTGAGGTGAAGCCGGCTGCGCAGATCGAACCGCCCAAAGAGCCTGACCCGATCGAAGAAGAAGAATTCCTGATGATAAGCGCATTTCTTGAAGGCGAGGAGTATACCGCTCCGTCACCTGATGAGAATGATGCCGAATATGATATACAGAATGCCTTTGAGGAAGAGGATACGGTTTTTGAAGTCGATGACGAAAATGAAGACGAGGACTCTCAAAGCATACAGTCCGAGGAAGAGAAGGCCGAGCAGACCGAGCAGACTGCCGATGCGACCGAAAACGACAGTGCTGTAGAAATATCCGAGGACAAAACGGACAGCACAGCCGATGAAAAGTCCGAGGAGAAAGCAGACAGCACGATAGACGAAAAAGCGGCAGAAAACGGCGATCGCAGCGAGATCCCGACCGAGCCTCTCGACAATGCGGACGCTGATGATGAGGAGTTCATTGCCGAAGAAGAGCTGCTTTTTGACGAAAGTGATGATGAGACGGAGATCATTTCAGGTGATGATGATTTCGATGAATTGTCCACAATTTTCGGAGAAGATGAGGATAATTCGAGTGATGATCCCGCGAAGGCAGCCGAAGGCGAACCGCAAGCCGGCATGAGCGAACCGCTGGAGGATAATGACGGCGAGGAGAAACCGGAAGCCGAAGCGAACGCACCTTCGGAGGAAAAACCCGAAGCCGAAGCGGACGCACCTGCCGAGGAGAAACCCGAAGCTGAAGCGGACACACCCGCCGAGGAGAAACCTGAAGCTGAAGCGGACACACCTGCCGAGGAGAAACCCGAAGCCGAAGCAGACACACCTGCCGAGGAGAAACCCGAAGCCGAAGCGGACACACCCGCCGAGGAAAAACCGGAAGCCAAATCCGATACACCCGCCGTGGAAAACAGCGAGGAGTCTATGGATTTTGAGGATATATCTTCAACGAGTGCTCCGGAGGAAAACAAGGGCAAAGTGAAGGTGTTCTTTGGCAAGGTGAAAAAGAAGCTTTCGGAAATGTGGAACGCCAAGGATATCCCCGAAAACGAGAGCGTTGCTCAACCCGAGAACGATGAGGACGAAAATGACGGCTGGATCTACAACAATTCTGCGAAGGACGAAGCCGAAAGCGAAGGCAATAGCAATAGTTCCGTGGATAAGCAAAGCTCCGACCATAATTATAATAAAAACAGCGAAGCTGCAGAGCAGCCGAAGAAGCCCGAGCTTGTTGTGATCTCTGAAAATGACGATGACAGCACCGCACACGAAGATGATATTCATGAGGACTCTTCGGAAGATCAGGATAACGAAAACGCAAAGGAAAACTCCGATAACGAGGAAACCAAAGCCGCAGACAATGAAGCGGCAGAGCAGCCGCCCGAGCCTATCCTAACAAAAACGGGTGTGCAGATCGAGGTCATCAAGAATGACAATGTTTCCGAGTCGAATGTTGACGAGGAGCAGGTCAGAGGAAGCCTGAATGTGATCGAGCAGAAGGCGTCGGATGTTCTGACCGACGAGCAAAAGCGTGAGATCGAAGATAGTCGAAGAACGCTGGAACGAGCAGAGGAATTTGAGCGTGACAGCGAAAGAGAGCGTGAGCAGCTGCGCCGTGAACAGACAGCGCCGTCCGAGATCGAGATCACGGATTATCATGCCGAGGGCAGCAATTCGATCAAGTTTGCCGCAGGAAGATTCAGCGAGTCTGTTAAAACAGAGTACGAATGCATTGTAAATTATAAGAAAATGATTAGCGTTTCGTCAAAGGAAGCGCTTACCGAACATAACGACAAGACGGAAGAAAGTACGGCTTCGTCAGGCGAGAAGAAGCCACGCAGAATCGTTATGCCCGAGATCGGGCAGAGCGAGATACCCGAGCTGCAGGAAGCACGGGAATTTGAACGCAATCACGACAAGATCGACAGTATAGGCAAGCGGCTTGACTATCGAGATGAGCGTTCACCCGAGCCGGTCGAATACAGATCTGAGGAAGACGAGGAGAGCGTCAGAGATCATCTGAACAGCAGACGCAAGAGTGACTTTACCGTATGCGCTGTAACAGCCGGCGTAACTGCTGCTGCGTTTTTGGTGTCGTGCTTTGCAGGCGCGTTTACCGTCGGCAAGGGAACGGAATCGCTTGCGTCCTCACAGAGAATATTTGCGCTGATACAGCTGATCCTCTATGCAGCTTCGCTCTTTGTCAACAGAAATGTTATGATAAACGGACTGAAGCCGCTCAGAAGCTTTAAGGCGAATGCCGATACGGGCGCAGCGATGGCGGCAGCGGCGGCAGCGGTACAGATGCTGATGGCAGTCATCACACCGAGATCGTTCCTGAGCAAGGGGCTGAATTTCTACGTTCTGCCGGTAATGCTTGCGCTGAGCGTAATGGCGGTCGGCAGATATATGGATTCGGACAGAGCTGCGGCAAATTTCCGCTTCGTATCAGATCCTGCGCAGAAGTTTGCGGGGAAATTCTTCCCCGATCCACGCAAGGTCGCAACGCTTTTGAGCGGAACACGAAGCGACAAAACGGAGCTTTCGTATCAGAAAAAAGCTGCGTTCCTGACTCACTTCATTCGAATTTCACGCGCCGAGGATCCGGGCAGCAAGCTTGCGTCAAGATTCTCGCTGCCTGCGCTCATCGCGGCAGTTCTTGTGGCGCTGATAGGCGGAATTGCCTCGAAGAGCTTTTTCGACGGCTGGTCGATACTCTGCGTAATGTTGTTTGCAGGCATACCGATCGGCTCGAGAGCGCTCGTTTCGATACCGATGCACAAGCTCTCGAAGAATTCGCTGCTTAATAAATCTATGATCGCAAGTTATTTTGCGGTCGAAACATTCTCTGACAGCGCAGCCGTAATGATCGACGCAAAGGATCTGTATCCCGAAGGGTCGATACAGATGGAGGACTTCAAGGCGCTTGACCCGTACAGCTGGCAGGACGGGCTGTATGCTGCCGCTGCCGTTACGATGGCGGCAGGCGGAGCAATGACCGGCGTATTTGACGGAATGATCAAGAAGTCAAACAGAGTTAATATCCCCGTCGCCGAGAATGTTATCATTGAAGATGGAAAGGGGCTTATAGGCACGGTGAAGAATGAACGTATATTTGTCGGAAACGGCAGTCTGCTTCGTTCTAACGGAATACCGGCGCCTGACGAGTCGGAGGAAGAGCAATACAGAGAGAATGGCAATGAGCCGGTATACATAGCAATGGGCAGAAGATTGGTTGGAGTAATACTTGTACGCTACACTGCCAACCACAGAGTTGCCGATGTTCTCAAGCACATGGAAACGGCTGACATGAGCCTACTTGTCAGAACGACCGATGCAAACATAACAGCGGAGCGTATCGCAAGAGATTTCCGCGTGAATGTAAAATGCGTCAAGGTTCTTGAAACGAAAAACTCAAACTTTATCCGCAATGAGATGGTCGGAAAGGAAAAATCTGCGCCTGCATTCATTGCAACAAGAGGCGGTGTGATGTCGTTCGGGCTTGCAGTCAGCGAATGTATCCGAATGAAGAGAAACGTGTCGCTGTCGCTTGCCGTTGAGATAGTCGGCGCACTGCTGAGGGCGTTTATTGTTGCGATAATAATACTATTCGGCGGCGTGCAGTATCTGAGCGCAGTAACACTGTTCATTCTGTCGCTGATATGGATAGCGGCAGTGCTTGGAGCGCCAATGATCGCAAAACGATTTATGGCATGATCGAAATAATACAGGGCGGATCAGACAGTCATAAATGTGCAGTTTATTCACTGACAATTTCTGATCGTTCTGAAATAGTAAGGCACCTCAACGGCGGCAGCCTTGGGGTGCTTAATGTTTGAATTAAATTCCGGGAGGAAACATAATGAAGATAGCACCTTCGTTTTTATCATGTGATTTTTCAAAATTTGGAGAAGAGCTTGTCAGAATGGATAAGGCGGGAGCGGATTATATACACCTCGATGTAATGGACGGCCATTTTGTTCCCAATATCACCTTCGGAGCGCCTGTGATCAAGTGGGGAAGGCAGTACACGAAGGTACCGTTCGACGTACATCTTATGATAGAAGAGCCTCACCGATACATAGAAGATTTTGCGAAGGCGGGGGCAGATATCGTCACTATACATCTGGAGTGCAAAAGCGACATAGCGGAAACGCTGAAGCAGATAAAGGCGCTCGGAATGAAGGCGGGGCTGTCTATAAAGCCGAAAACGGCAGCGGAGGAAGTGTTCCCTTATCTTGATCTTGCGGACTGGATATTGATCATGACGGTAGAGCCGGGATTCGGAGGTCAGTCGTTTATGGCGGATATGCTTCCGAAGGTCGGTATCATCAAGGAATACGCTCTTTCTCACGGCAAAGAGATCGTGATAGAAGCGGACGGCGGTATCAACGCCGAAACGATCGAAATGTGCAGGGAAGCCGGTATAGATGTTGCGGTATCGGGTACGGGTGTTTTCAAAGCAGAGGACGCTGCGGCGGCGATAGAGCAGTTAAAGAACGGCTGATCGGATTTCATCAGATCATACTGCATTGAAATAGGGGACGCTTGGCTGAGCGTCCCTTATAACTTCATATGGAATGCCCCGTTTCTAAGCAGGACGGGTTCCTCCCACATTCAGTAGTGGGTTAAATCTCCTGCTGAACGCACAAGCCTACAGTTTGTGTCTGCTTGTTGGAAGCAGAGCTTTTAAAACGCTTTGTTCATAATACTTTTAATCATTCAAAAGCCGTGTAGTTTTCCACTTTTGGTATGGACTTTTTTTGTACAGTATGATAAAATTATATCCGCAGAGTAAATGTCCCGCCTCTAAGGCGGCGGGTTACATCACACGTTCAGCAGGAATTTAGATCCCCTGCTGAACTCACAAGCCAACGGCTTGTGTTTGTTTGTTAAAAAGCAGAGCTTTTAAAGTCATTGCTTTGCTTTTTTCGAGGCATAAATATATTTTGTAAAGGAGTGTATCGGGTGTGCTGGAACTTAAAAATATAACATTTAATGTAAAGTCAGACGATACAGATAAAGAAATAATTCGAGGTATATCACTTACGATACCTGATGAAAAGCTGGTTGTTGTTACCGGACCGAACGGCGGCGGAAAGTCAACGCTTGCTCGGCTTATTGCAGGAATAGAAAAGCCTACGGACGGAAGGATCATACTTTACGGTGAGGATATCACCGACATGAGCATCACCGACAGAGCAAGGAAAGGTATAGGATTTGCTTTTCAGCAGCCTGTTAAATTCAAGGGTATTCAGGTGTTTGATCTTATAAAGCTTGCAAAAGGAACGAATATTTCGATATCAGATGCCTGTCAGTACTTGTCGGCTGTAGGACTGTGCGCCAGAGATTATATTAATCGTGAGGTAAACAGCAGTCTTTCCGGCGGCGAGCTTAAGCGCATAGAGATCGCCACCGTGCTTGCAAAAGCTTCGCGCCTCTCGGTTTTTGACGAACCCGAGGCGGGTATCGATCTCTGGAGTTTTCAGAATCTGATCGAGGTCTTTGAAGGTATGCGAAAAAACATCGCAGGAAGTTCAATACTGATCATCTCCCATCAGGAGCGCATACTTAATATAGCGGACGAGATCATCGTTATAAAAGACGGCGAAGTTGCGGCGCAGGGCAAACGTGACGAAATACTGCCGACGCTGACAGGTACGCCTTCGGCGACTAAAGAGTGCAGCAGACTGACAGCAAGCGTGGGAGGTGCAGCTTTATGATGCAGATAGACGAGATACAAAGAAGACTGCTTCGAGAGGTCGCAGATCTTCATAAGGTGCCCGAGGGCGCATACAATATCAGGGCTAACGGCGCAGCGGTCGGCAGAGTATCGACGGCAAATATTGAGATAACGCCGAAGGAGAATGCAAGCGGAATAGATATCCGCATCAAGCCGGGCACAAAAAACGAGAGCGTTCATATTCCCGTTGTAATGACGCAGAGCGGACTGAAAGAGCTTGTGTATAATGATTTTTATATCGGAGAGGACTGCGATGTCGTTATAGTTGCAGGCTGCGGCATCGATAACTGCGGACCTCACGATTCGGAGCATGACGGTATCCACCGCTTTTTTGTCGGCAAGGGCGCAAAGGTCAAGTACGTTGAGAAGCACTATGGTTCGGGGAGCGGAAGCGGCAAGAGGATTTTAAATCCGGGTACAGAGGTCTACATGGAGGAAGACAGCTCGATGGAGATGGAGATGGTGCAGATCAAAGGTGTAGACGATACGAACAGAACGACCACTGCAGAACTTAAAAAGGGCGCAAAGCTGATCGTGAAGGAGCGGCTAATGACTCACGGCGATCAGCGGGCTATCAGCACTTATCTTGTAGATCTCAACGGCGATGGGGCAAGCGCCGATGTTGTATCAAGGTCGGTCGCAAGGGACAACTCATATCAAAAATTCGACGCAAAGCTGGTGGGCAATGAGGCGTGCTCCGGACATACAGAGTGCGACTCCATCATAATGGACAAAGGGCGTATCCTTGCCGTACCGGGACTGGAGGCAAACAGCGTAGACGCAGCGCTCGTTCATGAGGCGGCGATAGGAAAGATCGCAGGCGATCAGATCATCAAGCTGATGACGCTGGGACTTACGGAGGCCGAAGCGGAAGAGCAGATAATCAACGGGTTCCTTCGCAATTGATCTGCGTGCATAAACACAGGGGAGATGTCCCCGCCTTTAGGCCAATGTCATTAACTTAAGGTTCGATAGAGCACAGCATAAAGTTTTCGCCAAGTTTTTTCAAAAGGCTTGCGGTTTCCAAAGGCATATTCCAGCTCTTTTAGAGGTGAATTTCCAAAAAATCCCGACTTGCACAAGGGTCATAGAAACATTGTGTCTATGCAACAAAAATCAATATAATTAGCGGAAATGACATTTTCAAAAATCAATATAATTAGCGGAAATGACATTTTCGATTTCCCAAAAAACTCGTTTTAAGCAAATCGTATCACGTAAATACGTTGTTTTTTAATCGTTTACATGACCCACCTGCAAGTCGGGATTTAATTTCCAAAACAGTCCGGTGGACTGTTTTGGAAAGAGGGGCATTTTGGCAGAAAATGCCCCTATGCTGCGGTTTACATCAAGTGCAAATCGCAGATCCAAGGCGACGCTAAGGTCTTAAGTTAATGACATTGCCTATAGGCGGGTTCCCTCTCGCGTTCATTCTGAACACACAAGCCTACGGCTTGAATGACCAACAATAAAATAAGGCGGCAGGTCGATTCAAAACCTGCTGCCTTATCTATTTTTATGAATGCTGATCGAATGCCGAGTCGTTTCTTAGTTTCGGCGCAAGATAATTATACACATCGGTAGACATATCGGCTATTGCGTCTATCGGCGGCTGGTAATCGTTCACACCGTCCGACATGATGCACAGTATGTATGGTTTACCGGCAAAAACGATAGCAGCGTCATTTTCAACGTCTTCAAGTTCTCCCGTTTTGTTGGCGGTCATAACGTTTGACGGAACGCCGTCCGGGATCTTGTTTTTGCGGGTCTGTTTCTTTAGAAGATTTATCATTTCTTTCGAATGCGGGAGTTCACCGCCAAGTATCATCGCCAGAAATTCTCCCGAATCCTTCGCAGATGTGTAGTTGTCACTGATAGTATTGTCATCTAGCATCATTCTGCCCATTGAAGTATTGCCAAGCGACAGACTCTTACAATAGTCCGTAACTTTTTTTCTGCCCGCAGCGGGATCGCCTCTGCCAAGCATATAGATCAGTTCATCGGTGTCCTCGTTGCTGCTGAGTGTGATCATTGATTTGAGCAGTGAATCTATCTCGTCTTTGCCGTATTTTCTTGTGATATCATCGTATTCGTCGTATACCTTGCCCATTACGAAAAGCTTTATCACGCTTGCCGCCTGCATTTTGCGTTCATTGATAGAAATAGACTGTACTTCCGATGGTACATATACATACGCCGACCATTGTCCGTCAAATTGGGCTGACGCATCATTAAGCGCCTTTTCAAGCAGGGGCTTCAAGCCTTTGTCAAGATTTACCGCACTTTCGTCATCTGTCGCTGTTTCTACCGAAAACGTATTGACGACCGCATCAATATAACCGTCGTCCTCCGAGGCTTCATTCCGCTGATCGCCTGTATTTGCAGCGCTGTTATAATATAATGCTGCGAGTAATGATAACGTAACGGCAGCGGCTGCCAGAACTGCGATAACTGCAATGACGATTCGTAATTTTGTTTTCTTGGTCATAGCGTAAGATCGATCAAACCTCTTCCGTGATTATTTCTTTATAGAAATTAGCATAATCCTTGCGGGCGTCCTTAGTAAATTTGATGGCAGTTCTCGGGTGCTGGTTGAGCAGACCGGTCATAAGATACTGAAGATCATAGCCCCAAACAACGCCGTTCTCTTTTAGAGCGGTCATGTGTTTTTCTATAAATTTGAACACGGGATAGATCTCATACTTGGGGTTTTTGAGGAATCCCAAAAGCAGCTCCATAGCGCAGTTGCCCGCGCCTCTTCCCATAGAAGAATATGTGGCGTCCAGCCAGTCGATACCGATGCCCGCCGCTTCAACTGTATTTGCAAACGCAAGCTGTAGGTTGTTGTGAGCGTGTATGCCGACTTTTTTATTGTACTTTGCTGCAAAATTCAGGTAAATATCGGCCAGGCGTTCCAGCTGTTCGGGGTAGAGCGCGCCGAAGCTGTCAACTATATAGAACACGTCCACGGGCGTCTTGCCGAGAATATCCAAAGCAGCGGAAAGCTCACTCTCTCGAGCATTGGATATAGCCATGATATTGCAGCTTGCCTGATAACCTTTTTTGCAGGCGTCTTCGATCATATCTACAGCTTCGGGGATCGTATGGATATATGTAGCTACTCTGACGAGGTCGATCGGGCTTTCGCTCTTCGGCGCAATATCGTTCTTGTAGTCGCACCTTCCTACGTCAGCCATAACGGCGATCTTGAGGTCGGTGTTATTTTCGCCCACGATAGATCTGATATCATCGTCATTGCAGAACTTCCATTTGCCGAATTTGTCAACATCGAACAGCTTCTTTGAAGCCTTGTAGCCGAACTCCATGTAGTCAACTCCGGCTTCGATATTAGCCTTGTAAAGGTCTGACACGAATTCATCTGTGAAATAAAAATCATTTACAAGTCCGCCGTCACGAACAGTTGCGTCAACGACTTTTATATCTGATCTGTAGTCTAAAAGCTTTGATACTTCTTTCATTTTTATCATTCCTTTTCGAAATATATTTTTAATGTGTAAACGGCGCAATATCGTATTAGCCGCTTTGACACTTTGATGTGTAGAAGTGAAATGGCGCGGAAAGGCACATTAAAAGCTCTGCTTTAAACAAGCAGAGACAAAGCCAAAGGCTTTGTGCGTTCAGTAGGGGATTTATACCCCTACTGAACGTGGGGATGGAACCCGCAGCCTATAGAAGGTGCGGGGCTCCTGTGGAGACCTCTGCGCACGTGATCACCGACCGAGCCGGTTGGGAACCGTCCCCGACGGCAGGCGAGACCCGGGGGACATTTCCCTATGCGGTTATATGTGCCTTGATAAAGGGGGTTGTGCTGATCGGTGAAGCAGCGTTGGACGAAGCTGTACGATCATATTATATTTTCGGCGCTTTCGGCGATCTTCATCATTATCGCACATTCCATTCGTTTTCTGAACAGTTTGCAGCCGTATTCATATACGCCCGTGACCTTGCCGGTCGCATGATAGGAATTTGCGGCGCAGCCTCCGGAGCAATACAGCTTTGCCCAACAGTCCTGACATTCATCTCTTGAATACGCATTACAAAGCTTGAACTCTTTTTGCGCTTCAAGGTTTGTCACGCCGTCCCATATATTTCCGAGCAGATATTTGTCGTCGCCCACAAACTGATGGCATGGATACAGATCTCCCCACGGCGTTACCGCCATATACTCCGTACCCGATCCGCAGCCTGATATACGTTTATATATACACGGTCCGCCGGTCAGGTCGATCATATAGTGATAAAATGTAAAGCTGCGGCCGTCTTTATTTCGCCTGAGCATTTCTTTTGCGAGTATTTCGTACTGCTCATACACGATCGGGAGATCATCTTCCGTAAGCGCATACGGATTGTCGGGCTTACAGACGACCGGCTCCATTGAAAGCTCGGTGAATCCAAGATCGGCCATATGGAAGACATCTTTTGTAAAATCGGCGTTGTTGTGCGTGAACGTTCCTCTCATGTAGTATCCGCGGTCGCCTCTTTTCTCAATGAAGTGCTGAAATTTCGGCACTATCATATCGTAGCTGCCCTTTCCGTTAACGGTTTTTCTCAGACTGTCATGGATCTCTCGTCTGCCGTCCAGACTCAAAACGACATTATGCATTTCTTTATTTGCAAAATCGATCACATCATCGTCCAGAAGCACGCCGTTGGTCGTCAGTGTGAATCTGAATTTCTTATTTTGTATCTTTTCAAGCTCTCTTCCGTAGCGAACGATATCCTTCACAACGTCCCAGTTCATCAGCGGTTCGCCGCCGAAAAAATCGACCTCAAGGTTGGTGCGCTTACCCGAATTTTCCACAAGAAAATCCAGCGCACGCTTACCCACCTCAAGCGTCATCAGCGCGCGATCACCGTGATATTTACCTTGGCTTGCAAAGCAATATTCACAGTTAAGATTGCAGGTGTGCGCAACGTGAAGGCAGAGAGCTTTTATAACGGTGCTCCTGTTTTTGAGATCGAAGGCGCGGTTTTTGTAAATGTCTTCGGTATAAAGTTTCCCGTCAGATCTAAGCTGTTCGATATCTTCATGAAGTTCGTCAAGCTCCTGCTCGGTAACGTCTTCACGGTCGTTATATTTTTGAAGAAGGGTATTTTTCACATCGTTCCAGGGTTGGTTTTCGTACATTTCGATAGCATCGTATGCCACTTCATCAACGACATGGACGCTGCCGCTGAACACATCGAGAACGATATTATATCCGTTTAATTTATAGCAATGAATCATTTTATTACGACCTTTATGTAGTTTGTGAATATATTGTACAGAATCATTATCCGCGTGTTTTTTGCCGGCGGAAAGAGTTTTCGGCTGTAACCATAAATAAACTGCCGCACGGCTGGCTGAAATGCACGCCGGTACGGCAGTTCACATCAAGCGAAATTATTCGCTTACGCACTTCTCGCACTGCTGATTGGCAACGCCGCAAGAAGTTTTGCACGCTGACTGGCAGGAAGTCTGGCACTCACCGCAGCCGCCGTTCTTAAGGCTTTTCTTAAGATCACGAGTATCGATGGTTTGGATTCTCTTCATAAGGAAGTCCCTCCTTTAAAAATATTCACATTAGTATTCTATCATAATCGACTTTGTTTGTCAACTAAAACTGATCCGGCATTCACGGCTTTTGAACGAGTTAAAAAACTAGTAATTAAAAGTTTTTTTCGCAGCTTTTTTTCAAAAAAGCTGCCGAGGGTGTGGGGTGCGGGTCTCCGGCTGGGAGACGTCCCCGACGGGGGAGACCACGGCGAAGCAGAAGCACCGACCGACGCGGCAGCGGAGACCTCTGCCTTTGGAAACCGCAAGCCTTTTGAAAAAGGCCTGGCGAAAACTTTATGCTGTGCTCTATCGAACCTGAAGTTAAATACTTTGTCCCCGAAGACGCGCCCCTTTAGGTTAAAGAATTAAACTCGATGTTGATAAACCCTCGAAATGGTTGAATAAATATATTACAAATTGATTGAAACTTGTCAATGATTACTGTATAATTGGAAATGAGAGATGGTACTCGTCTTTAAAGTTCGGATCGCTGCTGTGAATAAACAACACGTTATAATGCCTTTAAAGAAATACTTTTAGTTATTTATATCAATGGTTGGTACGGCGGTAGACTATGATGTACTCATCATTATTGGCGTACTGTGCGATATTTATCAGATCCGGAAAAACATTTTTCGATCTGACAACAAAACTATTTTAGGAGATGATCAGTTATGGCAAACATCTTGAAGTTCAGAAAAAGGGCTGCCGCTTTGGTCCTGACGGCTGTGATTATGTGCGCTCCGATGACGGCGTTTGCAGCAGATGACAACGACAGCGGCAGCGATGTTCCCGCGGTCTGGGCTGACGCTGACCCGAATCTGCCGTCTGCCGATATGAATTCGCCGGACGCTATCCGTTGGTTCGCTCAGATCGATAAGGGTAAAGAGATGACCCATATCGGAAAAACTGCGGCTACCCGTTATTTTCTGCTTTTGCCTGCATCAGCCGATCTTAATGCCCTGACGCTGTGGCATTCATTTGAGAGCGATCCCACGATCGACGGAATGGCGATCAAGAGCGGCGAGGTCACTTCCGCTATACACGGCGAGGGTGAATATATAATGAAAGCGGGTGACAAGGAATACACCTTGACCGTTATGCAGGATCACGCTTTGGGATCGATATATATCAACACCGAAACAGGCGATATGAACAGCATTCACGGCAACAAGAGCGTTAAGGAATCCGGGCAGATAATCGTTGTTGACGATAACGGAGAGGTCAATTACGACGGTGAGCTTTCCTACATTAAGGGCAGAGGCAATACTACGTGGAGACTCATTAAAAAGCCGTATAACATCAAGCTCGACAAGAAGGCGGAGCTTCTCGGGATGGACGCCTCCAAAAAGTGGTGTCTACTGGCGAATGCGCAGGATCATACGATGCTTCGCAACAAAATAGCATTCGATCTTTCGGACGAGCTTGGAATGGATTTTTCGCCCGATTCACATCACGTTAATCTTTACCTCAACGGCGACTATGCAGGCGTATATCAGCTTAGCGAGAAGGTCGAGGCGGGCAAGAATAATCTTGTTAAGATAAACGACATTGAAGACGCAACTGAAAAGGTGAACGACGCCGATCTTGATTCCTACAGCTACGTTGACACCGGCACTGAAAAAGGCAGCAAAAAGTACTTTGAGATCCCCAATGACCCCGAAGATATTACGGGCGGTTATCTGATGGAGTTTGATACCGCGAATAAGTACGCGGACGAGCTGTCGGGCTTTGTGACGAACAGAAACCAGTGTGTTGTTGTTAAGAACCCGGAAGCCGCCAGTAAGGCGCAGGTCGAATATATCAGCGGTTTTATGCAGGAGATGGAGGACGCGATATATTCCGACACGGGATATAACGACAAAGGCAAACACTACAGCGAGTATCTTGACATGGAGTCGGCAGCGCTGATGTATCTTATTCAGGAGTATTCGCTGAATGTTGACAGCGGCGTTACAAGCTGCTTTTTCTACAAGGATTCAGACTCAAAGGGAGACGGCAAGGTACACGCAGCCCCCGTGTGGGATTTTGACGTTGCGTTCGGAAACCTCGACTACAAGAATTCACCCACTGAGATATATGCTCGTACCAGAGCCCCGGGCAACAACGGAGGACGTAATTTCTTTGTGGAGCTTTGCACTCATACCGATTTTAACCGTGAGGTAAACCGTCTGTATAAAGAAAAATTCAAGCCTGCGCTCACGATACTGAACAGCAGCGAGAAAACAAGCGGCACGATCCTCAAATCCATCGAACAGTACCGCAGCGATCTTACCAAGGCCGCCGAGATGAATTTTACCCGCTGGAATATCAAGGCGAACGTACTCGTGCCGGGATCGGGCAGAAGCTTTGATAAGCAGGTGGATTATCTGAAGGACTTCACATCGCAGCGAGCAGAGTTTTTCGATACATCATTATTTAAGGAAAAGACCCCAGGCGATACGCTTAATATCTATTGCTACAGAACGTGGACATGGGAGGACTGGGACGATATATATGCCTACTGCTATGACGATGTAAACAAGATGGAATGGCCGGGAGTTAAGATGGAGAAAGCTGAGTTCGATAATGATATTTACAAACTCGATCTGACGAAATACGGCTTTAAGGACGACGGAACTGTAAAAGTGATTTTTAACAACGGAGCGGAGAAAAAGACCAAAAGTGTTATTGCCGAGGATAATCTGCTTTATGAAGAGATCGCTTATTATTACGAAGACGATAAAGGCGAATTTCAGGAATATACTGACAGCTACATAGATAAATTTAATGAAAAGAATATTGTGAAGCTTGAATTTATGCGTGGCGATGTTGACGATGATATGACTATTACCTCAAGCGACGCATTGAAGATCCTGCGGTATTCGGTAGGATTAGCATACTTTGAAACAAGTCAACAAATGATGTGCGCATGCGTCGACGACAATGACGTGATAGACAGCGCCGACGCGCTTTATGTTCTTCGCTACAGTGTTGGTTTTACAAAAAATGCTCCCGTCCATGGTGACTATCGCTTGGGCGAAAAGCAAATTATAACATATTATTCTATATGGAATGATGACTAACGATCAAACTACACCCCACGCTTGAAATTAAATGAAAACAGCCGGAGGATTCAGGATATCCTCCGGCTGTTGCTGATCGGGTTTAGTGATTTTTATATGACCGCAATAAGCCCGCGGCTTGTCTTTTCTCGTTGAACGCAGAGCTTTTAAAAAACCAAAAAGGCACTCGGAGTTGAAGCGAGTGCCTTTTGTTGTTTGTGAAAAAATAAGTACAAGCGGATCATTCTTCGTCTGACTTTTTGCTGCTGATGATCGCACTCATCGCTGCCAAAGAAGCGAACGCGATCGGAAGCATTGCAACCGTTGCGGGAACGCCGGTATTTGGCGACTTTGTGCCGTTGTAGGTGCTAAATTCAATGTTTGCAGATTCGGTTTTTCCCGAATCAAGATCGATCGTGCTTGCCGCAACGGTGGGGGATATTTCCGCTTTCTCAGCCGAAGCTGTCAGCACTGCTGATGCAGACATCATAAGAAGAGCAGCGCAAATGACGCCTGCGATTCTCTTGTTCATGACTTTTTCCTCCTAAGTTCACTGCATAAAATTATGCCGTAACAATACCACTGATCTAATTATACTATAGATTTTGAAAAAGTCAACCTCAAATTCGATATTTATTCATAATTTGTAAATTTTTCCTTCACACTTGAGAGAAAACCAACCCCAGACTTTCATTTATGACCAAGTTTGCAATTGAATCATAAGAAGTTTTGGATTTGTTGACCAGAACGAGCTGATCGCCCCTATAATATGTGATATAGCTGCCGGCAGGGTATACCGTAAGTGAAGTTCCTCCAACGATAAGCATATCGGCGTTTTGGATAGCTTTTATCGCCTTTCGGACTACCTTGTCGTCAAGCGGCTCTTCATACAGCACAACGTCGGGCTTTATGATCCCGCCGCAGCTGCAGCGTGGAATGCCGTTCGTATCGAATACGTCCTGCGGCTCGTGAAAGCGTTTGCAGCGTGTACAGTAATTTCGAAGAACGGAGCCGTGAAGCTCGAATACGTTCTTCGAGCCTGCCTTTTGGTGAAGACCGTCAATATTCTGAGTCACGACTGCCGAAAGCTTGCCCTCCTGTTCGAGATTCGCTAAACGTTTATGGGTAATGTTTGGTTCAAAGCGGCGGCTGTCTAGCTTGTCGCGGTAAAACTTGAAAAACTCCTCCGTTTTGTTGTAAAAGAAGGTATGGCTAAGTATCTCTTCGGGCGGGTAGTCATACTTTTGGTTGTACAGTCCGTCTGCGCTGCGAAAATCGGGTATACCGCTTTCGGTAGAAACACCCGCTCCGCCGAAAAACACGATGCGGCGGCTTTTTTCGATCATCTCGCCGAGCTTGTTGATCTTTGATTGTGTGGTTTCCTGCATAGTGATCTCTCCTTGTCTTTCTTTTAATCGAGATATATACTATAAATGAGCAAATTTGTAAAATTGCGCAAAAAATCCATAGAGCAACAGCACAGAGGTTTTACCCCGCTTTTTTCAAAAAGGGGCAGGCTGCAAGGGCAGCGGAGACAGCGCCATTGCCCGCAGGATGTATGCTCAAGCCCTTTTAGATGCGTGACCGTGCCCTTAAGCTGTGGTTTGAGTCGAGTTTCCCTCGCCGTGACACTCCGACGCTAAAACCTTAAGTTAATGACAAAGGTAATGTTATCACCCAAAATTTTCAAGCATCAGCATTATCCTCTCTGCCGTATACTCCCCGTCTTCCGATAAAACCTCGTTTATTGTTTCTGTATTTTCATACGAATGCTCGACTTCCTTAGAATACCTCTGCAATATTCTCATTATGCTGTACGGTCTCTTATGGCTTGTTACATATGAATGTATTCCGGCTGTTATTATATATGCAAATACAATACGCTTTACAGCATATAGTACATCGCCCGAGCTGATCGATTCAAGGTAATAGCGATAAATATAGTATTCCGCAAACTTTGCGAATGCTTCGTCAAATCTACGTGACAGTTTTATATCTGCGCACTCCTTGGCTGCTGCGGTCAGTGTTTCTCTCCACTGTTCACTCATGATCTCGAAGTTTTCGTGCAGTGTGAATATGTGGCTTACATCTGCCGGAACCGAATCTTCCGGATCGAGCGGGGCAGGCTCTTCGCCCTCTAATATTCGCTGTATCTGAATATTCATCACAAGGCAGTCCATCAGCTTATATATCACCGGATCATCGCTGCGGAATATCTCTGCTGTTCGCCTTCTCGATTCGAGCATAAACGCCCACATCTCATCGTCGGCCTGAGAAAATCGTTCGTCGCCGTCAAGATCGGCATATGCATTTTCGCTGTTCAGCATAAACCTTGCTGCTTCCGGGCAGGCGAACGAAAGGATATGCTCCGTACAATCGCCGTATGTAAATTTCATTCTCGGGAAATTAGCGCACGTATGCGACAAATGCTCTTCCCCGAGTCCGATATAAATGTCACACAGCATATCTTTATTCCAGAACGGGCAGCGGACGCCGCAATCCGTATTATTGATAAAAACACGCTCGCCGTATTTATCGGTCACGGTCAGTCTGCGGATCTTATCGCCGAGTTCGCCTTTTACGGTGTTGTAATATTTTTCGGTTTCGCTGTCAACATCGATATCCCAATCCTTGCAGCAGCTGTCCTCGCATTTATTGGCGATACAATTAAATCTTTTATAAAAAGTCGGATAAAAATCTTTCATACGGTTACCTTCATTTAGTGCGGAATTTGTGGTATAATTAGGGAAAGAGGTGTTACAAATGACGATCCAGCAATTACACTACATAATCACGATCGCCGAGCAAGGCTCCATAAATAAAGCGGCGTCGCTGCTTTATACGGCTCAGCCGTCGCTTACAAGCGCGGTCAGAGAATTGGAGAAGGAGCTTGGCATAACGATATTTCACAGGAGCGGGCGAGGGGTCACGCTCACGCCCGACGGGGAAGAGTTTCTGATGTACGCAAGGGGCGTATACAGCGGGTTTTGCGAACTGAGGGAGCGTTACAATGAGGACGTTCCGCAGCGGAGAAAATTCGGCGTATCAACGCAGCACTATTCGTTTGCGGTAAAGGCGTTTATGGCGGTAGTGGATCACTACGACACGGCGGAGTACGAATTTGCCATCAGAGAAACAAAAACAAAAGAAGTCATAAGCGACGTTGCGGCGCTGAGAAGCGAAGTCGGGATATTGTATATGTCGCAGTTCAACAGAGCGGCGATAACAAAGCTGCTGAGGTCAAACTCGCTGGAATTTTATCCGCTGACGCAGTGCGGAGTGTTTGTGTATTTGTGGGCGGGTCACCCGCTGGCGAATAAGCAAATGATCGGGATAGACGATCTTAGCAGTTACCCGTGTCTGTCATTTGAGCAGGGGGAGATGAGTTCGTTTTATTTAGCCGAAGAAATACTCAGCACACATATATACAGCAGAACGATAAAGGCTTGCGACAGGGCAACGATGCTGAACCTGATGAAAGGTGTAAACGGATATACGCTTTGCTGCGGGATAATCAGCGAGGAACTGAACGGCAGCGATTACAAGGCGATCCCGTTTGACACCACGGGTTATGATGAAGACACAATGGAGATCGGGTATATAAAAAGAAAAGATACGGTGATGGGGAAGCCGGCTCAAATGTATATCGAAGAGTTGAAAAAAATACTTTTGTAGGGAAGAATGTTTATGCTATAAATGAGCGAATAATAAAACTGCGCAAAACTTAAGTTCAATATACTACAGTACAAAGTTTTGCCAAGTTTTTTGAAAAAGCTTGCGTCCGGTCTTTTCTCGGTGGATTTACAAAACAGTTCTATGAACTATTTTGTAAAGAGAGGCAATTTTGTGTGACCATGCTCCTAAGCTGCGGCCTGCACCAAGTTCATATCGCCGTTACACGGCGACGCAAATTTATGGATTCGGACGAAGAAATAAAAATTGGCTCATTTATGGATCGATACTTTATTTGTCGTCCATTCGGCACATTGGCTTCGCCTCGTGCCTTCTTTTTTGTTGGGCGGACTTTATTATTTTTTTGCACTTCGTGCTTATTATTGTTTCTTTTATTAATTTTTGAGATGCGTACCTTTACGGGGCTGCTCGCCCCGTACCCTCGCAAGCTTTTTTGAAAAAAAGCTTGGCAAAAAACTTTATGCTGCGTCAATATTAGATACCGTAAGCGCCATTTCTCCTAAGTCCCTTTGATCATCTCCCAATATTTTTTAAACGCTTGTTCATTCTTGTTATCGCCATATTCATAATAGCCGGCGTCTTTCAGTATATCGGGAAGATATTGCTGCTTGACCCAGTGATTCGGATAATCGTGAGGGTATTTGTAAAACTGCCCTTTGACAGCCTGATCTTCACCGTCATAATGCTTGTTTTGAAGCTGACGCGGAATATTGCCGACCTTGCCGGAGCGCAGATCTGCGGCGGCTTTGTTGTAAGCCATA
>CACZCM010000012.1:0-51743 GCA_902779615.1 uncultured Ruminococcus sp. | reverse complement strand
GAATTCGATTTCGGCGCATTTGCGACCATCACAACTGCGTCGGCAAGCGGTATCGCCGCTTCGGGAAGTCCGACCGCATTTGCCATATCCACACACGCTTTGACTATCGGCAGCAGCTGAGGATATGCAAGCCCCACATCTTCGCACGCGCAAACCATAAGTCTGCGGCAGGCGGAAGGCAGATCGCCCGCTTCAAGCAGCCTTGCCAGATAATACAAAGCAGCGTTTGCGTCCGACCCTCTCATTGATTTCTGATATCCCGACAGAATGTCGTAATGAGAGTCGCCGTCTTTGTCGTAGCGCAGAGCAGATCTTTGTGTAAGCTGCTTTGCGCTTTCAAGCGTTATGATCTTCGCATTGCCGTTATCCTCCGCGGTCAGAGCAGTCAGCTCCACTGCGTTCAGCGCTTTTCGCACATCGCCGCCGCACGCCGTTGCTATATATTCCGTTACGCCGTTCTCGATCGTGTATGTTAAGCCCTTTTCTTTTTCAATGCACTCGTAAGCCCGTTTGACTGCCCGCTGAACCTCTTTCGATTCAATGGTTTTGAATTCAAATACAGTACTGCGTGATAATATTGCGTTGTATACATAAAAATAGGGGTTTTCTGTAGTCGAAGCTATGAGCGTAATGCTGCCGTTCTCGATAAACTCAAGCAAAGTCTGCTGCTGCTTTTTGTTAAAGTACTGTATCTCGTCAAGATAAAGCAGTATCCCGTTCATTCCCGCAAAGGTGTCGATCTGCGCCACCACATCTTTGATATCCTGAGTTGAAGCGGTCGTAGCGTTTAAGCGGCGGAGCGTTTTGTTGGTGCTGTCGGCGATTATCGAAGCGATAGTAGTTTTTCCCACGCCGGAAGGGCCGTAGAACACCATGTTCGGGATCTCTCCGGACTCGATTATTCGGCGAAGCGGTTTGCCCTGCCCGATCAAATGAGTTTGCCCCACAACATCGTCAAGCCTTCGGGGGCGGATCTTGTCTGCCAGCGGCGGCATATTTTCACCTGCTTTCAAATTCGCTGTAATATACGATCAAGGGAAGGTTTACCCTCCCCTTGAAGCATTTTGATATTATTCGTAAAGCGGATATTTTTCAAGCAGCTCCGTAACGCCAGCCTGAACTTTTTCTTTGTTGCCCTCGAAGTCCTCGATAACGAGATGGATAAACTCTGCGATCTTGTCCATATCTTCCTCAACAAGACCTCTTGAAGTAACGGCAGCCGTTCCAAGACGAACGCCCGAGGTTACGAACGGACTTCTCTGTTCATTCGGAATGGTGTTCTTGTTTGCCGTGATATACACCTCGTCAAGGTTGTGCTCCAGCTCCTTGCCGGTAAGCTCCGTGCCCGACAGATCGAGCAGCATAACGTGGTTATCAGTGCCTCCCGAAACAAGCTTGTGACCTCTGCTTGTCAGTCCGTTGGCGAGAGCCTGAGCGTTTTTAACGATCTGCTCGCCGTAAGCCTTGAACTCGGGCTTGAGAGCTTCGCCGAGGCAAACAGCCTTAGCGGCTATAACGTGCATGAGCGGGCCGCCCTGAGAACCGGGGAAAACAGCCTTGTCTATCGCCTTGGCGTACTCTTCCTTGCAGAGAATAAGACCGCCTCTGGGGCCTCTGAGCGTTTTGTGGGTAGTGGTTGTCACGATGTCGGCGTACTCAACCGGGTTGGGGTGAGCGCCTGCGGCAACAAGACCTGCGATGTGAGCCATATCAACCATGAGGATAGCGCCGCAGGCGTCTGCGATCTCTCTGAACTTCTTGAAATCGATAATGCGGGGATATGCGCTTGCGCCAGCAACGATAAGCTTCGGCTTGCACTCCATAGCGATCTCCATGACCTTATCGTAGTCAATGCGATGAGTAACGGGGTCAACGCCGTAGCTTACGAAATTGTAATACTTGCCCGACATATTTACGGGTGAGCCGTGTGAAAGGTGTCCGCCTTCGGCGAGGTTCATGCCCATAACCGTATCGCCCGGATTGAGCAGCGCAAAGTAAACCGCCATGTTAGCCTGAGCGCCCGAGTGAGGCTGAACGTTTGCGTGATCCGCGCCAAAAAGCTCGCACGCTCTTTTCCTTGCGATATCCTCAACGATATCGACGCACTGGCAGCCGCCGTAATAACGCTTTCCCGGATAGCCCTCGGCGTATTTATTTGTCAGAACCGAGCCCATTGCAGCCATAACTGCCGGAGAAACGAGGTTCTCCGAGGCAATAAGTTCAAGATTTCTTCTTTGACGCTTCAGTTCCTGCTGCATACCGTCTGCAACATCGGGGTCAAACTTAGCCACGAAGCTGATGGTATCGAGATATTCATTGTACATTGTTATCACACCTCATATAATACTATTTTAGACTTAACGGTATGGAACAAGCCTACCGTGAGCGTATATAAACTGTCTGCTTTGATTTTACCATATTTCGTGATATTTTTCAATAACATAATTGCAAATAATCACATTAAAACCTGCGTATAAAAAATTTTTAAAATGGAGAAATATATGTTGAAAAGTTTCCGGAAATTAAGTATAATTTATAGTGTCCGGATGTTTATCCAAAAGAAATGAAAAGAAAATGAATGTATTAAAGGAGAGTTCCGAATTGGCTATTATCACCCTGGATAAAGTTTCCAAATACTATACCAAACGGCCTGCGCTCGGTGACACGTCATTCGCCGTGAACGAAGGTGACTTTTTTGGCATAGCGGGACCTAAGAAAAGCGGAAAGAGTACGATCATCAACCTTTGTATGGACTTTATCCGCCCTACATCGGGAGTTATCACCGTTATGGGACAAAAGTCCTGGAAGCTTTCTACCGAAAAGAAGCGAATGATCGGGTTCATGCCGTCCAATCCTACGTACTGCGAAACCATGAAGGCTATCGACGTTATCCGTACCGCCGCAAAGATAAAGGGAGTTACCGATAACGAGCAGGTAATGCGCCTGTGCAAGCATTTTAATGTTGACCGCAACAAGCGCGTCGGCAGTCTCCCGCTTTCGTGCAGGAAAAAGATCGCTATAGTTATCGCGCTCATGGGCAGTCCGAGGCTTGTTATCATGGACAACTGCTTTGTTGCGCTCGATAAAGAAACAAAGAACAAGCTAGCGCACTATCTGCTCGACCTTAACAATAAAGAAGGCGTCACGGTGGTGATAAGCGACCGAAATATCGATCTGCTTCAGCAAATATGCACCCGCATTGCTATCATGAGAAAAGGTACGCTGCTTGAGATCTCCGAGAAGGAGGTTCTGCTAAAGAGCGATACCCGCCGTATCAGCGTAAAGACATCGGACGATCTGTCGGCTCTTTACAATCTGTTCCGCATAACGGAGGTCGATAAGGACGACAACGGCTATATATCATTCCTGTATAAAAAGGATATGAACAGTCTTATCGGCGCTCTTGCAACATATGATCTTGACGATCTTCAGATCACGCTTCCGTCTTTGGGCGACGCTTTAGTTCGCTTTTATGAAAGGCAGCTTGAACAGGAAAACGGAGGTGAAAACTGATGAATGAATACTTTTCTTTTACACTGCTGGGCTATAAGCTCAAAAGCCGCACAAAAAATTTCCTCGTGTGGTCAACGATCTCACTGTGTCTTTTTATTCTCATCGTTGTGATGTTCTCGAATTTGCTGAGCGCAGGTCTGCCCGAGTTCATCAGCGATATGGCTTCGTCAATGCCGGGAGCTGTTACGGGCAGCGCGCCCGATTCCGAACCGCTTGACTTTAAGGACTTCGGCGTAAATTTCGGAGTCTGCCTGCAAATAATGCTCATAGTCGGCTGCGTGTATGCAAGCTACCTGGGAGCGTCCGCCAATACAAACGGCAGGGGCGACAGTGACGTAACGTTTGTTTACTCTCTGCCTGTTTCGAGAACGTGCGCGGTAATGACGGGATTTGTCGCGCAGCTTGTAACTCTGTTCCTGCATAACATCGTGGTCGCGCTTGTGTCGATAGCGGTACTGTATTCGAACAACAAGATGTCGTATCTCGGCAAAGTATTGCTTGCGGTCGGCGCATTTTTGCTGATAGAGATAATCTATCTGGCGATCTCGTTCCTGCTTGCGACATTTATGAACAGCGGCTCGCAGGCGTCTTCGATATCTGCGGTCGTTGTAACGATAACGATACTTTTCGGGATCATCGGTTCGGCTGCAAAGACTCTGAGCATAATGAAGATCTTTTCTCCGTACTCATACATCAGCATATTCGGCATCATAACAGGCGAAAGCCGGTTATATGTGATCGGAATAGCTGCGGGACTATTGATGACTGTTGTCAGCCTTGTCATAAGCTGCATGAGATATAACAAAATTGATTTGATAATGGATTAAAAAATCAACGCCCTCCGGCAATTACGGGAGGGCGTCTTATTTTTGCGGTCAATGGGGAGCGGTCGGCACTTCAACAAATGATATCGTCTTCGTTTCTTTTATATATTTGGGCGCGGTCATCTCCCGCCCGAGGACTTTTTTCAGCGAAAGAGCTGGGATATTGACTCCTGCCGCCGCGCAGCTAAGCGGAAGTCCGCCCGACATTCTGGCATTCACTTCGAGCAAATGAGGTACACCGTTAAGATATCGGAACTGCACATCAATAATATATTTCGGGGCGATAATATCCATGACTTTATTTACCATGGATATTATCTCGTTATCATATATGATCTTTTCAACATGACCGCTGTATTTAAATCTTGGGATAATTATCCTTTCACTGCCGCAGTCAAGGCAGTCTGCGCTGACCTCAACTTCGGGCTGCGACATCAGAGGCATTATCATCATGCTTTTAAATGAGGCTTTTTCGGATAAGATCCTGCGCAGCGAATCATAGCTTACCGCAGAAGACGGATACTTAAACAGACTTTCGTACTTGTCTATGTGCTCGCTGATAACACGGAAGCTTTGACCGCCCCTGTCGTTTGTGCATTTTATGCACAGCCGATCGTAACGCGCGCTCAGATCTTTATATGCGCATTCCAGCTCGGAAGCCGTGCTTATGATCCTGTATTCGGGAATATTTATGCCGCTGACCGAAAGATGTTCATATGCGGCGGCCTTATCTTCAAGCAGATCCATTAAACAGGATGATTCGCACATAAGCTTTACGCCGATCGCTTCGAATTTATCTTTCTCTGCGGCTATGACCGCCATATTGCGGTACGGCACCAATACGTCGATATTGTGCTTTTTACAAAAATCAAGACAAAACCCAACGTATTCATCTTCCCGCAGGTTTTCTTCAACATACCATTCATCGCACATAAGCTTTATCGGTGACTCCGCTGTCAGGTTAGAGCCGATAATATATATATCTTCATCTTCAGTCTGCCTGACCAGTTCGATCAGGCTGTATGCAGTGCGAAACCAATGGTTGAACCATACACGAATCATTTAAAAATATTAATTCTCCTTAATTGTTTTATGCTGCAGCTTGCCGTTTTACGCATCGGCAAGCTTTTTTATTATGCCGCACGTTTTGTAGTGCGTAAGCGGGCAGTATTCGATCGGAACGTTTTTCTCCTGCGCTAAACGGATAAGGTGCGCAAGGTCGGGGGAGTTTTTGTAATGCTCGTCTATCAGCACCTTCCACGGCACTCTTCGGAGCAAAACACGTGTCGTTTCGCCGATACCGGGTTTTATAAGATTGATATCGTCTACCGAATATCTCTCGGCAAGCGATCTTACCTCGTCGAGTCCGTATCCGGGAACTGCCGGCTTTGCGGGCGGCACGTTCATATCGAATTTCGATTCGATCGCATCTATAAATTCATACGACAGATCGGCGTCCCTCAGTTCTCCGTAATACACTGCGCCGTGGAAATCATCGCTCCCGATAATATCGCTGCGCAGGAATGTCCTGCTGACAAGACCCGATACAGTTGAATTTAAGCATGAACTGGGTATGAGTATATCGTCGTGCGTTCCGCATAGCTCCGTCACGTTTGCCGGGTCTGCAACAACTGCAATGTCGCTCGATACACCCTTGTACTGCGACAGCTCCTTCTGAAGCTCCCTCAGTATTGCGCCCTTGCCTATCCAGCCGTCCACAAAAAGTATGTCGCGCGACGCGTGCCGTTCCAAGATGTATTCCATTGCGCGGCGGTCGATACCCCGTCCTCTGATTATTGAGATCGAGTAGTGCGGTACATCCGCGCCGAATTTCCGCTTTATGTAACGCTTCAAAAGGATACCTATCGGTATGCCTGCTCTGGCAAGCGATACAAGCACCACACCTTCGCCTTTTTGTGCAATAACTTTGTCGCCAAGGCGGCTTATCGCTTCGGCGGTCGGCTTGGCGAATGCCTGCAGCGCTTCCTCGTAGACCTGCATATACCGTTGTGTGGGTACGTACTCAATAGGCAGCATCTCGCAGTAATGCCGCCCCGATTGTATCAGCCGCTCCCTTTCTTCGGTGGGCTGCGGTTCAACAAGCCCCGTAACGTCCTTCAAAAGCAGAGTCACGTCCTCGGGCTTGTAGGATGTCTTTACAAGATATTCGTTTGTTTTATTCATTGCTGCACCACCTGAATGTGTATATATTAGTATTGCCGGAATAACGCAAAGCATTCATCAAAGAATGATATCCTTTCTCCGAAATAAACGGAGAGTCCGTTATTACTATCACGATATCATATTTTCCGATATCGTAAATAAATGTCTGACGTTCTGGATCATACAGGCTTGTAAGAGAAAATCGGGTGTGCAGCGGGTAATTTTTATCGGTACACACCTCGATAGGACTTCGTGTGGTTGAATGAGTTTTTGCGCTGATACCCAGTGATTCAAGGTGCGCCGCAGTGTGGATCGCGGGATACATAAATTCTTCCGTTCCGATAACGGCAGCCGAATGCACATTTTCTATCGGTATACGCTCGCAGATACTGCGGGCAAGCGCGGTGCAGGCGGCAAGATATTCGCTGCCGCTGCAAATTCGGCGTGTGTTTACGTAGTTTTCGCCGATATCGGTGATGATTAAGTCGCTGCGCGCAGCAGTATCTTTTTCAATATAGATTCCGTTTGCGGTGTACGATTCTGCGATCGCCGTATATCCCTCATGATGAGTTTTGACAAGGTAATGCACGTCGATATTACGGCTGCTGTAGACGGCGAGCGACTCGTTTTCCATACCGTTCAGCAGCGACGCCACCGAAAACTTCAGCCTGCCCGGGTATAAGCCCTCGATAATATCGATTATTTTTAAGATAGTGCTGCCTGTCGTTACCTCGTCCTCGGCGAAAACGATCATATCGATATTATCAATGACCGATTCAAGATCGTTTCTGCAAAGCTTTTGTTCTGTTGCGTGACTGTGGGATTCCGTGAAGAATAAATATTCAACATTATCTATCGGTTCACGGGTAGTCTGAGTGTAAAGCGTGCCGAGAGTTATTGCCAGCCGCGCGCCGATCGCCGTTGCAGTTTCAGCAAACCCGACAATAAGTATTCGCCCCGATCTCTCGCCGTATGCGTTTTTCAGCTTTTCTGCAAGCGTGTCAAACATTTCCTCTGCCTGTCTGCCGCTTGTCGGAACGTGCTTTCCCTGATAGGGGTTAACTACCAAATATTTACGTTTGTTGTTATTTTCTCTTTTGGCTGTCTTTGCAAGATTATCTTCTGTAAATAAAATGTCTTTCATATACTATCCTCAGCTTTGCACGCCGTAAACATCGGCGAGGATCTTTATTTTTTCAGCCCAAACGGCATGAGTCTTGTATTCATTCATTCGCTCGTTGTTTTGTGAGCCTGCTACCATCGAAATGCTTCCCTTGCTCCAGTTGAGCACTGCGTTTGCATCCTCAAGATCTTTGCGGCTGACCATGTACGCTTTGTTCACAACGGCGATCTGGTTCGGGTGGATGACGGTTTTTCCGACAAAGCCGCACAGAATATCGCCCTTGATCTCGTTGAGAAGTCCTGTATCCCAGCCGCTGCCGTTGTAATACTCCCACACCGGACCGGATACAACGTAATCTCTGCCGAATACCGTGACTATATCGCTTAGAATGTTGGACACAGGCTTGATATTGTGTATCGATTCGTCGTTGTGACGGCGGAACCCGAAGGTCTTGCACAGGTCGTTGCCGCCCACTCTGATATTCAGGACAAGCGGCTCGATCTCATCGATCTTTTCTTTGATGCTGTACAGCATACTGCATCGGGCCCTGAGATCTATCATATCCGAGCTTTCAAGTATCGGCATAATGTATTTCGTTCGGTGATATGTATCGTTGATCCTGCGAATTGCTCTGATGTAATCATCGGCGATGTCGGCTGTGAATTTCGGTACTATTACGCCGAAAAGGAGCGAGGCAGCCGAACCAAGCTCGTCAAATATCCGCTCGATCTGTTCATGGCTGCGTACTCTAATAAATATTTTCGGGATAAATATATTATTTGAACAGCTGTATTCGTATATCTTTTTTATCGATTTTATCATAATAGCTTCCGCTTCGTCAACAAAATCATCGTTGATGGTATCTTCAAGGCAAAGCGCCAAAGAATACTTGGTCCCAAACTTTTCCGTCGTGACGGAGCGAACAATACTTTCGTTGTTTGCGGGACAATAAAGCAGCGCGCCAACGCTGTAATATATTTTGTCGTTCTTCATGACCGAATACGAACTCCTCTAAAATAAAAATTTATTGCGCCTATATACATTCCAAACAGCCTTATTTGCAGGCACTATTCCCATTATACCATATGTCGGCAAAAATTGGTAGGGCTTTTTTTGATTTTGTTCGGAAAATTACAGATAAACGAAAAGGACGCAAGCGTAAAACCTGCGTCCGTTAGTTACTCGTATGTTCCGGCGGATCATTCTTCCGAAAGCTCCTGTATCAGCTGATCGATCTTGTCCAGCGTCGAAAGCTCATCTTCATCGCTGTCGTCGGAGGCTTCGGAGGGTGCGGTCTGCGGAAGCGCTCCGGTGCGCTCCTTTGCTTTTTTCGCTGCTTTTTCGATCCTGATCTTCTCAAATTCTGCGGTGACATACTTCGTGCTGCCGACTCCGTATGCCGATTCAGGCTCATCGTCCTCGCCTGCGGTGTCTGTCTTTTTGCGCTTGTCCGTTCGAGCGGGCGCAGAGTCGCCGCTTGATTCGAGCGCTTTTTCCTGCTCTTTTGTTATCATGCAGGACGAAAGCTTAAACAGGAAGAACAGCGCATACAGCCCGAAAGCGGCTATCATCATCTGCGGGAGCAGCTCCATAAAGCGGAAGCTGCCGAATTCTCTCATGGAAGCGTCTGTTTCGGATATAACGTATATTATATCGTAAAATAACAGCAGCATACCCCAAACGAACGACGATTTGACGGGGTTCTTTATCTCCACTCCGCACAGGACCATTGAGTTATAGAAAATGAACAGAGTCAGCGCTACCCATACGAACATATCGTAAAGCGCAAACGACGGCGCTTCTCTGCGGTGGCGCATAAAGCCCATTACGAGATTGACAGCTGCCCAGATCGTGGGAAGAAGCATTGCCGCGCGGATCTTCTTTGCGATATTGTAGCCCATCATAAGTCCCATTCCCACAGACGCCAGCAGCATCGCCGTTACAACGCCCGCGGCGTAAAACAGGAGGATCAATCCGCCCGATACCGAGCCTGAAAGAACGTTCACAACTCCCAGCGCACTGTCAACGCCCATAATGAGGGCTGCGATTATCAGGAACAATCCGCTGAGAGGCGACGATTTTATCTCGCAGTACGGCGCGGTTTTGCGGTCGATTAGTGAGAAAAACACCGCAAATATAAGCAGTATTCCGGCGAAAATGGATATCAGCTCCGGTTCGGTGGACTTGTTTATCAGCAGGGAATAATTCGAAAACAGCGGCTGTGTAATCTCTTCACCGCCGATAAAAAACAGGTAATAAATATGCAGCAGCACCGCGCCGACCGAGAGCGGTACAAACGCAACCCAACTAGCCCTTATTTTCATAATAGATATACGTCCTTTCATTATATAATATAAATTGTCGGCAAACCGATAATGATCTTTGCATAAGTTACGGCGAAAACACAGCTTCGCCGATCTGATGGGATACAAACTCAATTATAATATTATACCATTTTTGAAGTCTTGTCAATGAAAAAAAGAAATTTTTCAAAGCTCTGTTTAGAACAAGCACAAGCCTGCCCATAGTCGGCATTCCTTTCGGCGGTCAAAGGTTCGGTAGAGCACAGCATAAAGTTTTCGTCAAGCCTTTTTCAAAAGGCTTGCGGTTTCCAAAGGCAGAAGCACCGACCGAACCGGCAGGTGAGACCGGAGTCCCGCCCGCCGGAGGCATGCTCCAGCCCTTTGCAAGGGGTGAGTTCCGAAACAATCCAGTGGATTGTTTCGGAAGAGGGGACGCTTTGGCAGAAAGCGTCTCCTACTAACGGCAAGAATAAAGTATCCTCGCCGCCCCAAGGCGACGCTAAAGTCTTAAGTTAATGACATTGCTCCCGTACGGATATATCGATCCGCAAATTTTTTCAAATTTTGGCGCATAAACCTATTGACAAATCGTAGAATAAATGTATAATTAAAAGTAGGTTAGCACTCGATAGATGTGAGTGCTAATTCAATGATCGAGGTGAGCTTATGCAGACGAGAGAGCGAACGATAAAGATCCTCAAGACGATAGTTGAGGAATATATCAGCAGCGGAGAGCCTGTCGGTTCGAAGCTTGTGTGCGGAGCGCTTGACTTCAGCGTGTCGCCTGCAACCGTTCGCAGCGAGATGGTCAGGCTGACGGATATGGGTCTGTTGACGCAGCCTCATACATCGGCGGGCAGACAGCCGTCAGAGGCGGGATTTCGTATGTATGTTGATTCGCTGATGACGCCCAAGCCGCTTTCGGGAACTGAAAAAGCGGCGGTGTATGAGAAGCTTCATGACTGCGGAGATCCGGAAATGCTCATTAAGTCGGCTGCCGATATTATTTCGGCGCTGCTTGGGTCTGCGTCGATCGTGACTACGCCGTTTTCCGAAAACGAGCGTATCCACCGACTGAAATTCGTGCAGACGGGAAGGCAGTCGTGCATGACTGTTCTGATAACTTCAAAAGGTCTTATCAAAACGAAGCTGTTTAAGTGCGACTACGTAATAACTCCCGATATCGTGAATATATATGAAACGATATTCAATAGGGACATGGAAGGGCTGCCGATCAGAAGCGTGACTCCCGCATATATTCAAACACAGGCGATAAAGCTCGGCGAGATCGCGCTGCTTGTTCCTCCGGTCTTGATGGCGATAATGGAGGCGTGCAGAGAGGTCGGCGATTTCGATATTGCGGTTGCGGGGAGAGAAAGGCTTATATCCGCAGACGAAACCGGTATCGATAACGCTGCTGCGCTGTTGAAGACGCTGCACTCGGACGAAGCGCTGAAGTCGCTCATCATGAAGCTGAGAGGCGGAAACCGATTCCTTATCGGGTCTGATCTCGGCGAGGCGGCGCTCGAACGCTTCAGCTTTGCTGCCGCGCCGTATTTTCTCGAGGGGACGAACGGCGGATTTGTTACGGCGCTGCTCCCTATGAGGTGTGATTATGCTTACGCCGAGGCGGTTCTCGAGTATGCCGCAGATGTTGCGGGGCGGCTGCTGAAGGAAATGATCTTGACAGAATAGCGATAACGCTTGATACCTCTTTTGGGGGATAAGCGCAAAGGAAAGGAAATGAGATAGATGGGTACAGAGAAAGAGAAGGAGAAAACCGAAGCTGCCGAGGAGCTTGACACTGAGGAAAGCGAAGAGGCAAAAACGGACAAAAGCGGCGAGGATGCGGCGAATACCGAGCCTGCCGACGGCACGGACGCTCTTAAAAAGGCTCTTGAGGAAGAGAAGGAGAAGCTGCTGCGCACGGCTGCCGAGTACGCAAACTACCGCACAAGAAGTGAAAGAGAAAAGGCAGCGGTTTATGCTAATGCCGTATCCGATACGGTCAGTGAGATACTACCGATAGCAGACAATATAGACAGAGCGCTTGAAGCGTCAAAGAACGCTCCCGAGGAGTTTCGCAAGGGACTTGAGATGATAGCTAATCAGATCGCAAAAAGCCTGGAGAAGCTGAATATCACAGCGTTCGGCGAGGTGGGCGATACATTCGATCCGGAGTTCCACAATGCGATTTCGAGCGTAGACAGCGACGAATTGGAGAGCGACACTATCGCAGTTGTGTATCAGAAGGGATACAAGATCGGCGATAAGATAATTCGTCATGCGATGGTCCAGACAGTCAATTGATGATCAAATATAAATGGTCATTGTAATATTTTCAAATTATATTAAAAGGAGAAATTTATCATGGCAAAAGTAATTGGTATAGATCTTGGTACAACTAACTCATGCGTAGCAGTTATCGAAGGCGGCGAGCCTGTTGTTATCGCAAATGCAGAAGGCGCAAGAACAACTCCGTCTGTTGTAGGTTTTTCGAAGACGGGCGAGCGTCTTGTTGGTCAGATCGCAAAGCGTCAGGCAGTATCTAACCCGAATAAGACAGTAAGCTCCATCAAGAGAGAAATGGGCACAAACTATAAGGTGAATATTGACGATAAGACCTATACGCCCGAGCAGATCTCGGCTATGATCCTTCAGAAGCTCAAGACAGACGCAGAGGCATATCTCGGCGAAACTGTTACTCAGGCAGTCATCACCGTTCCCGCATACTTCACGGACGCTCAGCGTCAGGCTACAAAGAATGCAGGACAGATTGCAGGCCTTGACGTTAAGAGAATCATCAACGAGCCGACAGCTGCTGCATTGTCCTACGGTATCGACAAGGGCAACGAGCAGAAGGTAATGGTTTATGACCTCGGCGGCGGCACATTCGACGTATCTATCATCGAAATGGGCGACGGCGTTCAGGAAGTTCTCGCAACAGCGGGCAACAACCGTCTTGGCGGCGACGACTTCGACCAGAGGATCATGGATTGGATGATCGAGGAGTTCAAGAAGGAAAACGGCGTTGCTATCGGAAACGACCCTACAACAAAGCAGCGCATCAAGGACGCTGCTGAGAAGGCAAAGATCGATCTTTCGGGCGTTACGAGCACATCGATCAATATCCCCTTCATCTGGCAGGACGAAAATGGTCCTATGCACCTTGACCTCACTCTCACAAGAGCTAAGTTTGACGAACTTACGAGCGATCTCGTTGAGAAGACAATGGGTCCCGTTAAGCAGGCTCTTTCCGACTCGAAGCTTTCGATCAACGAGATCGACAAGGTGCTCATGGTCGGCGGTTCGTCGAGAATTCCGGCTGTAATCAACGCAGTTAAGTCGTTTATCGGCAAGGATCCGTTCAAGGGCATCAATCCCGATGAGTGCGTTGCGATCGGCGCAGCTATCCAGGCAGGCGTACTCGGCGGCGAGGTTGAAGGCTTGCTGCTCCTCGACGTTACTCCGCTTTCACTCGGCGTTGAAACCATGGGCGGTATCATGACAAAGATCATCGAGAGAAACACAACTATCCCGACAAAGAAGAGTCAGATCTTCTCGACGGCTGCCGACAATCAGCCCTCTGTTGAGATCAACGTTCTCCAGGGCGAGCGTGAGTTTGCAAGAGATAACAAGAAGCTCGGCGACTTCATTCTTTCGGGTATCCCGGCAGCTCCGAGAGGTATCCCGCAGATCGAGGTAACCTTCGACATCGATTCCAACGGTATCGTTAATGTGTCGGCGAAGGATCTCGGCACGGGCAAGGAGCAGAAGGTAACGATCAAGTCCGACACGAACATGAGTAAGGAGGACATCGAAAAGGCTGTTGCGGAAGCAGAGAAGTACGCAGCTGAAGATAAGAAGCGCAGAGAGGCTGTTGACGAGAAGAACTCCGCAGAAAATCTCGCATACTCCGCAGAGAAGCTCATCAAGGAGAACGGCGACAAGATCGACGCTTCCGATAAGACCGAAATGGAAACTAAGGCAGCATCGGTTCGCGAAGCTATTAAGACAGACGACATCGACAAGATCAAAGGAGGATCTTGAAAAGTGCATTCAGGGCGTATCTACAAAGCTGTATCAGGCAGCGGGCGCACAGCAGCAGGCGCAGACCGCGCAGCCGACGGATATCCCGAATGATAATGCAGGCTCGAACGGCGGCAGCGACGGCAACGTATATGACGCTGACTTCAAGGACGTAGACTAAGCGGCGGGTCGCCGCAAACAGTTCCGCCCATACTTCGTAATAACAGGTAGATGTCTCCGCGTTCGACATTTATTTTTCTACCAACAGGCGTTCGGCGGCAAGCACGCGCTTTGGTTCGGAACAGTACGAGAGTTCTGTTCCGCGCCACGGTGCGCCCGGCGCACCTCACTGTATTGTAGGGCGCAGGAGAAGAAGCTGCTGTTTGCACAAAGCGCGAGTGCGAGTTTGTCGGCGGCGACACGCCGCCGCTGACAGTTTCGTCCGGCTGTATTGTTAACGATAGACTTCGCCGCGCAATAAGTTTTTACTTTAACCCTTCCGTCTCACTTCGTTCGGCACCTCCCCTACAGGGGAGGCATTAGCTTTAAGCTCTCAATGAGCTAAAAAAGAGCACCGGCTCCCCTGTAGGGGAGCTGTCGAACTGCGCGAACAAAGTGAGCACGGTGAGAATGAGGGGTTAATCTTAATTTGTACAAAATGACAAACAATTCAAAAATTACCTATTTATACCAACTACCAACTAAAAACTCAAAGATTCTTTTTTTATATTTGTATTTAGTTCTTGCAATTCGAAGAAAAATCAAGTAGAATATCATAGTGGAATATGTCCGGCTAAATGAAAATATAAGAAAAGAAATGTTATCCTTTCTCTTTTGCTGAGAAAGGTTCGTACTTTACAGGAGGGAATTATCTTGGCAGATAAAAGAGATTATTACGAGGTCTTGGGAGTTGAAAAATCTGCGTCCGAGGACGAGATAAAGAAGGCTTTCCGAAAAAAGGCAAAGCAGTATCACCCCGACCTTCACCCTGATGATAAGGAAGCCGAGAAGAACTTTAAGGAAGTCAACGAAGCGTATGAAGTGCTGTCCGATAAAGATAAAAAAGCCCGCTACGATCAGTTCGGTCACGCAGGCGTAGACCCCAGCTACGGCGCAGGCGGCGCGGGCGGCTACGGCGGATACTCGGGCGGATTCGACGTTGACGATATTTTCTCGAGTTTCTTCGGCGGCTTTGGCGGCAGACGTCAGTCAAACCCCAACGCGCCCAGACGAGGCACCGATATCGAAACCGTACTCAGCATCACGTTTGAAGAGGCTGCGAAGGGCTGCCATAAAAAAATTACATATCAGCGTATCGAGGACTGCGATGAGTGCGGCGGCTCGGGCGCAAAGAAGGGGACGTCCGCAAAAACCTGTTCGGCGTGCGGCGGCTCGGGTCGTGTTACCATAAACTCCCGGACTCCGTTCGGCGTTGTTCAGACAACGAGAGCCTGCGACTCCTGCGGCGGCAAGGGCAAGGTGGTCGATAATCCGTGCCCCCGCTGCGACGGTAAGGGCAGGATACGCCGCACGGTCGAGGACGAATTCAATATTCCCGCAGGCGTTGACGAGGGTCAGAGACTTTCTATCAGCGGTAAGGGCAACGCAGGAATAAATCATGGTCCCGCAGGCGATCTTTACATCGATATCACCGTCAAGCCGCATCAGCTGTTTGAGCGCAAGGGCAACGATGTTTACTGCACGCTTCCGCTGACTTTTGTGCAGGCGTGTCTTGGCGCAGAGGTGGTAGTGCCGACGCTTGACGGAAAGGTCAAGTACACGATCAAAGAGGGCGTTCAGCCGGGCGATACGTTCCGCTTGAAGGGCAGAGGTATCCAGAGTCTTAACGGCAGAGGCAAGGGCGACGAGTATGTTAAGGTCACTATAGAAGTTCCGAAGAACTTATCGAAACGTCAGAAGGAGCTGCTCAAGGAGTTTGACACAAACTCAACCGATAAGAATTACCCCGGGAGAAAAAGCCTGAAGGATAAGATAGAGGCGTTCGGCGAAAAGATCGATGAGTTTCTGAATAAATAATAACGCAGCTAGACCCGCAGGAAAAATACCTGCGGGTCGTGTGATATTGAGGTCATGATAGAATTACAGATCAAAAGAGAGCGAGCATGAACTGCCCGCTCTCTACTTTGAAGAATTATTGCGTTCGAAAGTATTAAAAGCCCTGCTTTCAACAGCAGACACAAGCCTGCAGCTTGTGCGTTCGGTATGGGATTCACCCTCCCTGCTGAACGCGGAATGTCCCGCTGTCTTAAAGACGAGGGACATTTCCTATGCAGTTATTTGTCTTCCTCAGCAGGAACCTCTTCATAAATGTACTGGTTACCGTCTTCGTCCTCGTAGATGTACTCGTAGGAGTTCTTGCCTCTGCCTTTTGCCTTCAAAGTCTTGATGTCGTGATGCTCAGACTTATTTTCGTTGACAGCTTTCTTTGTGTACCACCACTGGAGTGCAAAGTACAGAAGTTCTGCTGTGAAGACAAGAGCGAGTTGAACCATCGGGATCTCTGATGAGTCAATGGCATGGAGTACGCCCCATACGATAAGGAAACACATAACATACAGCCATGAGTACCTGATCGACTTAATGGTTACTCTCATTTCCATTTCGTCGGAGGCTCTGAAGCCCAGCTTTCTGATATACTTGTTCATAACTACTGCCCCTCTCAAGTAAAAAAACCTTACAATTATATTATATCAATAATTTGCAAAATTTCAAGTAAAAACTAAAATTTTTTATACTAATTTTTACATGACTTTGATTTTAGCGTGTTTGCTGCAATAAAAAATTAATATTTGCTCCAAATCACCTGAACGCAGAGCATAAATCATAATAACAATGGGTATATTTTGGGATAACAATATTGGCGATGATTTAAATGAGATCCTCTTTAAAAGATATGCTTTCAACAAGCAGATATAAGCCGTATACTCTGCGGTCATCTGTATAGATAGTCTTCAAACGGAGCGATAAGCTGCTCGATCTTTTCGATGACCTCTTTAGTGTCGATCCCGATGCAGTCGAAGGTGGTTTCGGTCAGTATTCCGAAGCATACCAGCGAAAAGCACAGCGGTACCTGAAAGCCCTCGAGGCTGCCGCTTGTTGAGAGAGCCGATTCATCGAGCATCGTGCCGAAGCGAACAGCGTTCCCGACAACGCCCGAGTGCGCTCTGTAGCACGATATCACATACAGGATCTTCAGGTTCTCGAGCGTCATTTCATTTTGTATTGCGCCAAAGCTGCGGGAAGGAAGAACGTCGCCTATCCACCAGTAGTCGTGGAGGTAATTGCCCTGCTTGTTATAGGACAGAAATTCGGAATATTTCTCCTTCAGCTTGTTGTGCTCCTTGCGTGCGGCGACCTTGCGGCGGCGGGCGTCCTCCAGCTCCTTTTCGTCCTGCGAATAGTTCAGTATGTAGCTGTAATATTTGATCGTATCGCGGGACACCTTAACGTGGAAATCATCTATATATCGTTCGAGAAGCTTTTCATCGTCACGGCGCATATACAAAAACCGCATAATGACCATCGATTCATACAGAATACGCGACAGCGCCATAGCGCCCTCGGGGTATCCGTTGTAAAGCAGAGTCAGTATTTCCTTTGTGGTGATGATCGCTTTGGAGTAGGAATCGCCTGCGATCCTGGTGAAAGCGCTTTCTAGTTTTAGCGGCTCGACAAGAGAGGCGTAGCTTTCGCATTTCTCCACAAGTCTGACGGCCTCGGAGTAATTCCACCTCATGGAATTACGTTCAAGCTGTTCCTTTGTAAAATCCAATTATCTCACCGCCTTTTCAATTAATATATCGCTATCCGCAATTATATTGCTTTGACCGCCAAATCGCCGCAGAAAACAGAGCCTTTATGCGGCGATAAGCAGCACCGCCGATAAAGTCCGCATATACTAACTTTTATTGGGCTTTGCCTCATACCCCGCAAGCCTTTTGAAAAAGGCTTGGCGAAAACTTTATGCTGTGCTCTATCGAACCTTAAGTTAATGACATTGGCGCAGCGCCCAAGCCTGCGGTTCGTGTCTGCTTGCTGAAAGCAGAGCTTTTAATAAATAAGAGCCGCGGATAATTTTATTATAACAGTACGGCGCAAATAATTATACCTTTTTTCATAAAAAAAGTTGAACAAATATTCAAGCTGATTTTTAGTCAATTTTTAATACGCCAAATTAACCGCATAATTACAAAAATCAGCCGCTAAAGAACGTAACCTGCGTGGAAATCGTGAAAATACTCAGCTGAAATACAACTGACAGCCGCAAACGACAAACCAAGAGTGACATAAAATTGAACGCAGCGTGAGTATAATTGCAGTATGAGATCCGAGATAACAGGCGGAAAAGGAAAGGAACGATTAGATGAAAGAGGTTGCAAAGTATAATTCGCTGATCGGCAGAGTCGGAAAAAGCAGCGCGCTGAGAGCGGCGCTTGTACAGACTGCGTATTTTATTTGCGGCGCCGTTGTGTCGGGCGGACGAGTTTGGGGCGGGTGTATGCCCTTCGGCGTGGCGCTTGCGGCTGCGGCTGACTGGCAGTATGTTCCGTCGTGCGCTGCGGGAGCGGTGCTTGGGTATGTGATGATCCTTCGGGGCGACAGCTTCCGTCTTGCGGCGTCGGTCGTAACGGTGGCGGCGCTGAGGTGGCTTTTCTCCGACCTGAGACGAATCTCGGAGAGCAAGGTGTTTTCGCCGATCGCCGCTGCGGCGCCGCTTCTCTGTACGGGCGGCGTGATGATAATTGCAGGCGGCAAAGGCTCGGCTGAGATCGTGCTTTGTCTTGCGGAGGCGATGCTTGCAGCGTGCGGCGCATATTTTATGAAGGAGTGCGCTCGGCTTGCGGGCGGAAGAAGGGGTGTGGCAGCCTTCAACAGAAGAGAGGTCGTCTGCATAATAATGACGTGCTGTGTGTTCCTTCTTTCGGTGAGCAATGTTACGGTCGGAAATATTTCCGTCGGAAGGATACTTGCGTATATCGCCGTTATGTTCTGCGCGTATTACGGCGCTGCGGCCGGCGGCAGTATCGGGGGTACGGCGGTCGGGGTGCTGTTCTCCCCGGGCGTTGGCGCTGCGCTTACCATGCCGATAGGCTGCGCGTTTGGCGGGCTGATGGCGGGAATGTTCTCATATGTCGGCAGGGCAGCGGCTGCTGCGGCGTTCTTGTTTTGCAGCACCGTTATCGCAATGACCGGAGGGATCACTCAGCAGACGGCTGTTATGTTTTATGAGACGGCTTTGGCGTCGGTAGCTTTTCTTTGTATACCGAAGGAGTGGGGCAGCAGAGCGGCGTTTATGGTATCGCCGCACAGAAACGAGGACGACGGCGACAGCGCAAGACGCAATGTTATAATGCGGCTCGACCTTGCGTCAAAAGCGATCGGCGGCATAAACGAGGCGGTCAATGCGGTCGCGAAGCGGCTGGGCGAGCATTACAGCGAGGAGCTGAGCAGCGTGTTTGAACGCAGTATAGAAGAATGCTGTTCACGCTGCGGAATGCGGGCTTTCTGCTTCAAGGACGGCAGCGACAGCGAGAAAATGGAGGCGCTGACGCCGATATTAACGGCAGCTGGAGAGGTCGGCGAGGACGATGTAAAGCGTATATTCAGCAAGAGGTGCTGCAGGGCGCAGGAGCTTGCGCAGACAATTAACGACAGCTATCTGAGCTATCGGGGATATCTGACGGCGAAGGCTAGGACAGCGCAGATAAGAGGAGTCGTTGCGGGGCAGTTTGGCGGGCTTGGCGAGATACTCAGCGGGATAAAGTCGGAGCTGGAGAGGTTCGAATCCTTTGATGAGGCGGCGCAGGAGCGGATATCGGATTATCTGAGAATGAAGGGGTGTGTGGTTTTTGACTGCGCGGTCAGGCTTGATACCTACGGCAGAATGACGGTGGAAGCGGAGGCGTCTGCGGACGACAGGCGAATACTTAAAAGCGAAGGAATAGAGAGTGACATTTCCCGCCTGTGCGGCAGAAAGCTGGACTCTGCGAAGCTGACGAATTCGGGGACACGGCTGAGGATAACTCTCAACGAGAAGCCGAAGCTTGACGTTCAGGTCGGGACAGCGCAGCATATTTGCAGGGACGGGCGGCTGTGCGGCGACAGCCTGAATTACTTCAGCGATGGGCAGGGCAGGTTCGTAACGGTCATCAGCGACGGGATGGGTACGGGCGGACGCGCGGCTGTTGACGGCTGCATGGCAGTCAGCATCGTATCAAAGCTGATACGCTCGGGGCTTGGCTTTGACGCGGCGATGAGCGCGGCGAACTCTGCGCTGATGGTGAAGTCGGACGACGAGTCGCTTGCAACGATAGACATCATGTGCATAGACCTGTTCAGCGGCGAAACCGAGATAATGAAAGCGGGAGCGCCTGTGACATTCGTGCGAAAAAGCGGGAAGGTGGCTAGGGTAGAGCCGCCGTCGCTGCCTGCGGGAATAATGCCGGACGTAAGGCTGACGCACGATCTTATGCAGCTCAACGAGGGTGATATCGTGATAATGGTGTCGGACGGAGCGATAGCGATTAGCGACGGCTGGATAGCGGCTATGCTGAGAGATTTTGAGGGCGACGACATACAGTCGCTCGTGAATGATATTATTGATGAAGCGATGATCGGCAGCAAGCTCGATCGGGACGATGATATTACGGTAGTGGGAGTGAAGGTGAGGTAGCATCGACCGGAATACTTCTGCTGCCCGTCATAAATAACCGCATAGGAGATGTCACTAGCCTAAATAAGGCTAGTGACTGCATCTCGTGTTAGGTACGGGTATAGATCACTGCCCGCCTTGTGACCACTTTTTTTAGCAAAAGCGGTTAACTTAAGGTTCGGTAGAGCAAGAGCATAAAGTTTTCGCCGATCCATTTTCAAAAGGCTTGCGAAAACATTGATTAATACTCTCTAAAAGAAAGTTGATTTCTGTAAAAAAGTAAAAAAACACTTGACAACGGCTTTGCGCCGTGATATAATCGTATAAGCAATAAAGCAGGACGGTCAACGTCTTCACCTGTGGGGTGTCGTCTGCACGGGTCAATACCTTTTGGATAACACACTCGCTTTCGGCGGGTGCGGCTTTTCGGTTTTGACTTGCAGACGTGTTCATCGTCTGCATTTTTTATTGACAGTCTGATAAATCGGTCATGGAGGTGCTTAACATTAGCAAGAAGGAACTTTACATCAATGAGGAGATCCGGGGAAAGGAGCTTCGGGTAATAGATTCCGACGGTTCGCAGCTGGGTATTCTCACTTCACAGCAGGCTCTGGCTCTCGCAGAAGAGAAGAATCTCGATCTCGTGATGATCTCGCCGCAGGCAAAGCCGCCCGTATGCAAGATCATGGATTACGGCAAGTATCGCTTTGAACAGGCAAGACGTGAAAAAGAGAAACGCAAGAATCAGAAGGTCGTTGATATTAAGGAAGTAAGACTTTCGCTGAATATCGATACCCACGATTTCAATACAAAGCTGAATCATGCCCTCAAGTTTTTGGCTAAGGGCGACAAGGTAAAGGTTTCGATTCGCTTCAGAGGCAGAGAAATGGGTCACCCTGAGCTGGGTACGGCTATTATGCAGAGATTTGCCGATGCATGCGCTGAGGCGGCTTCGGTTGAAAAGCAGCCTAAGCTTGAGGGAAGAAGTATGCTTATGTTCCTTGCTCCCAAGCCGACAAAGTGATACTAAGGAGGAAATAATTATGCCTAAGATCAAGACACACAGCGGCGCAAAAAAGCGCTTTAAGCTTTCAAAGAACGGAAAGGTTATCCGTGCACACGCAAATAAGAGTCATATCCTCAATAAGAAAACAACAAAGCGCAAAAGAGGACTGAGAAAGACAACTGTTGCCGATAAGACAAATGTTGCTCAGGTTAAAAGACTCATTCCTTACAAGTAATTTTGCTTGATAATGGGACTTAAAAAAGACAACCACGATATGGAGGTAATATAAATGGCTCGTGTTAAGGGTGCGATGATGACTCGCAAGAGAAGAAAAAAGGTATTGAAGCTTGCAAAGGGCTACTGGGGTGCGAAGAGCAAGCACTTTAAGATGGCTAAGCAGGCTGTTAATAAGTCGGGCAACTACGCTTATATCGGCCGTAAGCAGAGAAAGAGAGATTTCAGAAGACTTTGGATCGCTCGTATCAATGCTGCCTGCAAGCTTAACGGAACTAACTATTCCACATTCATGAACGGACTCAAGAAGGCAGGCGTTACGCTTAACCGCAAGATGCTCTCGGAGATCGCTATCGCCGATCCTCAGGGCTTCACAAAGCTCGTAGAGCAGTCTAAGAAGGCTCTCGGCTAATACTTAATAATTCAGCACTCGAGGGCGTGCCCTTGGGTGCTGTTTTCAAATGGTAAACCCATATGGTGATACGGAATGAACACGGATAATAATCAAAATAACGAAAAATCGGTTGTCGCAGAAAATGATATGACGCTTGAAAGCGCGGAGCCGGAGCAGGCGGAGCATTCGCCTCTGCTGAGGGTAATGCTGGCGGTGTGCTGGACGGGCGTGCTGGCGGGCGTGATGGGCGCGCTGTCGTCGCTGTTTGCGCTGGCGTCTGCGGGCAAGGGCGGCGATCGGCTGCTGTGGTCGCTCGGCGGCGCGTTGGCGTGCGGGATAACTGTTTTTTTTCTGTCGCTTGCAGACCGTAAAAGGCAGCGCGAGTTTGAAAAGAAGGAAAATGAAATGATGAAAAATGCCGCTGTTTATAAGGGAAAGATCACGGCGGCCGAAAAGCATACAAGAAAGATCGCCTATGCAAATCAAATATTTGAAGAAGAAACATGGCGTTTCATCGCCGAATATAAAAACGAAAATAACGATATCGTCAAAGTTAAGAGCGGACGGTATGTAAACGATATATCCCAGGTACTTAAAAGCGCCGAAGCTGACATATATATAAAGGAAAACGGGGAAAGCGTTATTATGAATTTGCAGACCGCAAAGACCGGCGATACGATCTTAACGCTTGAAACAACAGAGGTCGGTGAAGAATAGATGATGATAACTGCGAAAGACAACGACACGGTAAAGCATATAGCCAAGCTTGCAAAAAGCGCGTCATACCGCAGCAGCTGCGGAGAGTTTTTTGCGGAAGGCGCAAGACTCTGTAAAGACGGAGTTATCTCGGGGGCAATTCCGAAAACGTTTATGTATACTGCCGACGCAAGGGATAAATACAGAGAAGAATTTCGACTTATTGCACAAGCGTCCGAGCGCGTGTGTGAGGTATCGAAGGACGTATTCGCAAAAATGAGCGATACAAAATCTCCGCAGGGATTCCTTTGTGTATTTAATATGCTTGACAAACAAAAAAATCTTGGTAGAATAAATAACAGAGGAACTTATCTTGGCTGCGAAAGAATCCAAGATCCTTCCAATCTCGGAACGATACTCAGAACGGCTGAAGCGGTAGGCGCTGACGGAGTGATCCTTTCGGACGACTGCTGCGATGTTTATTCCCCGAAAACGGTTCGCGGAAGCATGGGCGCTGTTTTTCGTTTGCCGATAAGTATCCCCGATAATTTTGTGCAATATATACGTGAACTTTCTCACAATGGTATAAATACATTTGCCTCAACGCCGCGCAATGCGTCGGACGTAACAAAGATCGATGTTTCAAGAGGAGTCATGCTGATCGGAAACGAGGGCAGCGGGCTAAGCGATGAAGCGATCGAGGCGTGTACGCTGCGTGTTATGATACCGATGAAGGGCAGGGCGGAATCGCTCAACGCCTCGGCTGCAGCGGCTATACTTCTGTGGGAGATGGCGCGGCAGCGATAGCTTTGTGACTGCATGGGAGGAGGCAGTTACGTATGAATAATCAGACAATATTCTGGGTGTGGCTTCAGCAGGCGTTGGGCTACGCCTCGAACGACCTCAAAAAAATAGTATCAAAATACAGCTTTGCGGAGGATTATTATTCCGAAGACGAAGACGTTCGGCTCGCCGCTGCCGACTTCAAAAATTCGGTGAAGTTACGGCTTGCCGATACCTCGCTAAGCCGGGCACAGGCTATCATCAGAAGCTGCGAAAAATGCGGGATACAAATTATAGCATACGGCGACGAGGCGTATCCAACTCTTTTGAAGGATATTGAAGATCCTCCGGCGGTGCTCTATGTCAAGGGACAGGCGGCTGTGCTGAAGACGCCGTTGTGTATCGGCATGGTCGGAACACGAAAAGCCGGTCCGGCCGGCAGCGAGATGGCATACGAGCTTGCGTCGGATCTGGCGGCGGTCGGAGTGTGCGTTGTCAGCGGCGGCGCGGTCGGGATCGACATACAGGCCCACAAGGGCGCTCTGCGATCAAACGGAACGACAGTTTGCGTATTGGGCTGCGGTCATGAGGCGGCGTATCTGAAGTCACATGACTGCATAAAGCAGCTTATCGCTGAAAACGGCGCTGTAGTGTCCGAATATCCGCCCGATCTTCACCCCACAAAATACACTTTCCCGATACGAAACAGGATCATAAGCGGCCTTTCGAGTGGCGTTGTTGTAGTGGAGGCTGGCGAGAAAAGCGGTTCGCTTATCACGGTGGATTATGCTATAAAGCAGGGACGCGATGTGTTTGCCGTTCCGGGCGCGTTTGACAATCCTTATGCAAAAGGCACTAACAGGCTCATAAAAGAAGGCGCGGCTGCAGTGTCGTCGGCGCATGATATACTTGACGCATACGGCGGGGCAGAGGAAATCAGGCGGAAAAAAGATGACGGCAGCAGCAAGCGTCACACGTCTGCGAAGGAATCGCACCGCGGCAGGAGCGGAGTTCCCGATAAAAGGGAGCAGCGTATTTGGAAATATGATAACGACGCGCATGATCCTCTCTATGTTATGCCTTGTGAAAAAGCTGCCGAACCGACGGGATACGGGGAGGAGCCGTCACACTGCGTCACGAGGTTTTCAAATCAAAGGACTTCGGAATACGAGGCGATCCAAGAGCTGCAAAAGGCTGCCAATTACGTCATAATAGACGGCATCGCCGGAAAAATCAAGCTCAGAGATCTTACGAAGACCGGATATGATTCAACGTCGCTCAGGTTCGATGAGGCTCCCGACTGGATCGTTCAGCTTGCTAAGAATTTGGAATACGATCTTGGCGCCGACGCTTTTATGTTTGATAAGGACGACGACGATACCGCAGTGGAAACCTGTGTGTACAGCTATGACAGCGATAACGCTGATGAAGTTAAAATATATAGGGTTACCGGCGATGATTGGCAAGCCGAGCTAAAAAATATGAAGAATGCAGAGAGATTTGCTGCTCGGAAATCCCCGATGCCGAAAACTAATAAGACAAAAAAGAAAACAGAACAGATCAAATCTGAAAACAATATAAAAAGCGAAGTCACGAATGTTGTCGGAGATCGGCAGAAGAATCCGAAGAGATCCCCGAAACAAGCGAAAGCCACTTTGGCGAATAATAATAAAAAGCAGGAGGCTTTTGACGGAGCTGACGTTATAAATGTAAAACGATCCGACGATGGAATAATCGATGAGTTGTCGGAAAATGCCGGAAAGGTGCTCGAAGAACTGGGCAGCGAAACTCTGCATATCGATACGATCGCAATGAGGTGCGGTTTGCCGATATATTTAGTGCACGCAGCGGCAACGGAGCTGGAGTTGGGTAATTTGATCGAGGCTCTTGACGGCAGATATTATAAAAGAATAAAATGACAATAATAGATCAGTATGATGGCCTTGTATTGCTTTTACGATAAAAACGGGTGTGGGAGGCTTGCTGCGGCAAAAGAACAGACAGCGCTGCAGGCTCCTTTGCGCCGCTTTGTCGTGAAGCGGTAATAGTGTGGTGGAGGGTAAAATGTCAGATCTTGTAATAGTGGAGTCGCCTTCGAAGGCGCATACAATAAAAAAATACCTGGGCAGCGGCTATGAGGTGCTGGCGTCAAAGGGACACGTCAGAGATCTTCCGGTAAAGCGTCTGGGAGTGGAGATAAAAAAGGATTTCGAGCCGAAATATGAAATAATGAAGGATAAGGCGGCGCTTGTGGACGAGCTGAAGGCAGCGGTCGAGAAATGCGACAACGTTTATCTTGCTACCGACCCCGACCGGGAAGGAGAGGCTATTTCGTGGCACTTGGCGTATATTTTAGGTTTGCCGCTTGACAGCAAGAACCGTATCGAGTTTAACGAGATCACAAAAACGGGCGTGAAAAACGGTATGGCTCACCCCCGCGCCATCGATTTAGACCTGGTGAACGCTCAGCAGGCGCGGCGTATTCTTGACAGACTTGTCGGCTACAAGCTAAGCCCGTTTATTTCTCAGAAGATCCGCAGAGGCTTGTCGGCGGGACGTGTTCAGTCGGTAGCGCTGAGGATCATCTGTGACAGAGAAGAGGAGATCCGCAAGTTTGTTCCCGAGGAGTATTGGACGATAGACGGAAAGTTTATTGCCAAGGGCAGCAGACGCACGTTTTCGGCGGCGCTGTATGCAAAGGACGGCAAGAAGATAAAGATCACGAGCGGCGATCAAGCGCAGCAGATACTCAAGGATCTGGACGGCGCACGGTATATTGTATCATCGGTCAAGCATGGCACCCGAAAGAAGCAGCCCGCGCCGCCGTTCATCACATCTACCCTGCAGCAGGACGCCTCGAGGAAGCTTGGTTTTCAGTCAAAGCGCACCATGAAAGTAGCGCAGGAGCTTTATGAGGGCGTAACGGTGTCGGGTATCGGCGCGACCGGTCTGATCACATATATGAGGACCGACTCGCTGCGTATTTCCGATGAAGCTAAGGCAGAGGCGAAGGAGTTTATTCTGAATCACTGGGGCGAAAAATACTTGCCTAAGAACCCCCGCGTATTCAAGTCGAAGAGCAATGCTCAGGACGGTCACGAGGCTATCCGTCCCACGATGGTAGATCTTGCGCCCGACAAGATCAAGGGCGATCTTTCGAGCGATCAGTATAAGCTTTACAAGCTGATCTGGGAGCGTTTTTTGGCGTCGCAGATGGCTGAGTGCATTCAGAAAACAACGCAGGCGAATATCGATGCAAACGGCTACACCTTCAGGGCGAGCGGATATTATGTGGATTTTGACGGATTTACGGTCTTGTACGTTGAGGGTAAGGATACCGAGGACGAAAAGGCGGGCGAGCTGCCGCCGCTTGAGAAGGACACCGAGGTCAAGCCCAAGGAGATCGTGCCGAATCAGCACTTTACTCAGCCTCCCGCGCGATACACCGAAGCGTCGCTCATCAAGGCTCTCGAAGAAAACGGCATCGGCAGACCGTCCACGTATTCCGCCACTATCACAACGATAGTATCGAGAGGATATGTTCGCCGTGAAAGCAAGACGCTTTTCCCGACTGAACTTGGCGAAGCGATCACGGGACTTATGAAGGATCATTTCCCTAAGATCGTGAATGTGAAATTTACTGCGCAGATGGAAACGGAGCTGGACGAGGTCGAACATGGCAACGAGCAGTGGGTCGAGCTGCTTCATGTGTTTTATGATGATTTTGCCGATACGCTCAAGAAGGCAAAAGAGGACATGAAGGACGAAAAGATCGAGCTGGAGCAGGACAAGACGGATTATATCTGCGAAAACTGCGGCAAGCCGATGGTATATAAATATGGCAGATACGGCAGATTTATCGCCTGCTCTGGTTATCCGGAATGCAAGACGGTAAAGAAGGTCGTGGAGAAGCTGGGGATACCGTGCCCGAAGTGCGGCGGCGACATCATAGTTCGCCATACGAAGAGGGGAAGGGTATTTTACGGCTGCGGGAACTTCCCGAAGTGCACATTTGCGTCATGGAGCGAACCGACAGAGGAGAAGTGCCCGAACTGCGGAGGTATGCTGTTTAAAAAGGCAGGCAAGAAGCCGAAGATAGTTTGCAATACCGAAAGCTGCGGTTATGAGCGTGACGATGACGGCGCAGAGAAGTGATCGACAACGAGGCGGTGAAAAAATGATAAGAGTTATCGGCGCAGGGCTTGCGGGCTGCGAGGCAGCGTGGCAGGCGGCGCAGAGAGGCGTTGAAGTGCAGCTTTTCGATATGAAGCCCGAAAAGCGCACTCCTGCCCATAAAACAGATCTTGCGGCGGAGCTGGTTTGTTCCAATTCATTTAAAGCGGCAAGGGTAAACAGCGCTGCGGGACTGCTTAAAGAAGAAATGCGGCGCATGGGTTCGCTCTTGATGGAGTGCGCCGATAAATGCAGCGTTCCCGCAGGAGGCGCGCTGGCGGTAGACAGAGAGCTGTTTTCGGGTATGGTGACGGAGAAGATAAAGTCACACCCGAACATTACCCTTATTACAAGGGAGTGGACGAGCCTTCCCGATGACGGAGTGAACGTCATTGCAACGGGACCTCTGACAAGCGACGCTTTGGCTAAGGATATAAAGGCTCGCTTTGGCGGCGCGCTGAGTTTTTTTGACGCCGCTGCGCCGATAGTTACGGCTGAAAGTATCGATATGGATCATGCGTTTACCGCTTCACGATACGGAAAGGGCGATGGCGACGATTATGTGAACTGCCCGCTCAATAAGGAAGAGTACGAGGCGTTTCATTACGCATTGGTCAATGCCGAGAGAACTCCGCTGCATGGCGTTGACGTTCAGAACCCGAAGGTGTACGAGGGTTGTATGCCGATCGAGGTTATGGCGCAGAGGGGCAGCGATACGATCAGATTCGGACCGATGAAGCCGGTGGGGCTTACAGACCCGAGAACAGGTCACAGACCGTGGGCGTGTCTGCAGCTTCGCAAAGAAAACGCAGATGGTACGATGTATAATCTGGTCGGGTTTCAGACTAATCTGCGATTTGGCGAGCAGAAGCGTGTGTTCGGAATGATACCTGCGCTGAAAAATGCCGAGTTCGTTCGGTACGGCGTTATGCACCGCAATACTTTTATCGATTCGCCGAGGCTGCTTAATGCCGATTTTTCGTTGAGAACGAACAGTAATTTGTTCTTTGCGGGTCAGATGACAGGCGTTGAGGGTTATATGGAGTCCGGTGTGTCGGGACTTATAGCCGGTGTAAACGCAGTTGCGGCAGCGGGAGCCGGTGACAGACTTATTCTTCCGCCGTATACAATGACAGGCGCGCTTTGCGAATATATCAGCGATGAGAGTGTGAAGGATTTTCAGCCGATGGGCGCTAATCTGGGAGTGCTGCCGCCGCTTGAGGAGCATATCCGTGACAAGCAGCAGCGCGCTTGTAAGTATGCCGAAAGATCGCTGAAATATTTTGATGAAAGGGGGCTTGCGCATGAAACTGATAGTTGACGCATTCGGCGGCGACAATGCACCTTTGGAGATAATAAAAGGGTGCGTCGAGTCGTTGCTGGAACATAATGATCTTGAGATCATACTGACAGGACCGGCAGATAAGATCAACAAATGCGCCGAGGATAACAATATCGATATCAGCGGGCTTTCGATCAGGGACTGCAGCGATATCCTTACTATGGAGGACGATCCGCTTGAGGTCCGAAAACGCAGAGATTCATCAATGGCAGTGGGGCTTGGTATGCTTGCCAAAGGCGAGGGCGACGCATTTTTGTCGGCGGGCAACAGCGGCGCTCTCATTACGGGCGCAACGCTTTTTGTGAAGCGTATAAAGGGGATCATGCGTCCCGCATTTTCACCTGTACTGCCTAAAAGCCCGGGAATGTTCATGCTGATCGACGGCGGCGCAAATGTGGAATGCAAGCCTGAAATGCTCAGGCAGTTCGGGATCATGGGCTCGGTGTATATGGAGCGCGTTATGGGTGTGAAAAACCCGAGAGTGGGACTTGCGAATGTCGGTACAGAACATCACAAGGGCGATTCGCTGCGGCGCGAGGCTTTTGCGCTGCTGAAGGATACCCCAATAAACTTCGTGGGCAATATCGAGGGAACTCAGATCCCGTTCGACGGCTGCGAGGTGTTGGTGACGGACGGCTTCACAGGCAATCTGATCCTTAAAACTTACGAGGGCGCAGCGGCGGCCGTTATGGGAAGGATCAAAGCTATCTACAAAAAAAGCGCAAAGAACAAGCTTTCTGCGGCGATGATAGCGTCCGATCTGAAAGCTCTGAAAGGCGAGGTCAATTCGGACGTTTACGGCGGCGCGCCGATATTGGGCGCAGCGAAGCCCGTGTTCAAGGTACACGGCAACGCAACCGCAGTTACTATGCATTATGCAATAAAGCTTGCGATTGATTACGCCGAAACGGGAGTTATCGAAGCGATTGAGGAAACGGCGGGGAAGCTTGCCGACAATAATACGCGGGGGTGACATCATGAATAAAACACAGAGGCATGCCAGAGATATCAATATGAGCGGCTTTGAAGCGGCGGTCGGCTATACATTTAAGAATAAACAGCTTGCAGTGACGGCGCTTACTCATTCGTCATACGCCAACGAAATACATGACGGGACCAAATATAACGAGCGGCTGGAGTTTTTGGGCGACAGTGTTCTGAGCATTGTGGTATCGGATTATATCTATAAAAACTGTCCCGAATTTCCGGAGGGCAAGCTGACTAAGCTGCGGGCGTCGCTGGTCTGTGAGAAGTCGCTCTACGGCTACGCCAAAGCGCTGGGACTTGGCGAGTTTATCAGACTTTCGAAGGGCGAGAAGCATTCCGGCGGAGATGACCGCCCGTCTATCTTATCGGACGCTTTTGAGGCAGTTATCGCAGCGATCTATCTTGACGGGGGTATAAAGCCTGCCCGTGAATTCATTCTGAATTATGTTCTGCCCGATATCAAGAGCGCAAAGCCCGTAAAATATAAAGACTACAAAACGGTTTTGCAGGAGATCATTCAGAAGAACCCGGAAGAGCGGATCACATATGTTTTGGTGAAGGAAACAGGTCCCGATCACGATAAGCATTTTGTGGTCGAGGTGCACTTGAATTCAAACGTTATCGGCAAAGGCGGCGGCAGAAGCAAGAAGGAAGCCGAGCAGGAGGCAGCAAGAGTTGCGCTTGAGCTGATGGGCTACTGATGATCGGGAAAAGCAGAACAAAAAAGGCGAACATTGCGCTGTTTGTACCGCTAAACGGCTGCCCGCACAGATGCTCGTTCTGCGACCAGAGAACTATTACCGGTACGGCGTATCAGCCAACCGAGGAAGATGTTCACAATGCAGTCAAAACGGCGCTGTCTTCAAAACAAAAATACGACTACGAGATAGCGTTCTTCGGCGGCAGCTTTACTGCGATTGACCGCAATTATATGGAGCGGCTTCTGAGCGCGGCATATGGGTACGTAAAGAGCGGACAGGTCGGCGGGATACGAATTTCGACACGCCCGGACGCGATCGACGAAAATGTACTTGATATATTGAAGAATTACGGTGTGACGGCGATCGAACTGGGCGCGCAAAGCATGAGCGACAATGTGCTGGCGCTCAACGAAAGAGGTCACGATCAAAATGCGGTCGTTGATGCGTCAAACATGATAAAGCAGCACGGCTTTTCGCTTGGGCTGCAAATGATGACGGGGCTGTACGGCAGCACGGCTGAACTTGATGTGTATACTGCCGACAGGATAATCGAGCTTGCGCCCGACACGGTGAGGATCTATCCCACGGTCACACTCAGAGGAACACGTTTGGGCGAGCTTTTTGAAAGAGGAGAATACAAGCCGATGCCGCTTTCTGAATCGGTTAATCTGTGTGCTTTACTTTTGGATAAATTTTCCGAGCATAACATAGAGGTTATTCGATTGGGACTTCATTACAGCGAAGAGTTGAAGCGGGATATTCTTTTTGACAATTATCACCCTGCATTCAGGGAACTGTGCGAAAACAAAATAATGCTTGACCGTTTTTTTGAGATGTGCGAAGATGCGGGTATCGACCGGGGCGGGTATCTGAGGGTATATGTCAATCCCTCGTGCGTATCGAAATTTATCGGGCATGGGCGAGCAAATATTAAAAGAATAAGCGAACGAGGACTTTATGTAAAGACGATACCTGACAGCGGCGTTTTGCCGTATAATATGAGAATAGAGGTGCAGTCCGGCGGGGTCGCAATACCGAAATAAAGTAAGGAAGAAAAAGAAATGCTGCTCAAATCACTTGAAATACAAGGCTTCAAGACTTTCCCCGATCGAACGAAGCTCGAATTCAACAAGGGGATAACCGCCGTTGTGGGTCCGAACGGTTCGGGAAAAAGCAATATCAGCGACGCTATCCGCTGGGTCTTGGGCGAACAGTCGGCAAAGGCGCTGCGCTGCTCCAAAATGGAGGACGTTGTGTTTAACGGTACCGACAATCGTAAAAAGGTAGGTTATGCGGAGGTCACGCTTACCATCGACAACACCGACAGGACGCTTGCTTTTGACGGCGACAGCGTTGCAGTCACAAGAAGATACTACCGTTCGGGCGACAGCGATTATCTCATCAACAAAACGAGCGTCAGATTAAAGGATATCCATGAGCTGTTTATGGATACGGGACTTGGCCGCGACGGCTATTCGATGATAAGTCAGGGCAAGATCGACAGTATCGTTGCCTCGAAAAGCGAGGACAGGCGAGAGGTATTCGAGGAAGCGTCCGGGATATCGCGCTACCGCTACCGAAAGACGGAGGCGGAGCGTAAGCTTAGCCAGACGGAGGAGAACCTGCTGCGTCTGCGAGATATTTTAAGCGAGCTTGAGGAGCGGGTAGGACCGCTTTCGAAACAGGCGGAAAAAGCGAAGCTATACCTTGAGTACGCAAAGGAAAAAGAGGGGCTTGAGATTGCCTTGTGGCTTAATACCATAGAGAGATCAAGCGCCCAGCTGCGGGAGCAGGAGGACAAGCTTACGGTTGCGAGAGCGCAGCACGAAGCGGCGATAAGGGCGCTTGCCGACATCGAAACCGAAACAGAGGAAATATACGCAGCGACGGGGAAATATTCATCAAAAATGGACGATATCCGCCGCATAAATTCCGAACTCGAGAAGGAAATAGGCGAGATCAGAGCGCGGATCTCGGTGGAGGAAAACAACATCAAGCATTCTCTTGAGAATGTTCAGCGGCTCGAGAAGAATATCGCAGATCTTGATATTGAATCAAAGTCTGCCAAGCGTGAGATCGAAGAAAAAAAGCGCAGGATCGAATCGCTTGAAGGCGAAAAGAAAGCGTGCCGCGAAGAATTCAATAAGGCGACGCTGGAGCTGTCGCAGATAATCGAAAACGACGGCAAGAGCAGCGAGCTGCTTAATAAATTCAACAGCGGGATCGCCGCATTGAACGTGGAGCTTGCAAATGCAAGGGCTGCGGCGGCTGCGGGGCGTTCGAGCGCGCTGGATCTCAGGGAGCGTATTGCAAACGCAAAGACCGCGATCAAGGATAAAAGCGCCGCTTTGGATTCACGGCGCAGCGAGCTTTCCGAATTTCTCGACGAATGCAGCGAACTCACAAAGCAGGCTGCAAATATGTCAGCTGAGATCGCTAAAAAAGAGAGGGCACTTTCAGAATCGAGGCGCCTGAGAGATGAGCTGAAGTCACGCTGCGACAAGCTTACGCTCGATCTGAATGAGGTCAACCGCCACAAGTCTTTTCTCGAAAATCTGGAGCGTAATCTTGAGGGCTTTTCAAACAGTGTAAAGATCGTTGTGCGGGAGGCGAAGAACGGTATGCTTTCGGGCATACACGGCCCTGTTTCGAGAGTGATAAAGGTGCCGCCGGAATACGCCGTTGCGATCGAAACTGCGCTTGGAGCGGCTATGCAGAATATCGTGACTGCTACCGAAGACGACGCAAAAAGGGCTATCGCCTTCTTAAAGCGCAAAGACGCGGGCAGAGCGACTTTTTTGCCGATGTCCACGATAAAAGGCAGATTGCTCGAAGAACGTGATCTTGATCGTCAGCGCGGCTTTGTGGGAGTTGCAAGTACGCTTTGCGAATGCGAGGCGCAGTACGGCGGTATACTTAATTCGCTTTTGGGCAGGATATGTATTGCAGAAACTCTTGACGACGCCGTAAATATCGCGCGGCGTTACAGCTACCGGTTCAGGATAGTGACTCTTGACGGTCAGGTGGTCAACGCGGGCGGTTCGCTTACGGGTGGTTCTCTCGGCAAGAAAACCGGGCTGCTGAGCCGTGTAGGAGATATCGAAAAAGATAAGGTCAAAATTGCCGATATCACAAAAAGACTTGACCAAAGCCGTGATGAATTGTCTAAGTCAAACGGTACGCTTACAAAGACCGAAAGCGAGATCGAAAGCGACAAGTCACGCTTAGCCGTGATAAATGAGGACAAATTCAGAGCGGAGTCGGCGGTAAGGTCGTGCGAGGCTGAGATAAAGCTGCTCGAAGATACGCTTGGCGGCCTTAACCGGGATAACAGCGAACTCGATAAACGGCAGGCTGAGGCAGAATCGGCGTATAAGAGCGCAGAGGAGCGGGCACGCACGCTGGAGGCTGAGATCGCAAAAACGCAGTCGGGAGCAGACGGCGTTTCGGGAGAGATCGAACGGCAGACAAAAAAGCGTGAAACGCTTACGAAAACACTGTCGGATATAAAGCTGAAAATGCTGGGGATCGACAAGGATATGGAGTCGATCAAGGGCGAGATCGGGTCGCTGAAGCTTATCGGAAGCGGCAACGATGAAAAGCTCAGGCAGCTGAAGCGTGAGATCGATTCGGAGAACGAAAACAAGCTTCAGACAGAGCAGCTGATAATGAGATATAACGGCGAAGAGCAAAAGCGGCGGCGCAAAACGGCAGAGAATAACGAATTGGTGGCAAAGCTCAGCGCAGAGAGGGCGAAGCTTGAGAAGAGAGCGTCGCAGCTTAGAAAGCTGGAGCGGGAGAAATCGGACGAAAAGGAAAATGTCGGACGGGAGCTTTCGCGGCTTGAAGAGCGGCGTGAGAATCTCAAAAAGCAGTATGACGACATTATCCGCAAGCTTTGGGACGAGTATGAACTCACGCCGAAAACTGCGCAGCAGGCAGCGTCGAAGATCGAGAGCCTGAATTCGGCGCAGAAGCGTCTTTCCGAGCTAAAAGCCAAGATAAAAGGGCTTGGCAGCGTAAACGTTGCCGCTATAGACGAATACAAAGAAGTGTCGGAGCGTTACGAATTCCTTAAAGCGCAGGTCGGCGACGTCGAACGATCAAAGAAGGAGATCGTGTCGCTCATCGGAGATCTTACAAAGCAGATGAAGGAGATATTCACCGAGCGTTTCGCGCTTATCAACAAGAACTTCGGCGAAACGTTCAAGGAACTCTTCGGCGGCGGCGAGGCAAGCTTGTCGCTGACTAACGCAGACGATATATTGGGCAGCGGCATCGATATCAACTGTCACCCGCCGGGGAAGATCGTATCGCATTTGGAGTCGCTTTCGGGCGGCGAGAGGGCGCTTGTGGCGATATCGTTGTATTTTGCGATAATGAAGGTCAGCCCCGCGCCGTTTTGCGTGATGGACGAGATCGAGGCGGCTCTCGACGAGGTCAATGTCGATCGGTTTGCGGCGTACATGAGAAGGATCAACGACAGAACGCAGTTCATACTTATTACGCACAGACGAGGCACGATGGAGGAAGCGGACGTGCTCTACGGCGTTACTATGCAGGACGAAGGAATATCGAAGCTGCTTGCGCTCAAGGCGTCCGAGGCGGCTGCGATGATGAAAGCAAGATAAGGAAGTGATTTTGTGGGATTATTTGCTAAGATAAAAGAAGGACTCAAGAAGACGCGCGACACCGTTGTGGGGCAGATAGATTCTATGCTCAAGTCGTTCACAAAAATTGACGAGGAGCTGTTTGAGGAGCTTGAAGAGCTGCTCATCATGGGCGATGTCGGCGCAGTGACGTCGGAGAAGATCTGCGATGAACTTAGAAAAAAGGTCAAGAAGGAAGGCGTGACCGATCCGAAGGAGGTCCACAGGCTGCTTGAACAGATCGTTTCGGAGATGCTGACAGGCGGTCAGGAGCTTCATATTTCAACGAAGCCGTCTGTTGTGCTGGTGATCGGGGTAAACGGAGTCGGAAAAACAACGTCTATTGGAAAGCTTGCCGATTCCCTGCGCCGTGACGGTAAGAAGGTGCTTTTGTCGGCAGCCGATACGTTTCGCGCAGCGGCGGTCGAACAGCTTGAGATATGGGCGGAGAGAAGCCGCTGTGACATAGTAAAGCAGAAGGAAGGCGCAGACCCTGCGGCTGTTGTGTTCGACTCGATACAGGCCGGCAAAGCGAGAGGTGCTGATGTTATACTTGTTGACACTGCGGGAAGACTGCACAACAAGCGTCATTTGATGGACGAACTTGCGAAGATCAACAGGATAATCGACCGCGAACTGCCTGATGCGGATAAAGAAGTTCTCTTGGTTCTCGATGCAACGACAGGACAAAATGCTGTGAATCAAGCGAGAGAGTTCAAGAAGGCTGCTGATATTACAGGTATCGTGCTTACAAAGCTTGACGGAACGGCGAAGGGCGGCATTGTTCTTTCGATCAAAGAGGAGCTTGATGTTCCCGTGAAATACATCGGCGTCGGCGAGCAGATAGACGATCTGCAGCCGTTTGACCCGGATGATTTTGCAAAGGCGCTTTTTGAGGTGGAAAAGAATGACTAAGTTTTTGATCGCAACGGGAAATGTCGGAAAGGTGCGCGAGTTCGGACGGATACTTGAACCTCTCGGGATAGAAGCTGTGTCCGCGAGGGAAGCAGGGATTTCACTTGATGATGTCGAGGAAACCGGCACGACTTTTGCGGAGAATGCATATATAAAGGCGAAGGCGGCATTTGAGAGAACGGGACTGCCTTCGATCGCCGATGATTCGGGATTGTCGGTGGACGCTTTAAACGGCGAGCCGGGAGTATACTCTGCACGCTACGCAGGCGAGGGCGCGGACGACAGTATGCGCATTGCAAAGCTGCTCAAAAATCTTGACGGAGTGGAGAAGCAGAACCGCACGGCGCATTTTACCTGTTCGATATGCTGCATTATTGATAAAGATACGATAATTACGGCGGAAGGCAAGTGTTACGGTGTGATCGCCGACAAACCGATGGGTAACGGCGGTTTCGGATATGATCCCATATTTCTGACTGACGGCGGCAAGACGTTCGGACAGCTGACTGCCGAGGAGAAGGACAGTGTTAGTCATAGAGGAAAGGCACTGCGGGAGCTTAGTGAAAAATTAAAGTGTGATAGAGCATAGCACGAAGTTTTTGCCCCGCTTTTTTCAAAAAGCGGGCAGGGTGCAGGGACGGAGTCCCGCTCGCCGAAGGTATGTTTCGGCCCTTTGCAAGGGTGAATTTCAAAACAGTCCGGGGGACTGTTTTGAAAGAGGGACGCTTTGGCAGAAAGCGTCCCTTACTAACGGTTTGCATAAAGTACCCTCGCCGCTCCAAGGCGATGCATTAACTATTAGGTTAAAATGAGCGATAAGCACACGTACAGAACAAGCGGCGGGTGTGCCGCAAGGAGAGATGACATGATAAGCAGTAAACAAAGAGCATATCTGAGATCACTTGCAAACGGTATCGACACGATACTGATGGTCGGCAAGGGCGGCATGAGCGAGCAGATCGAGAAGCAGGCAGCAGACGCACTTAAAGCAAGAGAACTGATAAAAGGCAGAGTTCTCGAAACCTGCGAGTTGTCGGCCAGAGAGGCGGCAGAGCAGATCGCAGAAGCTGTAAAAGCCGATGTGGTACAGGTGATAGGCTCCAAGTTCGTTTTGTATAAACGAAACGAAAAGGATCCGAAAATCGAATTACCCAAGAAAAACAAAAAGGGTTGATCTTAATGAAAAAGTTACGTAAAATAGCCATTTACGGAGGAAGCTTCAACCCGATACATAATGCGCATATATCTATTGCCCAAGCGTTCGTCAAGAAGCTGAAGCCGGATAAGCTTTTGCTTATCCCGACCAATATCCCGCCGCATAAATCAAGTGAAAACATGGCTCAAAACAGAGAACGTCTTGAGATGTGTCAGCTTGCCGCAAAGCAGATAAAAAAAGCGGAAGTGTGCAGTATTGAACTCGAACGAGAGGGGAAAAGCTATACTGTAGATACTCTCAGACAGCTTTCGGAAATTTATCCCGACAGTGAGTTTTACCTGATAATGGGAGAAGATATGTTTGTGTCGCTGCTTGATTGGAGACAGCCCGAGGAGCTGTTTAAGCTTGCGGTGATCTGCACTGTTGCACGGGGCGGCGGCGATGTTACTCTTCTTTATGAGATGGACGAAAAGTATAAGGCGATGGGCGCCGAAACTATCGTGCTTGATATGAAAAAGTCCGATATTTCGAGCACTCAGATCCGAGCTGCGGTCTATAACGACAAGAGCATTTCAAAATACGTCTGCGAAGATGTCGAGCGGTATATCTATGCGCATTATCTATATATGAACAAAGAGCAGATCAATTATCCCTGGCTGCACAAGGTGCTGAAGGCGAGAATGGGCGAGAAGCGGTATCAGCATTCCTGCAATGTATCCGATGAGGCAGTTCGGCTTGCGGGGCTTTACGGTGCAGACAAGGATAAGGCGAAGCTTGCGGGACTGCTTCACGATATCACGAAGGAAACTCCGCACGAGGATCAGCTGGATATCATGAAGCGTTACAGCGTTCCGCTTGACGACCTTGTTCTTTCAAGTCCGAAGCTGTGGCACGCAATGTCGGGAGCGGCGTTTGTAAAGAATGTGATAGGAGTTGCGGACGAGGATATCTGCAATGCAATACGATATCACACCTCGGGAAGAGCGGGAATGAGTCTGCTTGAAAAATGTATTTTTATTGCGGATTTCACGAGCGCAGAAAGGAACTACAGCGGCGTTGAAAAGATGAGGGAGCTTGCGGATAAAAGCCTTGAATCGGCGATGATCTATGGGCTTTCGTTCAGTATAGCCGAGCTTGCCGAAAAAAATACAGCTATTGACCCGAACGCCGTTGCGTGCTACAATGAAGTAGTACTAAATAACCGCAGAGGAGATGTCGCCCGTATCTAAGGGCGGCGGATCAAGTCTTAAGTTCATCAGCTGCATAAATATCCCCTGATGAACTCGCAAGCCTACTGCTTGTTGAATGAAGAGCTTTTAAAAAACTGATCGATCTTTACAGCATTACCGATCAGTAAAAAAATATCATATAGAAATAAAGGAGTGACAGTATGACATCATTGGAAACTGCAAAGCTTGCGGCAAAGGCCATCGACAGCAAGAAGGGCGCAGGCATAAAAGTCATAAAGGTTGACGCAGTAACGGCAATGACGGATTATTTCGTGATCGCAACGGGATTCAGTTCAACTCAGGTCCGCGCGCTGGCGGACGAGGTCGAATTTCGTCTGAAAGAGGCGGGCGAGACCGTCAGCCATATCGAAGGGCACAAGAATGACAGCTGGATCCTGCTGGATTACGTTGACGTTGTAGTTCATGTGTTCTCGGAAGAGGCTCGGGAGTATTATGATCTTGACAAGCTGTGGGCGGACGGCGAGGAGATAGATATTTCCGATGTTCTCATTGTCGAGAATTAAGGCGGGGTGTCATTAAGGCGATCGATTTTTAGAAAATATGGTAACTATTCGGAACCTAATAAAAAATATATAACCGCAGAGGGGAATGTCCCTCGCCTCTATAGGCGGCGGGTTCCATCCCCACGTTCAGTAGGTGTATAAATCCCCTACTGAACGCACAAAGCCTTTGGCTTTGTCTCTGCTTGTTTAAAGCAGAGCTTTTAATTCGCTTGAAATACGCTTTGCAACCCCTTCGGCACGACTAACGCCGTGCCACCTTCCCTGTAGGGGAGGCTTGTTTAATCGCGTAATTGCCTGTGTCCGCTTGGGCACCACCGACCGACGCGGCAGCGAAGACGGAGGGGTACTGAATAGTTACAAAACATTAAAACTGTTAGTAAAGGAGATCATTTACATTGAAATACGTTCATAAAGATATTGAAAAGAAATGGCAGGACAGATGGGAGGAAAAAGGCGTTTTTCATGCCGAGGAGAATTCCGATAAAGAGAAATTTTATGCTCTTATCGAGTTCCCGTATCCTTCCGGTCAAGGACTTCACGTAGGTCACCCGAGACCGTACACCGCGCTCGATACCGTTGCAAGAAAACGCCGTCTTCAGGGCTATAACGTTCTTTACCCCATCGGCTGGGACGCTTTCGGTCTTCCTACCGAGAATTATGCTATCAAAAACCATATCCACCCCGCCGAGGTAACCAAGAATAATATTGCTCGCTTCAAGAAGCAGATCCAGTCGCTTGGTATCTCGTTCGACTGGAGCAGAGAGGTCAACACCACCGACCCGAAGTATTTCAAGTGGACGCAGTGGATCTTCCTCCAACTCTTTAAGCACGGTCTTGCTTATAAAAAGGAAATGGCGGTCAACTGGTGTACTTCGTGTAAATGCGTGCTTGCGAACGAGGAAGTCGTAAACGGTGTGTGCGAACGCTGCGGCAGCGAGGTCGTTCGTAAGGTCAAGTCGCAGTGGATGCTCAAAATTACAGAGTATGCCGAAAGACTTTCCGACGATCTCGATACGGTTGACTATCCGTCAAGAGTAAAGCTTCAGCAGCGCAACTGGATTGGACGTTCGACCGGCGCGGAGGTCGATTTTACCGCTACAACAGGCGATATTCTTACGGTTTATACAACGCGCCCCGACACGCTTTTCGGCGCAACATACATGGTAGTATCCCCCGAGCACCCGTACATCGACAAGTGGGCTGACAAGATCGAGAACATAGACGAGGTTCGCGCATATCAGGCTCAGGCGGCGCGCAAGAGCGATTTCGAGCGCACCGAAATGGCGAAGGATAAGACCGGTGTGCTCATTAAGGGCATTCGCGCGATCAATCCCGTAAACGATAAGGAAATTCCGATCTTTATTTCGGACTACGTTCTCGTTTCATACGGCACGGGCGCAATTATGGCTGTACCGGCGCATGATACCCGTGACTGGGAGTTTGCGAAGAAGTTCGATCTGCCGATAATCGAGGTCGTTAAGGGCGGCGACGTTCAAAACGAAGCGTTCACCGACTGCGCAACCGGCGTTATGGTGAACAGCGGTATTCTTGACGGGCTGACGGTCGAAGAGGCAAAGGTCAAGATCAAGGAGTGGCTTAAAGAAAACGGCAAGGGCAAGGAGAAGGTCAACTTCAAGCTGCGCGACTGGGTGTTCTCGCGTCAGCGTTACTGGGGCGAGCCGATCCCGATCATTAATTGTCCGTGCTGCGGATTTGTTCCGATGGACGAGAGAGAACTTCCGCTTGAGCTGCCGATGGTTGACAGCTACGAGCCGACCGATACGGGAGAATCTCCGCTTGCGAATATCGAAGAGTGGGTCAACGTGAAGTGTCCGAAGTGCGGCGGCGATGCAAAGCGTGAAACTGATACGATGCCGCAGTGGGCGGGTTCGTCGTGGTACTACCTGAGATACATGGACCCCCACAACGATAATGCGCTTGCGAGCAAGGAGGCTCTCAATTACTGGGCGCCCGTTGACTGGTACAACGGCGGCATGGAGCACACAACGCTGCACTTGCTTTACAGCCGTTTCTGGCACAAGTTCCTGTATGACATCGGCGCAGTTCCCACGCCCGAGCCGTATGCAAAGCGCACGAGCCACGGCATGGTTCTGGGCGAAGGCGGCGTGAAGATGAGCAAGTCGAGGGGAAATGTTGTCAACCCCGACGATGTTGTTAACGAGTACGGCGCAGACACGCTTCGTCTGTACGAGATGTTTATCGGTGATTTCGAGAAGGCCGCGCCGTGGGATCCGAAGGGCATCAAGGGCTGCCGCAGACTTGTTGAACGTTTCTACAACCTTGCAGAGAACGTGATCGACAGCGACGAGATCCGCAGCGAGGTTGAGAGCGATATCCACAAGGCGATCAAGAAGGTTGACGAGGACATCGAAACGCTTAAATTCAACACGGCGATCGCGTGTCTAATGTCGCTTATCAACGTGTTCGGACAGAAGGGCATTACAAAGGGCGAATTGAGAATTTTTGCGCTGCTGCTCAATCCGTTTGCGCCGCACGTAACGGAAGAGGTCTGGGAGATCGCAAAGCTTGGCGAAGGACTTGTTGCAGAGCAGAAGTGGCCTGAGTATGACGAGGCGAAGTGCAAGGACGAAACTGTAGAGATCGCAGTTCAGGTCAACGGCAAGATAAAGGCTCGTCTGAACATTGCGGCAGACGCCGGAAATGACGAAGCGATCGCAGCGGCAAAGGCTGACGCAAAGGTTGCGGCGGCGATCGACGGCATGAACATTGTTAAGGAGATCTACGTTAAGGGCAAGCTTGTTAACATTGTAGTTAAGAAGTAAACCGAATATATAGTTTTTTTCAAAAAACATTACTCCCTCACGGATAAAAGATCCTGTGAGGGAGTAATTGCATATTGACGTGTTTTTGTTATTTCTCTGCGGTAACTACCGATAAAGTGCAGTTGTTTACGTCAAGTACTTCATCAAGCCTTGCGTTTATGTCTTCCAATGTGGCGTTGGCAATGGCGTCAACATACGAGAAAAGCTCTCTCTGTTCAAAATGCATATCTACCATTACGTTTGCTATCGAGTCGTTGGAGTTGAAATCTGAGATCACGCTGCCGTAAACGGCTCTTTTCGCTCTCTCAAATTCTTCCTGAGGTACGCCGCTCTGTTTCAGCTCGGCGATGTGTTTCTTAATTACTTCGGCTGCCTTTTTAGGCTCTCTTGATTCACCGCCGAACAGAATTGCGGCGTAGCCGGGACCTTCCAGTCTTTCGTAGCCGAAGGTGTCGTTGATCAGTTCGCTGTTCAATAGATCATTGTACAGTCGGCTTGACGGCGACGCCAGCGCATAAAGCAGTATGTCGTTGTACGCTGCCTGCTGCGAGGTGATCGGTTCTGCGCCGACCTTTTCTTTGAAGCCCAGATCGAACATTGGGATATTTACCGCAAAGGTCTGTTCCACATATTCCTGACCTACCTCATAAGGCTCGTCTTCAAATATCGGCTCTACATCATGCTTTTCATTCGGCTTTAAAAGCTTGTCGGCGATTTTGAGTACCTGTTCCGCCGTTACGTTGCCTGCAACGCACAGCACCATGTTGTGCAGATTGTAAAAGCTGTTGTAGCATTGGTACAGCTTCTCAGCTGTTATCTCGGCTATCGATTCGACCGTACCCGCAATGTCAACTCGAACGGGGTGCTTCTGATACATTCCCACCAGCGTGTTGAACATCACTCTCCATGACGGTGAATCGTCATACATCTTGATCTCCTGACCGATAATTCCCTGTTCCTTTGCAACCGTTTCTGCGGTGAAGTACGGCGACTGAACAAAATCCAGCAGTATTTCAAGCGACTCCTCGAAATGATCTCCGCATGAGAACAAATAGCAGGTCTTCTCAAACGACGTGTATGCATTTGCGTTTGCGCCGGTCTTTGCGTAGCGTGCGAATGCGTCGCCGTCCTCGCTTTCGAACATCTTGTGCTCCAGATAGTGCGCGATACCGTCGGGAGTGACTATCTCCTCGCCTCCGTCGACCTTAAAGCGAGTGTTGACGGAGCCGTAATTTGTGCCGAAAATTGCGTATGATGAATTGTATCCCGGCTTGGGGTAGACATATATCGTCAGACCCGAAGAATGATCTATAACATAATACTTATCTTTTACAATACTGCTTTCGACTGTTCTGATATCCATGTTAATTTTCATCCTCCTTGTCCTCGCTTGTCAGCAGATAGATCGTATCAAGGCTGAGCTTGTTTGCCGCTTTGACGATCATTTCTTTTGTTACGCCGTTAATTTTCTGCGCCTTTTCCTCGGGCGTCAGTATCTCTTCGCCAAACATGATCTGTGACAAATACCAGCCGAGAGTGCCGGCTGATGTGTCGGTGACGGTCGTGTAAGAATTAGTGATGCTGAGCTTTGCGCTTTCTATCTCCTCGTCGGTGATATTGCCCTGCTTCATCTGCTCAACTTCGTTTAAGATCGCAGTTTTCGCCCTTTCGATATTTTCTTTCTGAACGCCGCTTTCGATCTGCATAATACCCTTTACCGAATCATAAACGGAAGAGCAGTAATAGCAAACGCTAAGCTTTTCTCGAACGTTATTGAACAGCTTTGAGTGCGCCGTGCCGCCAAGGACTGCGCACATCAGGTTTTCTGCGGGAACGTCTTTTGAAGGTTCTGCGCAGTCGGTTCTGAAGCCCATCAGAAGCTTTGACTGCGTAACGTCGTACGTTTCGGTGAACTCCCGCGTCTTACCTGCTTTTTTGATAACATCTGTCGAGCAGTCGAGCGGCGCTCTGTCTATTTTTGCAAATTCACGTGTGAAGATCTCCTTGACGCTTTCGGTGTCGCTGCTGCCGGTCAGACACAATACCTCTACCTTAGCGGTCTTCAGCAGCTCTTCGTATGCTTCATAAACGCTCTTTGCGGTCAGCGACTGAGCTTTCTCTTTAGTGCCGACCAAGCTGATGCCGTACTTTTCGCCTTCGCACATAAGCTCCTGCAAACGGCGTTTTGCGTAGATCCGTTTATCGTTGAACTGCGCGTCGATATTGTCGATAAGCTGCCTTTGTGCCTGTTTGAATTCGGCTTCGCTGAATGCGCCGTTTTCGGCGTTCGGTTCAAATATCGCGCTGCATATTAACTTCGCCATTTCGGCGTAGATCGGCTCTCCGTCCAAGCTGTATCTGTCGTCGATGCATACGCCCGATATTCTCAGCACCTGAGTATCGCCGATCTTGCTGCAGCCGCTTGAGATCTCCGTTCCATAGAGCGAGTCCAGCCTGCGGCTAAGCTCCAAAAACGTCGGGTATTCTTTGGTGGAGCGTGTCAGAAGTTCTGCCGCCGCCGAGTATGCCGAGCTTTTTTTATCGTCTATTTCGGTTCGCAGAATAACGGTGATCCTGCATGTTTTGAATCTGTTGTCCAAGATCGTGCTGAAAAATATCCCGTTCCCGATCTTCTCTCTTTTAAAGCTATTCAGAATGATCACTCCTCTGTATTATTATTTGTATCAATTATAAAAATATAGATATCATAGCTACAAGAACGAACAGCGCCGTACTGTTAATAATACTCGTTTTCGTAATTCTCGTAGTTATCGTAATACATAACGCCGTTCTGCTCGTCTTCATCTGCGCCGTCCGAAAAAGAGGATACCTGATCTTCGTATGTATCTCCGATATCATCATTCGGAGCGTACTCGTCCGCATTAGTGTCGGATCCGTCGCTGCCGCTTGAGAAGGTATCAGTATCATTTTCGGGGAAATCGCTTTCCATGTCGCTGTAATACAAGCTGCGGTACATCTCCGCCGCTTCCGTCACTCTGGTAAGATAATTTGACGTTTCCGTAAACGGTACGCTTTCCGCGGTGACGTCACGCTGAATGATACCGTCCGCAAGCCATGTGTCGACATTGCCGTAACCTGCATTATAGGCTATTATAGCAAGCGAACGGTTGCCGTCATAATGATCGAGCAGGAATTTCAGAAGAAAAGTTCCGTATTCGATATTGACCTGCGGTTTGTAGAGTTCGCTTGGATCGAGTATTTTTTCGGGCATAAATTCCGTTCGGTAGTTTTGCAGCCAAGTAAAGGTATCGGGCATGATCTGCATTAGACCGATCGCTCCTGCCTGCGATACCGCTTCGGGGTCAAAGCCGCTTTCGGTGCGAATGACGCCATATATCAGGCAGACGTCAACGTCAAATTCCTTGGAGTATTTTTCAACGTAGTACTCGTATTTGATGGGGTAGACGCTTTTATTGAACTCGCCCGAGGACCTGTTGTGCAGAACTGTCGATATGACAAAAAAAACTATCGGTACAACTATAAGCACCGCAAGCCCTCCGACCGCAAATGAAAAAGATATATTCTTTTTTGTTTCTTCTGCCGATTTTTTTGCCATTGTTTCACCCGCCTTGCCAAACTGATAAAAGCTCTGCTTTCAGCAAGCAGACACAAGCCATAGGCTTGTGCGTTCATTAAGGGACATTCCCTCTTTGGTTATATAAATCTATTTGTTATAATGTCGATCACTGAATCCACACTGCGAATAACGTCTTCGAGCGGCCGTCCTCCGTCAATGCAGTGATCCGAACGCGAAGTATAGTATTCGTCGCCATGCTGCGCCGAAAGACGTTTTCTGACCGCATTTTCGTTAAGCCCGTCGCGCATCTTTAGTCGATCGATCCGAACATTTTCGGGCGCGGTTATGCACACTGTGCAGTCGCACATTATCTCCGCGTGACTTTCAAACAGGACCGGAGCGTCAAAAACTATTCTCCTGTTTCCGCTGTCTATCAGCCTTCGGCATGTTTTAAGCGTCCTGAGAAATATTGCCGGATGAGTGATGTCGTTGAGAAGCTGCGTGTTTTCTTTCGAAGAGAACGCCCTCTCCGCAAGGAGCTTTCTGTCGATCACTGCGCCGTCGGCTGCGATATCACTTCCGAAAGCGGCGCACAGAGCAAGCGCGCACGCCTTGTCTTCCGCAAGAACACTGTGGGCGATCTCATCGGCGTTGATAACGGAGAAACCACGATCGAGAAAAGCTTTGCACACGGTGCTTTTCCCCGAACCGCTGGGGCCTGTCAGCCCTACGATCAAAAAATCACGCAAGCTCCATCACCTCGAAACCTGCGGCGCGAATAAGCCGGTTATACACTGCCATTGCCTTGCCCGTCCTGTCCGGGCAGCGCGCATACACCACCCCGCAGCCGTCCTCGTCGATCTGTCTGAGAACCCCGAACAGCTGCGCCGACTGTTCGTCGTAATTACCCATGTGACCGAATGAGTATGTTTTGCCGTTTATGAACGGAATATCCTCATCATAGCACAAAGCGGCGTTGTTTCCGATCATGTGACGATTTACATAATCGATATATTTTTCACTGCTGCCGCTTAGCAATATCACATTGGCGCTCGGCGCATAATGCTTGTATTTCATTCCGGGACTTGCGGCGACCTCGCCGTCGCTCATGCGTTCCAATACGGCGTGAGCGATCTCAACGTGACCGAGAACCGCCTGAAGCTCCTCGTAAGTAACTCCGCCCGGGCGCAGCAGCACAGGGGTATCGCCCGCTGTTGTTATGACCGTCGATTCAACGCCGACCTCGCACGCGCCGCCGTCAACAATAAACGGTATCTTGCCGTTCATGTCGTGGAAAACGTGTTCGGCAGTTGTGGGGCTGGGCTTTCCGGAGGTGTTGGCAGAGGGCGCTGCGAGAGGACAGCCTGCTGCAGTAATTATTTTTCCCGTGACTGGGTGAGAGGGGAATCGTATCGCCACAGTGTCAAGTCCCGCTGTCACCTCGTCGGGCACGCTGCCCCTTTTCATTATAATAGTAAGCGGGCCGGGCCAAAAGGCGTCCATCAGTTTTTTTGCGCTTTCGGGTATTTCACTCACAAGCGACCACTTGTTTATCTGATCTATATCGGAAATGTGTACGATCAGCGGGTTGTCCGCAGGTCTGCCCTTAGCGGCAAAAATACTGCTGACAGCGCTGCCGTTTAATGCGTTGGCGGCAAGCCCGTATACCGTTTCTGTAGGTATCCCGACCAGTTTGCCTTCACGAAGCGCGCGCCCCGCAAGCTCGATATCAGCACCAGAATTCCAATTTAATACAGCAAACCAAACAAATAGCCGTACAAGTTCGGCGTTCCGGCGAACTTATAGCAGATAAGCCCGGAAATACGCCGGTATTCCTTCGTGCTCTGCCTTGCTCTGCACTCACCGGGATCGCCTCCTCTTGTACATCTGTTTATCCCGAATGCCATAAATGTAAGTATATTACATATTTATAACGGTAATGTTTTCATTATGTGAAAAAGCGGTGAATAATTCGTCCGCTAAAAGCCTATTCCTTCGTCAGCTTTGCCGATCGGTCTGCGGTGATTAGCGCGTCTATGATCTCGTCAAGATCGCCGTTCATAACTGCGTCAAGCTTATACAGCGTCAGTCCGATCCGGTGGTCCGTCACTCTCGACTGCGGGAAGTTGTAGGTGCGTATACGCTCGTTTCGCTCTCCGGTGCCGACCTGCGCTTTTCTTTCGGCAGCGATAGCGTCCGACTGCGCCTGCTGCTTCTCGCTTAACAGGCGTGATTTCAGAACTCTGAGCGCTTTGTCACGGTTTTTGAACTGACTGCGTTCGTCCTGACATTCAACTACCATTCCCGTAGGAAGATGAGTGATCCTGATGGCGGAGGACGTTTTGTTGATATGCTGGCCGCCGGCGCCGCTTGAACGGAAGGTGTCGATCTTCAGATCTTTGGGGTCGATCTCAAGCTCGACTTCCTTTGCCTCGGGAAGTACCGCCACGGTAACGGTCGAAGTGTGGATACGCCCCTGACTTTCGGTATCGGGAACACGCTGGACACGGTGGACACCGCTTTCAAACTTGAGCCTTGAGAATGCTCCGTTTCCGTTTACTATGAATGAGATCTCACGGTAGCCGCCAAGCCCCGTTTCGTTTGCTCCGATAAGATCGGTCTTGAAGCCTCGCTTCTCGGCGTACATGGAGTACATTCTGAAGAGCGCGGCAACGAACAGCGCAGCCTCTTCGCCGCCTGCCCCGGCGCGTATTTCCATAATAACATTGCGTTCGTCATTGGGGTCTTTCGGCAGCAGGAGGATCTTCAGTTCTTCCCCGCAGCGTTTGATCTCCTCACCCGAACGGCGCAGCTCCTCATTGAGCATTGCTTTGAGTTCTTCATCGCCGCCCTCGGCAAGCATCAGCTTCGCATCGGCTTCGTCCCGAACGGCCGTTTTGTATTCACGGTATTTTTCCACGATCGGCTCGATCTCGGAAAGCTCCTTCATTATAGCTGCGTATTGCTCTGCGTTAGCGGCAATTTCCGGATCAAACAGCTTTTGGTTCAGCTCCTCGGCTCTTTTTTCAAACACATCAAGCTTATCAAACATAACTCACTCGTTCTCCTCGGCGCGGGTAATATTTTTGACATTCTTTTCAATACGGGTACGTGGCGCCATGATTTCACGTCCGCAGCGGCAGCAAACGAGTTTAAAATCCATTCCGACTCTGAGTACCTTAAATTTACGTTCCCCGCACGGGTGGGGCTTTTTCATGATAAGTACATCGCCTGTTCTGACGTCCGTTTCGGCCACCTCCAAAATGGATATTTTTGCATATTATCTATTTTACCATAAATGTGAAAAAATGTAAAGTCGGGGGTTTGGAATTTTCGACGGCTTTTGAATGAGTTAAAAAACTGTTAATTAAAAGTTTTTTGTGCAGCTTTTTTTCAAAAAAGCTGCCGAGGGTGTGGGGGGTGCGGGTCTCGAGACCTCTGCGCAGCAGAAGCACCGACCGACGCGGCAGCGGAGACCTCTGCCTTTGGAAACCGCAAGCCTTTTGAAAAAGGCTTGGCGAAAACTTTATACTGTGCTCTATCGAACCTTAAGTTAATGACAATGATGGGGCAGAACTCCATAAAAGTCTGTATATGTGTAATAAAATAAAAAACAACGCGAAACGCAATAAGATATATTTTTTCATCATATAAAGAAGCCGATGCGCCGGACGGGGAAATAAAAAAATGACATTCTTTTAAAAAATGATCTCCATGTGGAATTTCCGCGCAGATTAATAGTTTGTTTATTGACATAAATCTGGGAATGCGTTATAATTGATACTGGAATTGTGCGGGCGAATGTCCTGCCGCAGCAGACAGTCGGCATTCGCAATAAATATACAAATACGAATATTTATATGCGTTGATCGCATATATCCGATAATTTGAACAAAGAAAGGATGAGCTGCAATGGCATTTGATAAGGAAAAAGCTCTGAATACTGCGCTTGGTCAGATCGAGAAGCAGTTCGGCAAGGGCGCTGTTATGCGCTTGGGAAAGCAGGAGAAGCTGAAGGTGGATTCCATTTCCACAGGTTCGCTTTCGCTCGACATAGCGCTCGGTATCGGAGGCTTGCCGAGAGGAAGAATAATTGAAATGTACGGCCCCGAAAGCTCGGGTAAGACTACTCTTGCTCTCCACTGCATTGCAGAGGGGCAGAAGAATAACGGCACGGCGGCATTTATCGATGTTGAACACGCTCTGGACCCGGTGTATGCGGCTGCTCTCGGCGTTAATGTTGACGAGCTGCTCGTGTCGCAGCCGGATACGGGCGAACAGGCGCTCGAGATCACGGAGGCTCTCGTTCGTTCGGGCGCGATCGACGTGATCGTTGTCGATTCCGTTGCGGCTCTCGTTCCGAAGGCGGAGATCGAGGGCGAGATGGGAGATTCTCACGTTGGACTTCAGGCAAGACTTATGTCGCAGGCGCTTCGTAAGCTGACGGGTGCTATCTCAAAGAGCAACTGCGTTGCGATATTTATCAATCAGCTGAGAGAGAAAGTCGGCGTCATGTTCGGAAGCCCCGAGGTCACTCCCGGCGGCAGAGCGCTCAAGTTCTATTCGTCGGTTCGTCTTGACATAAGAAAAGTCGAAACACTCAAGGTCAACGGCGAGATGGTCGGCTCTCATACCAAGGTCAAAGTTGTAAAGAATAAGGTAGCTCCGCCGTTCCGTGAGGCTGAATTCGACATTATGTACGGAAAGGGAATATCGAAGGAAGGCGAGATAGTCGATCTTGGACTTCGCGCCGACCTGATAATTAAATCAGGCTCGTGGTTCAGCTACGGCGATAAGCGTTTGGCGCAGGGGCGTGACAAGGTCAAGATCCTGCTCAGCGAGGATAAGGAGCTGGCGGCAGAGTTGGAGGCGAAGATCACCGAAAAAGCCGATGAGATCGCAACCAAGCCGCTGACGAAGGGCAGCAAGCTCAAAAAGGCAAAGAAGAGCGCAGACGAAGGACCGGAAGAGGAAGCTTCCTCGGGAATGCCTGCGGCTGAAATGCCCGAGCCGACAGCGGCGCCCGAAGATAATGCGGCTGCTGTAGATGACAGCGATCTCGATATCGCTGCTGTTGATGTATGACGATCACCGAACTGAAACCCGTCAAAAAGAAGCTGACGCTTGTTTATATCGACGGCGAATATGCGATGAAGCTCGATACCGAGGTGCTGTATGAGGAGTGCGTCCGAGAGGGCTGCGTGATCGATGACGAGCGGCTGCGGGAGCTTCTGGAAAAGTCCGATAAAAAGCGTGCAAGAGAAAAGGCGCTGTGGCTTTTGTCACAGCGTGATTATTCGAGAAAAAAATTGTTCGAGAAGCTGAGATCCGAAACGTCCGAGGACGCTGCCGAGTCGGTGTGCGACCGCATGGAGGAGGTAGGGCTTTTGAATGATGAAAGCTACTCAAGGCGGCTTGCTCACGACCTTATATACCTTAAAAAGCTGTCGCCAAGGGGCGCGCTCTATAAGCTCATGGAAAAGGGCATAGAGAGAGAATTGGCGGAGGAAGTGCTGGGCGAATTTGACGCCGACCCCGTGGAGCAGCTGGTCGAGCTTATCGAACGCAAATACGCCGATAAGCTTGATGACGAAAAGCTCCGGCGAAGGACGATCGCTGCCCTACAGCGGCTGGGGTATTCGTGGAGCGATATCAGCGCAGCGATCAGTCAGTTTGAAGAATAATAGTCGGAGGAATATATATGGAGAATTCCGTTGGGATAATCAGCTTAGGCTGTGCAAAAAACCGCATTGACGCAGAGATGATGCTCAATACTCTTCGTGAAGCGGGCTACAAGATCAACGATGACCCCGCGATGGCAGATGTGGCGATAATAAATACCTGCGGCTTTATCGAGAGCGCAAAGCAGGAGAGCATTGACGAGATACTGGAGCTTGCGAAGCTGAAAGCCGAAGGGCGGATAAAGGCGTTGATCGCAACGGGCTGCATGACCGAACGCTACCGGGAACAGATGAGAAAAGAGC
>CACZCM010000011.1:59617-62181 GCA_902779615.1 uncultured Ruminococcus sp. | reverse complement strand
AGGTCGCCTCGCGGCGATAGAGCGGTTGGTAAAAGAAATAGACGAATCATCTGCATAACGGTAATTTGCCTATTTATTTTATGCTTAGGTCAAGACCACCGCCTAAATAGGATATTTCAAATGCCGTTCACTATAACCGCAGAGGGGAATGTCCCCCGGGTCTCGCCTGCCGTCGGGGACGGTTCCCAACCGGAGACACGCACCCTCTATAGGCGGCGGGTTCCATCCCCACGTTCAGTAGGGGATTTATACCCCTACTGAACGCACAAAGCCTTTGGCTTTGTCTCTGCTTGTTTAAAGCAGAGCTTTTAAGACTTTATTAACTCAAAGCTTTCGTCAAGCCTTTTGTACAGCCGTGCCTTTGAGTAATTGGTGATTACGCAGCGAAGCAAATAACGCAGGCGCAGCCGCAAAATGCTGCGTCTGCGCCACTATCTGTCATTCACTGTTGACTATTGCCGCTTACTATTCCCGCTTCTCCGCTGACCTTCTTCAGGCACTCAACGGCGCACTCGGCTGCTTTCGACTGGATCGCTGTCAGCGAATTCGGCTTGTTTATCTCGTCGTCACGGATCATCGGAACAAAATATATGTTTTTGCGAACAAGCATTTCGCCGATGTTTCTTGCGTTTGCACCCAGCGCATCGTTTGACGACAGCGCGATAACAACAGGCCGCAGTACCCTGAGATGTGATTTGACTGCCATCGTTACCGCAGTGTCGGTTATCCCCGCAGCCAGCTTTGCAAGTGTGTTGCCCGTGCAGGGGTTTATCAAAATAACGTCGCACATTTTCTTCGGTCCTATCGGTTCGGCGTCCTTTATTGTGTGGATAACCTTTTTTCCGGTTATCTCTTCAACTTCCCTCACGATATCCTCGGCTGCGCCGAAGCGTGTATCGGTGGCGTATGCCGTTTCCGACATGATCGGCAGTATGTCATACCCCTCTTCCGCCAGCTTTCTTAATGTTTCCATGCTTTTCGCAAACGTGCAGAACGAGCCGCACATTGCATAGCCTATCGTTGGTTTTCCCACAAAGATTCCTCCTCATGATACTGTTTTCATACTGTTTCTCGGTTCGCCTAACGGTATTACAGAAGGATCTCGCTGCAATTATTTCGTCCTTATAGGTCAACCCGTTCGTTTTCGGAATTGATGCTCATCAGTGATTTCTTAATAACAGCCGCCGCTGCGTCGGGCGAGATCCTGCCCGGGAGTGACAAAGCATGGATCAGCTTTATCCCAAGCGCTGCGCAGGCGTCCTTGTCAACTCCGCCGGGAAGCGACGCAAGGTCGATCACCAGCGCATCTGCCGCAGTTCTTTCAAGTACTTCCTTCGTGAATATGAGGCTCGGGACTGTATTGAAAATGAAGTCGTATCTGCCGCTTTGCGCAAGCTTAGCTGTGTGAACGGGCAAAAAACCTTCTGCGCCGATCCAAGTCAGGTCATCATCACGGCGTGCGCTGACCGCAACGTTCGCTCCGAACGCACGCAGCAGTCGGCACAGCGGCTTTCCGATACGACCGTAGCCTGCAACAAGGCACCGTGAAAGATACAGCGCTCGGTCGCTGTTTTTGATCGCTTCACATACTGCGCCCTCCGCCGTCAGAACGGCATTTTCGATCTTGACCGGCTCTCTGTTGAAATAATCGAATATCATGTTCGGCTCATAATCTCCCGACTTTGCAAGCGCGGCGGCGTTGGACGTAAATATTCGCCTGCCTTTAAGAAGAGAGGCAAGGCGGCCGTCAAGACGGAGCGCCGTGTCGGAAAGCGGCATAAATACCGTCTGCTCATCTCTTGAAAGCGGTACCGGCAGCACCACGCAGCCGCAGCCGCTTAGCGCATCCTCAAGCGAGGCGCACGAACGAGCGAAAGGGATCTTTTCGAACCCAAAAAACGAAACGTTCACGCCGCTCTCTTCAAGCTGACGGCCAAGGCGATACATACGCACATCTCCGCCGATGATACAAATTTTTTTCATCTCATACATACCGAAAGCCTCCTTCAAAGCTCTGCTTTTAACAAGCAGATGCAAGCCGCAGGTTTAAGTTCCGTTTAGTTGGAGATCGTACTATCTGCTCAACGGAATATGGGATCCGCCGTCCTTAGAGGCGGGGGACATGATCTGCGGTTATACTGAACTTATAGACAAATTTTATCGCAACAAGCCCGCCAAAGTCAACATACAAAATAAATCGGTCGGGTCGGCAGGCAAGCCTTCAAATAAATCCAAGGAAACCAAGAGGGCGATGCCCTGATTTATTATATGCAGAACCGACGGCAGTGGGAACAGATGGCAGTTCATAATTCGCAATGCGTAATTCTAAAAAAGGTTTGCCGAAAACTTTGTGCTAATAAAATGTGAACAACTTTTAATTAATAGTTTTTTACTAATCCAAAAGCCGTGGGATTTTTTTCACGGCTTTTGAATGAGTTAACAAAATATGAACTAAGCCCTATCTAAAAGTTTTTTGATCAATCTTTTTTTCAAAAAAGATTGCGGTTTCCAAAGGCAGAGGTCTCCGCTGCCGTCGGGGACGGTTCCCAACCGCGTCGGTCGGT
>CACZCM010000011.1:25709-59595 GCA_902779615.1 uncultured Ruminococcus sp. | reverse complement strand
TAAGGGGTGAATTTCAAAACAGTCCGGTGGACTGTTTTGAAAGAGGGGACATTCTGGCAGAGAATGTCCCCAAAAAAGAAGTGTTGTTCAAAAATTATTTACTCGTTCAAAGGCCGTGGGATTTTTTTTATTATATCTTGTATTTTTCCTCGGGATATTATATAATAAATAGAATAGAGGGACTGTTTTCAATTACTGCCATTTCTATTGTGAGAAAGGAAATCTTATGCTATATTCAATTCTGAACAGCGGCGGTCATATCGATTTTGTGGATATTATTATGCACATACTTGCAACGCTGACCGTAATATTTATTGTTTTGCCGTTTCATGAGCTTGCCCATGGATTCGTGGCGAATAAGCTCGGCGACGATACCGCCAAACGTGCAGGCCGCCTTACCTTTAATCCGTTTCAGCATATCGATCCGATGGGTTCGCTTTGTTTGCTGCTTGTTGGGTTCGGCTGGGCGCAGCCCGTTCCCGTCAATATGTACAAGCTGAAAAATCCCAAGCGTGATATGGCTTTAGTCGCTTTGGCAGGCCCTGCCGCCAATATCATCGCTGCGTTTGTCGGCTGTATCCTTGAGGTCTGCTGGTCGTGGTTTTTAGCGGTCAATTTCGGCGATACGATATGGTTTCAGGCGGTAGATGCTTTTTTCGGCTATTATGTCAGCGTGAATATTGGGCTTGCCGTGTTTAACCTTATCCCGCTGCCGCCTCTTGACGGCTCGAAGATACTCGGCGCATTTCTGCCGGAGGATCTGTATCAAAAACAGCTTATGAACGAACAAAAGCTTTCTTGGATACTTGTGATACTTGTTATGACTAATATAGTAGACAAGATCATGGCGCTGCCGACAGCACTTTTGACAACGCTTCTCTATACTGTTGCCATGCTGCCGTTTACGCTGTTTTGATCGGGTGTCAGGCTGTGGAACAGATAACTTATTCGCTGCCCGTTTTTGAAGGGCCGCTGGATCTGCTGCTGACATTGATAGCAAAGAACAAACTTAATATATATGATATAGAAATATCCCTTTTGCTGGAACAGTATACCGAAAAAATAAAAGAAATGCAGGAAGAGCAAATGGAGATAGCCTCGGAATTCCTCGAAATGGCGTCGCGGCTTGTGTATATCAAGTCAACCATGCTGCTGCCAAAGCATGAAGAGGAAGTGGAGGAGATGAAAAAGGAGCTGACGGGTCAGCTTCTTGAATATCGTGAGTGCAAGCGTATTGCCGCTGTGATGGCGGGGCTGGTGTCCTTCGATAATTTTTGCCGCGAACCCTCAAAGGTGGATTACGACATGACATATACCCGAACCCACAACGCCATTGTGCTTGCTCAGGCTTATCTCAGAGCGGCCGGGCGGGGAAAGCGTAAGCTGCCGCCGTCTGCGGAGTCCTTTCGGGGAATCGTTGCAAGGCGGATCGTTCCCGTTGGTTCAAGGATTGTCAGAGTTCTGAGAACACTGCGCCGCAGCGGTACGTCGACCTACAGCAGGCTTTTTTACGAATGTGAGGACAAGCCTGAATTAGTCGCAACTTTTTTGGCGATACTTGAACTTGTAAAGGGAAAACGTATCAGGGTCGAGGGCGACGGTGATGACGCAGTGGTGAAGCTTGTCAAAAAGGAGGAGCCGCAAAATGACTAAAGAAGAAACAGCTGCGGCGATCGAGGCAATACTGTTTGCAAGCGGTACGCCGGTGGAGGTCGAGAGAATTGCGGCAGCGCTGGAGCTGGATACCGCTTCGGTTCGCGACGCTGCCGATGAGCTTATTGAAAAATATAAGGGTCACGGCGTAAAGATCATTCGCCTTAACAAGAGTCTGCAGATGTGCTCCGACAAAATGTATGGACAGTACGTCCGCAGGGTCATGGATATGAAGAAAAATACCCCTTTGTCGCAGGCAGCGATGGAGGTGTTGGCTGTGGTGGCGTACAATCAGCCGGTAACGAAAGCTTTCGTTGAGCAGATAAGAGGAGTTGACTGCTCCGGAGTTATGACGAGCCTGTGTCAGAAGGGGCTTGTTGAGGAGAAAGGCAGATTGGAACTGCCAGGGCGTCCGCTGGTCTACGGTACTACCGAGCATTTTTTGAGATGCTTTGGCATCGAGGATCTGGAAGGGCTGCCGCCTATCGAGCAGAAAAAGGACTCCGGCGACGGCGGCCGGGAGCAGTAATTATCAAAGGGTGAGCGGTATTGATAGTTTTAAAAATAATACTGTGGACTCTGCTTGCGGTGCTGATAATAATAGCGGCTGCGCTGGCTGTGCCGACAAGATTGTTTGTACATTATACTGATGATATATATTTGCAAATCAGATACTTATTTCTGAAAATAAATATTCCTATCAATGAAGAACAAAAGGCAGCGCAGCAGAAAAAGAAGTCCGAAAAGCCGAGGCGTTTTGGCAAAAAAAAGCCTGACGAACAGTCACAAAACAAAGGCCCGGCAGAGAGAAATACACTGCTGAAAAGCCGGGCAAAGGCTGCTGACGGTACGCGGAAACGAGGAAAGCCGCCCGGAACTCAAAAGCGAAAAAAGCCCAAAAAACCCAAAAAAACAAATCCAATTCTTAAATGGCTGAAGGGATTTTGGAAAAAAGGTCGGCTGGAAGCTATAATAACAGCGTTCAAGCGTATAGCGGAGCTTGTGAGCGGTCTGCTGAAGCCTATATTTCAGTCGCTGCGTATACGAACGCTGAATATTGATATCGCTGCGGCTTCCGATAACGCCGCCGATACGGCGGTGAACTACGGTAAACTGTGCGCCGGGATATATCCTGCGCTTGCCGTAATACTCAATGTAGTCAAATATGATGATTATAATATAAATATTCGCCCCGATTTCAATAAAACGGAAATGGAAGCCGATATTGCCGCAGAGGTATCGTTGATCCCATGGGCGGCGGTGATCGGGGCAGTGAAGGCATTAGTTGGTTTTGTAAAATACAAGCTGCGGGGCGAACTCTGAGTGTAAGGTTCAAATAGGCACGGCAGCTTTGATATAACCGCAGAGGAGATGTCCCACGCCTTTAAGGCGGCGGGTTTCACCTAACGTTCAGGGGTTAAGATCCCCTACTGAACGTGCAAGCCTACGACTTATCTCTGCTTGTAGAAAGCAGAGCTTTTAAGAATATATTGCATTCCGAATATAACAGCAGAGGAGATGTCATCCGCCTCATACAGACGGCGGGTCCATCTTACGTTAAGCAGGGTATAGATTCCTGCCGAACGTACACGCTGAAGGCATGTCTTTGCTTGTTGAAAGCAGAGCTTTTAAGTGAGGTTGATAATAATGGCAAATCATCTTGAAAATATGATGGATACTACTATGGAGAAAATTCGCCAGATGGTGGACGTTAATACCATCATCGGCGAACCGGTCATATGTCCGGACGGCACGGTCATAATCCCCGTGTCGAAGGTGAGCTATGGATTTGCGTCGGGCGGCTCCGATCTGCCGAATAAAAACGGCAACTCAAAGGATAATTTTGCGGGCGGCAGCGGCGCAGGCGTTTCGATCCAGCCGGTGGCGTTTCTGGTTGTGAATAATGGCAATGTAAAAATGCTTAATATGGAATTTGACGGCGCAGTGGACAGAGTTATATCCATGATCCCCGATATTACGGATAAAGTCGGCGAACTTTTTAAGAAGACCAAGGCAAAGAAAAAGGACGACGAGATCCCCGAGGCTAAGCCGACCCGCAGGAAGCCGACTTTGGATAAGGACGAGGAAGCAGCCGATATTGACGGCGAGGTATTCTGAAATAATAGTGCCTTGAATCAGGGGGAGATCGATAAACAAGCGGGAATTTTGAGTCTGAATAATAACGATCGTTAAACAGTATTCACATATCCTGCTTGTTATTTAGCATGAACCGCCGCCCGTATTCATATATTGTTAAAAAGCTCTGCTTTCTACAAGCAGAAACAAGCCGCAGGTTTGTTCGTTCGGCAGTGTATTTATAGTAAGCGACATAGATAATTTTTCTTAGAGAGTATTCCGAAGGGGTGCAGGGGGCGACCGGAAAGACCCCCGCAATCAGTCAAGAATCAGTAAAAGGGGTATTTTTAATGTCGTTGACTATAACTCTTGCTGAACGCAGAATGGAACTCGCCTTAAAGGCGGGGGGAATTCCCTGTGCGGTTATATATGGATTCAAAGGAGCGGTCACAATGAGTAAGACAAGAGTGTTTCTGAAAATAATTGCAGGCGCTGCGGCGGGGTGCGTTTTGGCTGCTGCATTGACTCTTGCGGTAAATTCAGATGAGAACGAGGAGAACGCAGCGAGCGCATATGCCTATTGCCTTTACTGCGCCAATAACGCGCAGGTGGTGGCCGCAAAAAACGAGAATGTCCGCCTTCCGCCTGCAAGCACGACAAAGATCATGACTGCGATATTGGGAATTGAAGCGATACAGGCGGCTGATGATATGCAGATCGAGATCACCGAGGATATGTACGCCGAAGGCTCGTCAATGTATCTGAACAGCGGAGAGATCGTGCGGCTTAGCGATCTGGTCGGAGGAATGATGATGGTTTCCGGCAACGATGCCGCCAACGCTATCGCAAAAACGCTCGGCGGAAACAGCGAGGGCTTTGCCGACATGATGAACGAGAAGGCGGGCAGCCTGGGGCTTTTTGATACTCATTTTGTGACGCCTTCCGGTCTTGACGCAGACGGTCACTTTACCACTGCGTTCGATCTTGCCCGACTGATGGCGCACTGTATGGAAAACGATGCGTTCAGGCAGATCGTATCCGGCAGCAGTGTGACGGTCGATTTCGTTGAACCTCAGGGTAAATCGCAGACATATTACAATGAAAACAAACTTCTCAGCCGATATGAATATTGTGTCGGAGGAAAAACGGGTTACACCGATAAGGCGGGGAGAACTCTCGTGTCCTGCGCCGAAAAGGACGGCGTAAGGCTTATTTGCGTGACGCTCAACGATCCGAACGACTGGAACGATCATGCAGAGCTTTTTGATTACGGATTCGATAAAATGAATATGTCACAGGCAAATGCCGGGAGTGCGGCTGTCGAAATAAGCGTTGTCGGCGGTGAAAGCGAGAGTGTAACGGCAAATGTGGGCGAGCCGCCGCTTGTGTGTCAAGGCTCCGGGGACGTCCAGGTAAAGTATGAGATACCGCCGTTTTTATATGCGCCTGTGAAAAACGGTCAGCAGATCGGTGTACTGAAATATTATACAGGCGGCGTATACGCAGGAAAGACAGATATTTCAGCGGCTTCCGATGTCGAATTGTCGGAACGTGAAACATCTTTTATTGAAAATATAATCAGCTTTTTCAGATGATCGGCTGCTGAGCCACAAGCCGGCAGCTTGGCGCATTGGTCTGTCATAATGGCTTTATGACCCTTGGGACGTATGGCGTATTTGATCTGAAAATGCTTCGGAGGAAAGAAAAGTGGAAGATAAAATCAGGCTTCAGAAGGTACTTGCGCAGTGCGGCGTTGCTTCAAGACGAAAAGCGGAGGAGCTGATCGTTCAGGGCAGCGTGAAGGTCAACGGTAAAACTGCGCAGCTTGGCGACAAGGTCGATCCCAAAAAAGATAAGATCACGGTCAAGGGCAGACGCGTAAGCGCTGCGGCAAAAAATAAGTACTACTACATAATGCTGCATAAGCCGAGGGGCTTTGTCACAACTATGGACGATGAAAAAGGGCGGCACTGTGTAGCGGAACTTGTTCGGGACGTTCCCGCGAGAGTTTACCCTGTGGGCAGACTGGATCGTGAAAGCGAGGGTTTGCTGCTGATGACGAACGACGGCGATTTTGCCAACAAGGTAACGCACCCGTCGGAGCACGTAGCGAAGGTCTACAGAGTTACGGTACGCCCGGATATCACAAAGGAACAGGTGCAGCAGATGTGCGATGGTATTGTGATCGACGGCAGACGAACCAAGCCCTGCGAGGTTCATGTTATCAAACGCGACGAGGGAAGAGTGGTGCTTGAGATCATTTTGCGTGAAGGCAGAAATCGTCAGATACGCAAGATGTGCGCAAAGCTGGGTCTTGAAGTCGCAAGGCTGAAAAGGACGATGATAGGACAGGTCAAGTTGGGAATGCTTCCTCAGGGGAAGTGGAGAGAGCTTACACGAGATGAGGTGCGCCGACTGACGGCTCAGCCAAACACCACTGTCATCACCGAGAATTACAAATAATTTTTGCATAACCGCACACGGTCGAGATACGGCTGTGTGCTTTTTTTAGGGGATCTTGAGGCTTAAATACTGCCTCAAACGACAAAAATGAATAATCAAAAATCAAATCCTGCAAAATGAGAATTTGAAATATAGCTAATATGACAAAAAACAGTCGTCTTAACGTCGCTATTTCAGCAAATGATATCTTGACAAATCGGTCGTAATTCTATAAAATATATACATTGAGAAATGAGCAAGGGCGTTCATTGAACTGAGGGGTATACCCTCTTTTCGGTGAACGCTATTTTAATTTAAAAACAGCATACTAACAAAAATAATAATTAATTAGTGTTATTAACATTGCATATAAAAATGATAAATAATCGCAAATACTTGACAAATATGTAAAAAGATGCCGGCTTAATGCTGTTTGCATCTTGAAGAAATTCGAACAAATACGGAAAAATGTACGGTTCTGTGAGGATAGAATCAATGGCTGTTTGTCAGAGCGGCAGCGTATATGAAGCACCGGAAAGGAGCAGCAAAAAATGTATAGGTCATATGATGAGATCATGAAATTCAACAAAGATGAAGACGTTGGATTTATTAGGCTCGCTTTTGTTGATATTGCAGGAAAACAAAAAAATATTTCAATTATGCCCTCCGAAATGAAAAGAGCATTTGAGGACGGGATCGCTTTTGATGCGTCAAGTATCAAAGGCTTTGGAGATGAGGTCAGCTCCGATCTTTTCTTAAAGCCTATCCCCGAAACTATCGAGATACTGCCTTGGCGTCCTTCCGAGGGCAGAGTTGTGCGTATGTTTTGCAATATCGTGAAGCCGGACGGGACGCCTTTCGAGCTTGACAGCCGTAAATATTTGGAAAATGCAGTGAAGTGCGCACGAGAGAAGGGGATCGCTTTTAATTTCGGCGCAGAGTTTGAGTTTTATCTGTTTAAATGTGATGAGGTCGGTCAGCCTACAAAGATCCCGTTCGACAACGCAGGCTATATGGACATTGCGCCGCAGGACAAAGGCGAGGATATCCGCAGGGAGATCTGCTTCACACTTATGAATATGAATATAATGCCCGAAACATCTCATCATGAAATGGGACCCGGTCAGAACGAGATCGACTTCAAATACAGCGACCCGATCGCATCGGCAGATAACGCTGTTACGTTTAAGTCGGTGGTGGGTTCGGTTTGTGATATGAACGGTTTGTATGCGGATTTTTCACCGAAGCCGATAAAGGGAAAAAGCGGCAGCGGACTGCATATAAATATTTCGGTCAAGTCGGAGGACGGAAAAGACTATTCAAAACAAATGCTTGCGGGAATACTCGACAGAATTGCGGAGATCACCGCAGTTTTGAATCCGTGTGACGAGTCGTATGAACGGCTTGGAGAGGACAAAGCGCCGAAGTACATTACATGGTCGCACCAGAACCGTTCGCAGCTTGTCAGGATACCTGCGGCGAAGGGTGAGCTGAAGCGAATGGAACTCAGGTCGCCCGATCCGACGATCAACCCTTATGTAGCGTATGGATTGCTGATATATGCGGCGCTTGAGGGGATCGAGAACGATAAGCAGCCGCCGGATTCGATCGACAAAAATCTATATACAATAGACGAGGAATTTGCAAAAACGCTCGAACGCCTGCCCGGCAGTTATGCAGAAGCCAGAGCCAAGGCGATGAGCAGCGACTTTGTGAAGAAATATCTGCCGCTTGGTTTTTTGAGATAACAGCGAAAGCGGTCTGAGCGTAGAAAAATAACCGCACAAGCCTATGGGTTGTGCGCGCGTGTTGAAAACAGAGCTTTTAAGGAGGTGAGTCTATGCTGTGGGGGCAGAAAAGCGTGCTGATCGTTTCGAAGGATCAGCGGGCAGAGGAGTTCATCAAAGGCGCAATGCCGCAGAGCGAATTTTATCCCGTGCATACAGTCGGGAATGCCGCCGAAGCAAGACGAACACTTCGAAAAACTCCGATAAACATTATTGTGATAAACATTCCGCTGGCGGACGAATTCGGAGCGAAGCTTGCGCAGGACTGTTCCAAAAGCTGCGGAGTTATGGTGCTTGTAAAGCCCGATATGTACGAAAAGGCTGTATACAAGCTGGAGCCGTTCGGAGTGCTTACACTGTCAAAGGCGGTAACGAAGGCGATGCTGTATCAAAGCCTGAAGGTGATCGCCGCATCTGACGAGAAGATCAGGCAGCTTGAGCAAAACGCCAAAAGACTGGAGCAGAAGCTTTTGGAACTGAAATTAGTGAATGAAGCGAAGAGCGTTCTTATTGAACGGGACGGCATGAGCGAGGAGCAGTCACACAGGTACATTGAAAAATTAGCGATGGACAACGGACTGAAAAAAGCGGACGCCGCAAGGCGGGTGCTTGACGGTGATGTCTGTTCGTGTTAACTCAAGCAGTCACATCGCCGCAAGGGCGGCGAGAACAGCAGTAAGCAACGTTTACACATGAAAAAAGGCATAGCGAAAGCTTTTCGCTGTGCTCTATCGAACCATATAGCAACTTGTAGTGTTGAGATCTTGAATATCTGCATAAATTCTAATTATAAAGGACGATAAAAAATGACTAAATATATTTTTGTGACCGGCGGCGTTGTTTCGGGGTTGGGAAAAGGAATTACCGCTGCGTCGCTTGGCAGACTGCTGAAAGCACGGGGACTTAAAGTCGCCGCGCAGAAGCTGGATCCGTATATAAATGTCGATCCCGGAACGATGAGCCCATATCAGCATGGCGAAGTTTTCGTTACCGAGGACGGTGCGGAAACCGATCTCGATCTCGGACACTACGAGAGATTCATCGATGAGGATCTGAATAAATATTCAAATCTCACCACGGGCAAGGTCTACTGGAATATCCTGAATAAGGAGCGCAGAGGCGAGTTCTTGGGAGAAACGGTTCAGGTCATTCCTCATGTTACAAACGAAATAAAGCATTTTATATATAATGTCGGCAGAAAGAGCAGCGCTGACGTTGTTATTACCGAGATCGGCGGCACTACGGGCGATATCGAAAGTCAGCCGTTTATCGAGGCGATACGTCAGGTCGGACTTGAGGCGGGCGAGGATAACGTTTGTTATATCCATGTGGCGCTGCTGCCGTATCTTCACTGCTCAAATGAACATAAAACAAAGCCCGTTCAGCACTCCGTAAAGGAGCTTCAGGGAATGGGCATAAAGCCCGATATAATCGTTCTGCGGTGCGATGAGCCGCTTGAACGGGAGATATTCAAAAAGATCTCGTTGTTTTGCAATGTCAAGGAAAACTGCGTTATCCAAAATACAAACGTGCCGATCCTCTATGAAGCGCCGATCATGCTTGAGGAATCCAATTTCTCAAATGTTGTGTGCGAAAAGCTGAAGATCACAGCGCCCCCGCCGAAGCTTGACGAGTGGAACACAATGCTTTCGAATATTGCAAATAGGGATAAAACGGTAAATATCGGGATTGTCGGGAAATATGTCCAGCTGCATGACGCTTATCTGTCGGTCGCCGAGGCGGTTCGTCATGCGGGTTACGAATGCAGAGTCAACACGGAGATCCTCTGGATCGACAGCGAGGAGATCACCGACCGGAATGCCGCCGAAAAACTAAAGGACTGTGACGGGATCATTGTACCGGGAGGATTTGGCAGCAGAGGTATCCCCGGAATGATATCAGCCGCAAAATTTGCAAGAGAAAACGATCTTCCGTACCTGGGAATATGTCTTGGTATGCAGATCGCCGTCATTGAATTTGCGCGAAGTGTCTGCGGGCTTGCGGACGCCGATTCACGTGAGTTTAACGAGCTGTCGCCGAATAAGGTCATCGATTTCATGCCCGACCAGAGCAGTGATATCGACAAGGGCGGTACGCTTCGGCTCGGGGCGTACAGGTGCAAAGTGAAAAAAGGCACCCGCCTGTACGACTGCTTCGGGCAGGACGAGATATCGGAGCGTCACCGCCACCGCTACGAATTTAATAACGACTACAAAGAGATCCTCAGCGAAAACGGACTTACGGTCAGCGGAACGTCTCCCGACGGAAGTATCGTTGAGACCGTTGAGGTCGGGAAGAACCGTTTCTATGTCGGAGTACAGTTTCACCCCGAATTCAAAAGCAGACCGAACAAGGCTCACCCGCTGTTTAAGGGGCTTGTCGAAGCGGCTGTTTCAAAGTGAGGTAAGATAAAATGAAAAATTTCAGTAATGATCAGGAGCATACGCTTTACCGCCCGGAATTTGAACATGACGCCTGCGGTATCGGCGCGGTCGTCAGCATAAAGGGTGAAGAAAGCCACAAGGTCGTGAATGACGCATTGTCGATTGTTGAAAAGCTGGAGCACCGCGCCGGCAAGGACGCTGCGGGCGAAACGGGCGATGGCGTCGGTATACTCGTGCAGATATCTCACGACTTCTTTAAGAAGACAGCCGGAAAGCTGGGAATAGATCTCGGCGAAAGACGCACATACGGCGTGGGAATGTTCTTTTTTCCGCAGGACGTATTAAAGCGCAGTCAGGCGAAAAAAATGCTTGAGATCATTTGCGAAAAAGAGGGCGTGCGTTTTCTGGGCTGGCGTGAGGTGCCCACCGACAGCGCAGCTATCGGCAAAAAAGCCCTTGACTGTATGCCTTGCATCATGCAGTGCTTCGTTGAAAAGCCGGATCATCTTAAAGCGGGCATAGATTTTGACCGCAGGCTGTATGTGATAAGACGTGAGTTTGAACAGAGCAACGACAACACCTATGTATGTTCATTCTCGTCAAGAACGATCGTATACAAGGGTATGTTCCTCGTATGGCAGCTTCGCCGCTTCTATCTCGATCTGCAGCAGGACGACTACAAAAGCGCGCTTGCGCTTGTTCACTCCCGCTTCTCGACAAACACAAACCCGTCATGGGAACGCGCACACCCCAACAGAGTGATCCTTCACAACGGCGAGATCAATACTATCAGAGGCAACGCCGACAGAATGCTTGCCCGTGAGGAAACCATGACTTCGCCCGTAATGCAGGACGATATCGATAAGATCCTGCCTGTTATAAATGCGGAAGGTTCGGACTCCGCAATGCTCGACAACACGCTTGAATTCCTTATGATGAACGGTATGGATCTGCCGAAGGCTGTCATGGTGACTATACCTGAACCGTATAAGAATGACAGAACTATAAGCCGTGAAAAGCGTGATTTCTATCGTTACTATTCCACTATGATGGAGCCGTGGGACGGCCCTGCGGCTATACTCTTTACAGACGGCGACACTGTGGGAGCTGTGCTTGATCGAAACGGTCTTCGTCCGTCAAGATATTACATCACAAATGACGATATGCTTATCCTCTCAAGCGAGGTCGGCGTGCTGCCGATAGCCTCTGACAGCATCGTTGAGAAAAACCGCCTTCGTCCCGGTAAAATGCTGCTGGTCGATCTGAATGAAAAGCGTGTTATCTCCGATGAGGAATGTAAGCTGCGCTATGCCGCTGCGCGTCCTTACGGCGAGTGGCTTGACGGCAATCTTGTAAGTCTGCATGATCTGCCTATTCCGAACCACAAGGTCAAGAACCACACTGAGCAGCAGCGTGACCGCCTGTACAAGGCGTTCGGCTACAGCTATGAGCAGATACGGGAATCTATCCTGCCAATGGCGAAAAACGGCGGCGAGGCAACTGCGGCGATGGGAACAGATATCCCGCTTGCGGTTTTGTCGGAAAAGCACCAGTCGCTGTTCAACTATTTCAAGCAGATATTCGCGCAGGTGACTAACCCGCCGATCGACGCTATCCGTGAAGAAATAGTGACCGACACAACAGTGTACGTAGGTTCTGACGGCAACCTTCTTGAGGAAAAAGCTGAAAACTGCAATATGCTTGAGATCCATAATCCGATACTGACGTCTGTCGATCTGATGAAGATCAAGGCGATCGACCGCCCGGGGTTCAAGGTGGCTGAAGTGTCGCTTCTGTATTATAAAAATACGCCTTTGGAGCGTGCGCTTGACAGGCTGTTCGTGTCGTGTGACAGGGAGTACAGGAAAGGAGCCAATATCATCGTTTTGTCCGACAGAGGCGTTGACGAAAACCATGTGGCCATTCCTTCGCTGCTTGCTGTTTCTGCAATTGAGCAGTATCTGATAAGGACGAAAAAGCGCACGGCGGTGTCCATTATCCTCGAGAGCGCAGAGCCGTGCGAGGTACATCACTTTGCGGCGCTTCTGGGCTACGGCGCAAGAGCCGTCAATCCGTATTTGGCGCAGGAGTGCATCAGTGAGCTGATCGACAAGGGGCTTCTCGACAAGGATTATCATACGGCCATAGATGATTATAACAACGCTGTTCTGCATGGCATTGTGAAGATCGCTTCTAAGATGGGTATCTCCACGATACATTCGTATCAGTCGTCGCAGATCTTCGAGGCGGTCGGTATCAAGCAGGACGTGATCGATAAATACTTTACAAATACCGTAAGCCGTGTGGGCGGTATCGGGCTTGAGGAGATAGACGAGGGCGTTGAGTGGCGCCACGATCACGCGTTCGACCCGCTGGGCTTGGGCGTTGACACGACGACCGACAGCGTCGGCAGCCACAAGCTGCGTTCCGGCGCAGACAAAGAAGATCATATGTACTCTCCCGAGGTAATAATTGCGCTTCGTGACTCGACACGAACAGGCGATTACAAGAGGTTCAAGGAATACACCGCCATGGTGGACAGCGGCAGTGTGCCTCATACGCTGAGAGGGCTGATGGAGCTTGATTTCAGCGAATGCAGCGAGATCCCGCTCGATGAGGTGGAGCCTGTTGAGTCGATAGTGAAGCGTTTCAAAACGGGCGCAATGAGCTACGGCTCGATCTCCCAGGAGGCTCACGAGTGTATGGCGAAGGCGATGAATATGATCGGAGGCAAGTCAAATTCCGGCGAAGGCGGCGAAATGAGAGAACGCCTGGGAACAGACCGCAACAGCGCGATCAAGCAGGTAGCCTCGGGCAGATTCGGCGTGACTATCGAATACCTTCTGAGCGCGCAGGAGATACAGATCAAAATGGCGCAGGGCGCAAAGCCCGGCGAGGGCGGACATCTTCCGGGGAAAAAGGTATACCCATGGATAGCGAAGAACAGATATTCAACGCCGGGCGTATCGCTTATTTCGCCTCCGCCTCATCACGACATATATTCGATCGAGGATCTTGCGCAGCTTATCTACGATCTGAAAAACGCAAACCGCCGTGCGAGAATTTCGGTAAAGCTGGTGTCCGAAGCGGGAGTGGGTACGATCGCAGCGGGCGTTGCAAAGGCGGGCGCGCAGGTCGTTTTGATCTCGGGGTATGACGGAGGTACAGGCGCAGCGCCTGCAAGCTCGATCCACAATGCGGGACTGCCGTGGGAGCTTGGACTTGCAGAAACTCATCAGACGCTTATCAAAAACGGTCTGCGTTCAAGAGTAATAATCGAAACGGACGGCAAGCTGATGAGCGGTAAGGACGTTGCCATAGCAGCGATGCTGGGCGCAGAGGAGTTTGGCTTTGCGACTGCGCCGCTTGTTACTATGGGCTGCGTCATGATGAGGGTATGCAACCTCGACACCTGCCCGGTGGGGATTGCAACGCAGGATCCGGAGCTAAGAAAACGTTTTGCGGGAAAGCCGGAATATATCGTCAATTTCATGAGATTTATTGCGCAGGAGCTGCGGGAGATCATGGCTAAGCTGGGCATTCGTACTGTCAAAGAGCTTGTTGGCAGGACAGACCTTCTGAGCGTTAAAAAGGATCTTCTTACCGACAGAGCAGAGATGGTCGATCTTTCGGGCATTTTGGATCGTGAATATGCAAACGCAGACAACACTCGCTTCGATCCCGACAACGTTTATGATTTTGAACTTGAAAAAACTATCGACTGCCGCAGACTGCTGCCCGAATTTGCAAAAGCGATGAAGAACCGCACAAAGAAGACGGTTCGTGTAAACGTAAGCAGTACCGACAGAACGCTTGGTACGGTTTTCGGTTCGGTCATCAACGAGAAATTCGGTTCATCTCTCGATGACGATACGTATACGGTCATGTGTACGGGCGGCGGCGGACAGTCGTTCGGAGCTTTTATCCCCAAGGGGCTGACGCTGAAGCTTGAGGGCGATTCGAACGACTACTTCGGCAAGGGACTTTCGGGCGGCAAGCTGATAGTGTACCCGCCGAAAGACAGCAGATTCAAGGCGGAAGAAAACATCATTATCGGAAATGTAGCTCTCTATGGCGCAACGGCAGGCGAGGCGTACATCAACGGTATCGCGGGCGAGAGATTCTGCGTGCGCAATTCGGGCGCATACGCCGTATGCGAGGGCGTTGGCGACCACGGCTGCGAATACATGACAGGCGGAAGAGTTGCTGTTCTGGGAGCAACGGGGCGCAATTTTGCAGCGGGCATGAGCGGCGGTATTGCGTATGTGTATGATGAGCATCACGATCTGTATCTGAAGCTTAACAAGGAATTTGTCACGATGAGCGAGCTTACGGAAAAGCACGATATCGAAGAGCTTAAAGGCATGATCGAGAAGCACAGTGAGGCGACAGGTTCGCCGCTTGCAGCAAAAATGCTGAAAAACTTCAATGAATATCTGCCGAATTTTAAGAAGATCATGCCGAACGATTACAACAGAATGCTGAGCGCAGTCGGACACTTTGAAGAGAAGGGGACTCCCCATGAACAGGCAGTGCTTGAAGCATTTTACGCAGTCACGAAGTAGGGAGGAGCAGAACAATGGGAAAGCCAACAGGATTTCTTGAATATAACAGAGAGAACAACGAAACTCTCGATCCTACAGAGAGGATCAAAAGCTTTGACGAGTTCCGCAAACCGCTTGATATGGAGAAGAGAACGCAGCAGGCGGCGCGCTGCATGAACTGCGGAGTTCCGTTCTGCCAGTCTGCGATGAAGCTCAACGGCATGGTGTCGGGCTGCCCTCTTCACAACTTGATCCCCGAATGGAACGATGAACTCTACAGCGGACACCGCCGCCATGCGCTGAGCAGACTTTTGAAGACCAATAACTTCCCCGAATTCACGGGGCGGGTGTGCCCGGCTTTATGCGAGGCTGCCTGTACCTGCGGAATGAACGACACGCCGGTCACGATACACGACAACGAGCTTGCGATCGTAGAGTATGGTTTTTCACATGGATTTATCAAACCGGCTCCGCCCGAAGTACGCACCGGTAAGAAGGCGGCGGTCATTGGTTCGGGTCCTGCGGGGCTTGCCTGCGCCGATATGCTGAACAAGCGTGGGCACTCTGTAACCGTATATGAACGTTCCGATCGCGCGGGAGGACTCTTGATGTACGGTATCCCGAATATGAAGCTTGACAAGAGCGTTGTAGCGAGGAGGATCTCGCTGCTGGAGCAGGAGGGAGTCGTGTTCAAAACGGGCGTTGACGTCGGGAAAGATATTTCTGCGGATGAGCTGACGGCGGAGTATGACGCAGTAGTTCTGTGCTGCGGCGCTTCAAAGCCCCGTGATCTGAACGTTGAAGGCAGGCAGCTTAACGGAGTGTATTTTGCGGTGGATTTTTTGAAGTCAACTACAAAGGCGCTGCTGGATGGTTCGTATGAGAACGGCGGTTACATCAGCGCAAAAGGAAAAAATGTAATAGTAGTCGGCGGCGGCGACACCGGCAACGACTGCATAGGAACGTGTATGCGCCATGGCTGCAGTTCGATCACACAGCTGGAAATGATGCCGAAGCTGCCCGACGAGAGAGCGCCCGGAAATGAATGGCCGCAGTGGCCGAGAGTGTGCAAGACCGATTATGGTCAGCAGGAAACGGCAGCTGTATTCGGGCATGACCCGAGGGAGTATCAGACGACTATCAAGCGGCTCATCGGCGATGAGAACGGCGATCTGACGGCGGCGGAGCTTATCTCGCTCACACCGAAGAAAGACGAGGAAAGCGGCAGGACAGTTATGACGCCGATCGAGGGCAGCGAGAGAATGATCCCATGTGAGATGGTACTGATAGCGGCGGGCTTTTTGGGCGCAGACGAATACACTGCAGAAGCTTTTGGCACGGAGCTGACCGCAAGAGGAAACGTCAAGACGGCGGACGGCGGGTACTCTTCAAGTGCGGAGAAAATATTTGCAGCCGGCGATATGAGAAGAGGGCAAAGTCTTGTTGTATGGGCGATAGCCGAGGGGCGCGCGGCGGCGAAAGAGGTCGACAATTACCTGATGCACTATACGAATATGCTGTAAGTCAGAAGCGTAAAGTTTTCGTAAAGCCTTTCTCGGAAGGCATACTCCGTCCATTTGAAAGCGGTACTGCAGAACAAATTAAAAATTGATTTTCGTGTGTTCGAATAACGAAAAACTATTGATCTCAAAGGAGCTGATACCATGACTATGAAATTTACAAAGATGCAGGGACTCGGCAACGATTATATATACTTCGACTGTATTTCCAATCCCGCTCCGAATGATCCCGGCAAGCTTGCCGTTAAACTATCCGACAGGCATTTCGGTATTGGCGGTGACGGTATCGTCCTCATTATGCCTTCCGACTGCGCCGATTTCCGTATGAGAATGTTCAATGCGGACGGAAGCGAGGGCGCTATGTGCGGCAATGCTTCCCGCTGTATCGCAAAATATGTGTATGACCGCCGAATGACCGATAAAACGTCTTTAACTCTCGAAACACTTTCGGGCATAAAAAAGCTTGATATCACCGCCGAAAACGGCACGGCAGCAAGCGTTACGGTGGATATGGGCGAACCGAGATTCGGCGCTGTCAGCGAGATGATAAATACGGATCTCGGCAGCTATAAATACACGTTCGTTGATATGGGCAATCCGCACTGCGTTGTATTTACCGATGAAAATGTTGACGATCTGCCGCTTGATGTGATAGGAAGACCTCTTGAGAATCATTCGTTTTTCCCCGATAGGGCGAATGTCGAATTTGTAAACATTCTGGGTGATAACCATCTGAAAATGCGTGTGTGGGAGAGAGGAAGCGGCGAAACGCTTGCCTGCGGCACAGGTTCGTGCGCTGTTACTGCGGCTGCTGCGGCAAACGGGATCGTGAAAACCGGCGAGGACGTTAGTGTGGAGCTGCGGGGCGGCACGCTGAAAATCAATTATGACGGAAGTAAAGTTTTGATGACCGGTCCTGCAGAATTTGTATTTGACGGTGAAACCGAGGTGTAATAATATATGAAGATAAACAGATGCATAGATGATCTTGCCGAAAGCTATCTTTTTGCCGAGATAGCGCAGCGCACCGAAAAATTTGCTGCCGAAAATCCCGATAAGAAGATCATAAAAATGGGAATAGGCGATGTGACGCTGCCGCTTGCGCCGGTCGTTGTCGATGCGATGAAGGCTGCCGCCGATGAGATGCTTGATCGTGAAACGTTCAAGGGCTACCCAAGCTACGAGGGATACGAATTTCTGCGCAGTGCGATCAGCGGCTATTATAGATCGTTCGGCGTTGATGTTGGCGCTGACGAAATTTTTGTCAATGACGGCGCAAAGAGCGACTGCGGCAATATCGGCGATATATTTTCGCTTGACAGCACCGTGCTTGTGACAGACCCGGTGTATCCCGTTTATGTTGACGCCAATATGATGGCGGGCAGGCGTATTGTTTATGCAAGGGGCACGAAGGAGAACGCTTTCTGCGCCATGCCCGATGAGAGCGTTCATGCAGATATAATTAATCTTTGCTCGCCGAATAATCCCACGGGAGCTGCATATACTTACGAGCAGCTTGAGAAATGGGTTGAGTATGCGCTCAAAAATGATGCGGTCATTCTCTATGACAGCGCTTACGAGGCGTTTATCTCTGACGGAAAGCCGAGGAGTATTTTTGCCGTAAAGGGCGCGAGAGAATGTGCAATAGAGTTCTGTTCGCTTTCAAAGACGGCGGGCTTCACGGGAATGCGCTGCGGATATACGGTTATCCCGAAGGAGCTTTGCCGCGATGGACACAATATCGGCAAATTGTGGTACAGGCGTCAGTCTACGAAGTTCAACGGTGTGTCGTACCCTGTGCAGCGCGCGGCAGAGGCGGTATTCACGCCGGAGGGTCAGCGTCAGACGAGGGAGAACATCAAGTACTACAAGCGAAACGCAAAGCTCATCACCGATACCTTCGACCGCCTGAATTATTCCTACACCGGCGGCACAAATTCACCGTACATCTGGGTCGAATGCCCGAACGCTATGAGCAGCTGGGAATATTTCGACTATCTGCTTAAAAAGGCGAACGTTGTTGCGACTCCGGGCGAGGGCTTCGGCGAATGCGGCAAGGGCTATATGAGATTTACGTCTTTTGCAGCATATGAAGCGACTGCCGAGGCGATGGAGCGCATACTTGCTTTGGAAAACGATATCTGACGGCAGGCGTGCGCCTGCGGGCAAGTTCCGTCCTACTTTGTTCGCAGTGTCAGATACCGCTGCATTCGAACTTATAGTCAACAACAATAAATATTTACCGTTAATTTTTATTATTGGCAGATCGCAAGGGGCTTTTCGGTCGGCGGCCAAGCGGCCGCAGGCAAACACGCGCACAAAGTTTATCGAAAGCTATGATTTTGTACCCGCGTCTAAACTGTATCCCTAAGGACGGTCAGAGGTCGGCGCTTAACCCCTTCGGAGTTCTTTCTAAAGGAAATTTTCTATGTAATCAAAGCCGCAGTACCTTTTTCGAGGCGCTGCGGCTTTGATCGTATTGACCGAATTTATCTGAACGACAGATACTCGTGGTCTTTTCTGCTGAAGCTTTCGCAGTCAACGCACTGGCACAATGTGGGGTCAGGCTCATGTGTGCCGATAGTTACAACGCCGAGTGAGCAGTAATTCTCGTTTCCGCAGTGGTTTGTGCATTCATTGACGGTACAGTGTATACTGTGATTCGGTTTAACATTTGTTTCCATAATGAATTCATCTCCTTAGATCTTCGGAATAACGCATTATTCACGAGTGGAGTACGGTTATAGACTGTAAATATTGCGTTGAAAATATTGTACCCCATTCGGAGATGATTATTCGCATTTTTTCAAAAAGCACCGTTCCCGATGTGCATTCGGGAAACGGCGCTTTTGCTATTTTTTGTCAATATAAAAAATTTATGCCTGCTTGCCGACTATGCTCCCGCCGCCAAGACCGACGCTTGCGCGCAGAACGGAGAGCGCGTCGCTCGAAGTTAGCGTACCGTCATTATCTATATCAGCAAGCTTGAACTGTTCGGGAGTGAGATCGTTCAGCTGAACGCTTGCACGCAGGATGTTCAGAGCGTCACCCGAGGTGATAGTCCCGTCACCGTCCATATCGCCGTAGAATGCAGGGGCTGATGGCTTTGGCGTCGAGTCTGATGTTTGATCGGGAGCAGGCTCGGGAGTAGGCTCGGGAGCCGGTTCGGGAGCCGGTTCGGGAGCCGGTTCGGGAGTAGGTTCGGGAGTAGGTTCGGGAGTAGGTTCGGGAGTAGGTTCAAGTATAGGCTTTTGATCTTTGGAAGACGGGGCGGGAGTCTGGGGGTCGTCCAAAGCGACAAAAGGTATATTGTATGTTTTTGCATATATCTGCGCATACGATCCTTCACTGCCGTAGATTTTTAAATTTGGGCAGCCGCTGAAAGCGTCGGCTCCGATATGTACTACCCATTTTGAAATGGTCACTTTGGTAAGGTTTGTACAGCCCTCAAATGCCGATGTGCCTATGTGAGTCACGGCTTCGGGGATAGAGATCTCGGTCAAGCTCTTACAATCCATAAACGTATCATCTGCAATAGCAGTTAGCTTTTCCGGAAGGATAACTGTTTTCAGATTATCACACACGGCAAACACGTTCCCATAATGAATTGAACGAACCGAAGTTCTGTAGCTATGACCATAGTTTCCTGCGATGCCCATTCCGGCAGTAATGCTTGTCAGCGATGTGCAGCCTGAGAAAGCAGAAAGCGAAATATTTGTCACGGAGTCGGGGATCGTTATGCTCTTTATGCTTGTGCAGTCCGAAAAAGCATTATCGTCGATATATGTAACGGTGCTGCCGTTTATCTCCGAAGGAATGGTTATTTCCGAAGCATCACCGGTGTATCGTATTATCTTTATTTCGCCAACACTGTAATTATTTACATATTTATACGTATACCCTTCGTAGGTGTACTCCGGCGGGTCGTATACAGCCGGTTCACTGTGAGCGGGTTCAGGTTCGGAAACGGGTTCAGGTTCGTAGGTATACTCCGGTACTGCCAAATTTGTATACAGATCCTCCGATACGATATCCGGGCCAATGATGTCCTTTGCATTATAATTGTGATTACTTATGATTACAGTCGACAGTGACGCACACTTTCCTTCAATGCCGAGTTCCGAAGCGTCCTTCAATACTTTAAAGTTGATTTTCACAAGATCGGCAGGAGCTCCCGATGTATCATTATCAATGCCCTCCACCGCAGACATAGCCAAATAAACCGATCCGGGATATGAATCATTGCAAGCGAGGTAAGGGCTAGAATAGTCCTCAACCATCAGATCTTCGATTTGAATTCTGCCGCGTTCATCTGTCACAGGCTCAAGATATTCGGGATCGTAATAAACATTGTAGTTAAATGCGCCGACTGAACCCTCGGTGATATTGCCGAACTGAACAGAAACGGTAACGGTATCTCCTGCTTTGTACCTGATCTCTCCGCTGTCACTGCCTTGAGGCGTCAAGGGATCGCTTTCTCGCGGAATAAGATCGTTAAGATAAACGCTTGCGCGCAATACTTCCAGCGCATCGGCGGACGTCACTTCTCCGTCGCCGTCAATATCTGCTTCGTATTCTCGTTCAAGGCGTATTAAACCAACAGACGCACAGAGAATGGTCAGCGCGTCCGAGGAAGTAAGCGTCCCATCATGATTTATGTCGCCTCGAAGAACGGATTCGGAGTCAGACCCGCTTTGCTCCGGTAAAAAGCCATTTTCGGCGGTATTTGTTTTGGCAGCGGAAGCTTTGATCGGCGCACACGCCATTCCCGCAAGCATTGCCGCAGCGATCGCTATACAGGCAGCTTTTTTTAACATATTTAATTCCTCCTATATATTGTATTTGAAATCAACATTGATTCAATATGATAATTTTACCATAACAAGTAATTTATGTCTAGTAGAAATTTAAAATGATTTTTTGTATGATCTTACCAATTATTACATTATCATGAAATGTCGAACAGTATTGACGATCCATAAATAAATCCCGTCAGTGCGGCTGTTCATCTCACGCCTTCGCAAGTCCTTTGAAGAAAGCTTTATGTTGTTAAAATTGATCGTAAAATTGATTTCTGTAAATTCTGTGTATTTGTATTCCATTTTTTACAAATTCGTGATATAATAAAGATGTGTCTGCAAAGCACAATGATATTGTAAATTTTATGAAAAGGAATGATCATACATGGCTGATACCGAAAAGAAAACCGAAGCGGCGCTGCTTAAAGAGAAGCTTGCCGCAAAAAAGCCTTCGGGCGCGCTGTCGCTTGACGGTGAAACTATCGCTAAGGCGGACGAGTTCTGCGAAGGCTACAAGACGTTCATGAAAAGCTCCAAGGTTGAACGCGAGGCTGTGCGCACCGCCGAAAAGCTTGCTTTGGACAACGGCTTCGTTAAATACGAACAGGGCGCGCAGTATAAGCCCGGCGATAGAGTTTACGTTGTCAACAGGGGGAAAAATATCGGACTGGCCGTTATCGGCAAAAACGGTACGAAAAACGGCGTGCGCCTTGTTATCGCTCATATCGATTCGCCCCGCCTTGACCTCAAGCCGAACCCCGTTTACGAGGCTGCAGATCTTGCTCTGTTCAAGACCCACTATTACGGCGGCATAAAGAAATATCAGTGGACTGCGATACCGCTTGCTCTCCACGGAAGGATCGTTCGTCTCGATGGCGAGTGCATTGACGTATGCGTTGGCGAGGACGAGGGCGACCCGTGTTTCGTTGTATCCGACCTGCTGCCGCATCTCGACCGTGAACAGGCAACAAAGCCTATGGCGAAGGCGATAGCCGGCGAAAATCTCAATGTCCTTATCGGCAGCCGCCCGTTTAATCAAGATAAGGAAAGCGAACAGGTAAAGCTCAATATACTGAATATTCTGTTTGAGAAATACGGAATTACCGAATCCGATTTTCTCTCTGCGGAGCTTGATCTTGTGCCGGCGTTCCCGCCGCGTGATATCGGTTTTGACAGAAGTCTTATCGGCGCATACGGACATGACGACAAGGTGTGCGCATATCCCGGCGTGATGGCGGCTATCGAGGCAAAAGAACCCGACAGCACTGTTATCACCTTCCTGTGCGACAAAGAAGAGATCGGCTCGGACGGCAATACCGGTATGCAGTCCACCTTCCTCAATACGTTTATCGAAGATCTGGCGGAGGCTGACGGAATGAAGCTTCGTCATGTTCTTGCAAGATCGATGTGCCTTTCTGCAGACGTAAACGCAGCGTTTGATCCGACTTATGCGAGCGCATTTGAAGAGCGTAATTCAAGCTATTTGAACGGCGGCGTTATCATCACGAAATACACAGGCGCAGGCGGCAAATACGACACATCGGACGCTTCTGCGGAGTATATGGGGCGCATTCGCAGAATGCTTGAAGACAAAAAGATCCTCTGGCAGACGGGCGAACTCGGCAAGGTCGACGGCGGCGGCGGCGGAACTATCGCCAAGTACGTTGCAAATTACAATGTCGATGTGGTCGATCTCGGCGTACCGGTGCTTTCGATGCACGCTCCGTTCGAGGTGGTTACAAAGGTCGATGTTTACATGGCATATCTGGCGTTTGCAGCATTCTTTGAAATGTGAGAGGAGAGCCGATATGCTGACGTTAGGCTGCCACCTTTCTGCATCGAACGGCTACCTCAGCATGGGCAAAGAGGCCGTTTCGATAGGTGCAAATACTTTTCAATTTTTCACAAGGAATCCTCGGGGCTTCAAGGTAAAGGCGCTCGATATCGCCGACTGCGAGGCGTTCAACGAATACTGGGCGGCGCATGACGGCGGAAAGATCGTGGCGCACGCTCCCTACACACTCAATGCCTGCTCTGCCGACCCTAAGATACGAGAGCTTGCGCACATGATCATGAGCGATGATCTCGACAGGCTGGAGCACATCGGCGGAGTGTACTACAATTTTCACCCGGGCAGCCATGTAAAGCAGGGCGTGGAAATCGGCACGGATTATATTGTGCAGCTTTTGAACGATATAATCAAGCCGGAACAGAATACGATCGTGCTGCTTGAAACAATGGCGGGCAAGGGCAGCGAGATCGGCAGGACTTTTGAGGAGCTGCGGGCGATAATCGACAGAGTGGAGCTAAGCGAGAAGCTCGGAGTGTGTCTTGATACGTGTCATATTTTTGACGGCGGATACGACATAGTTAATGATGCGGACGGAGTGATGGAGCAGTTCGATAAAGTGATCGGGCTTGACCGCCTTTATGCGGTGCATCTGAACGACAGCAAGAATACGCTGGGCTGCCACAAAGACCGCCACGAGCTGATAGGCAAAGGCGGGATAGGCGTTCAGGCGCTCGTATCGTTCATATCCCGTTCCGAGATCAAAAAGCTGCCGATAGTATTGGAAACGCCTAACGATATTGCCGGCTACAAAGAAGAGATCGCTATGCTGCGAGCGGCATGCGAGTAACCGGCTCTAAGCGGGGCACAGCCGCCGGGAGGCGTAGTTTTTTTACAATAATAAAACAGCACCGTTTTCCGAATGCGAAAAAAGGGGACGGTGCTGTTTTTTGCAAGGTCTGTTTCCTGCGGCTTTTGAATGAGTAACAAATAAAAGCTTTTTGCTCATTCAAAAACCCGGTTCGCTTCTTCGGTATTATTTGACTAATTCGTTAAAGTGTGATATAATGACACTATGTGTTTATATCCCTTTTCTTAACACGGAAAATAAGATTTTATATAGAATGGTGGGGAAGCTATGAGCAGCGTTATCGGTTTTGCCAATGAAGAAGCGGCGGTAATGGAGCTGAGCCGTATGTACAGGCAGTACGGCTATAAGCATTTTAAAATGAGTAAGTTCGAGGAGTATGATCTGTACTCCCAAAATAAGGACTTTTTGCTGGGCAGCAGCGTTATCACTTTTACCGATACAAACGGTAAATTGATGGCTTTGAAGCCCGACGTTACCTTGTCTATCGTGAAAAATTCAAACGATACCTTCACCGAACCCGAGAAGGTATATTACAGTGAGAATGTTTACCGTATCGATAAGGGTACTCACCGCTTTAAAGAAATCATGCAGATCGGACTTGAGTTTATAGGCGACATTGATGATTACAGTGTAAGTGAGGTGATTCTCCTTGCCAAAAAGAGTCTTGACGCCGTGTGCGAACGCAATATCCTCGATATGTCACATATGGGCTTTTTAAGAGGAATATTTGACGGAGAAAATTTGAGCCGCAGAAAAATCGATAAGCTTATAGATTGTATTCGATCCAAAAATACCGCCGAGATGGAGGAACGCTGTACACGTTACGGCGTCAGCGAGAACGCTAAAAATGCTTTGGTGAAGCTTACCGGCATATACGGAACGTTTAAAAAATGTATCGTGGAACTGAAAGAGATCGCCGTTAATGACGACTGCCGCAGGGCGGTCAGCGAGCTTGAAAACGTCTATTCGTTTCTGGAGGGCTGCGGGTGCGAAAACGGCGTGAATCTGGATTTCTCGATCGTCAGCGACCTCGATTACTATAACGGCGTGATCTTCCACGGGTTTATTGACGGCGTTCCGAACAGCATTCTGTCGGGCGGCAGATACGACAACCTCATGAAAAAATTCGGCAAGCGTTCGGGCGCTGTGGGATTTGCTGTGTATCTCGATCAGCTGTCGCGCCTGATGAGAGATGATGAGGAGTACGACGCAGACGTGCTGCTGATCTATGACGATGATTCTAGCCTCGATGTGCTGTCTAAGACCGTATCACAGCTGACAGCGCAGGGAATGAGCGTCAGGACGCAGAAGACCTGCGGCAGCGTAAGGTATAAAAAGCTGATGAAGATTAACGGCACGGAGGTAGAAACAGTTGAAAACAATGCTTAATGTCGCGCTGCCGAAGGGCAGACTCGGCGAGAAGGTTCTCGATATTTTCGAAAAGGCGGGTTACGACTGCCCCGCTATCCACGAGCAGAACAGAAAGCTTATTTTTGAAAATGAAGCCGTCGGAGTTCGCTATTTTTGGGTGAAGCCATCGGACGTGTCGATATATGTTGAGAGAGGGGCTGCTGATATCGGCGTAGCCGGCAAGGACATTCTGCTTGAGTACGAGCCTGATGTGTATGAGCTTTACGATCTCGATATTGGCAAATGTCGAATGGCTGTGGCTGCGTGCAAGGGCTTTAGGGACAATACCGAGCGCACGCTTAGAGTTGCGACAAAATTCCCTAATATTGCGGGAAATTACTATGCGAAAAAGGGCAGAGATATCGATATTGTTAAGCTCAACGGTTCTATCGAGATCGCGCCCGTGCTGAAAATGACGGACGTTATTGTCGATATTGTCGAAACAGGCACTACGCTTAGGGAGAATAATCTTGAACCGATCGAAACGATCGTGCCTATCAGCGCAAGGCTTATCGCAAATAAAGTGAGCTACAAATTTAAGCATAAAGAAATCACTTCGCTCGAAAGAAAGATTGAGCAGCTTTGCAGCGAGTTGAGAAAGGAAGGATAGACGATGATAAGGGTCTATAACGACAATACGGATCCGATCAGCGAGATAATAAGCCGTGATCTGAACAAAACAAGCGGCGAGATCGAGCAGATCGTTTCCGGTATCATCGAAAATGTTCGCACAAACGGTGACAGTGCGCTTAAAGAATACAGTTTGAAATTTGATAAAACGGAGCTTGATAGCTTTGAGGTGACCGATGAGGAGGTCGCCGAGGCTTTCAATGCTGTTGACGATAAATTTATCGATATTCTCAAGGAAGCCAAAGAGAATATTTACGAGTTCCACAAAAGACAGATCAGGAATAATTTTGTTGTCAATGACAAAAACGGCGTTGTTTTGGGGCAGAAGATAATTCCTATTGAGAAGGTTGGCGTGTATGTGCCGGGCGGTACTGCGCCGCTGCCGTCTACGGTCTTGATGACGGTCATTCCGGCTGTCATTGCGGGTGTCTCCGAGATAGTCATGACTACTCCTCCGAACCGTGAGGGCAAGGTTAATCCGGTAATTCTTGCCGCAGCTAAGATCGCAGGCGTTGGCAGAATCTTCAAGGTTGGCGGCGCGCAGGCTGTGGCGGCTCTTGCATACGGTACGGAGAGTATCCCCGGTGTTGATAAGATAGTCGGCCCCGGAAACGCTTTTGTTGCAGAGGCGAAGAAGCAGGTTTTCGGTAAGGTCGGTATAGATATGATCGCAGGTCCGAGTGATATTTGCGTTATCGCCGACAATACGAACGACCCCGTTGTGATCGCTGCGGATATGCTTTCGCAGGCGGAACACGATAAGCTTGCGTCTGCCGTTCTCGTTACGACAGATGAGAAATTTGCTTGCGAGGTTGCCGAGAATATCGAAAAGCAGCTTGCCGTTCTTCCGCGGCAGGAGATCGCAAGAGCGTCCATAGACAATAACGGTATGATAATCGTTGCCGATACGCTTGACAGGGCGGTGGAGATCGCAAATTTGATCGCCCCCGAGCACCTTCAAATCTGCGTTGACAATCCCTTCGATTATCTCAACGACGTAAAAAATGCCGGCAGTATTTTTCTTGGAAAGAATTGTCCCGAACCGCTCGGCGATTATTTCGCGGGACCAAATCACACATTGCCCACAAACGGCACGTCGCGTTTTTCAAGTCCTTTGTCGGTCGATGATTATGTGAAGAAGTCGCAGTTTACATATTTTACCGAAAATGCCCTTGACGCTGTTGCAGATAAGGTCGCATATTTTGCACGCAAGGAGCAGCTTGAGGCTCACGCAAGAAGCGCAGTCGCAAGAAAAAATAATAATGAGTAAGGTCTGCTGAAAATGAGTAAATTTTTGATAGATAAATACAAATCTCTTGAAGCGTACACTCCCGGTGAGCAGCCGCGCGACATGAAATACGTAAAGCTCAATACAAATGAATCGCCGTATCCTGCGTCAAAAAAGGTTGTTGACAGCATAAGCGCAGAGCAGATCGAAAAGCTCAATCTGTATCCCGACCCGGAGTGCAGGGAGCTGAAGCTGAAGTTAGCCGAGTATTACGGCGTTGAGTACGAGAACATTTTTGTATCGAACGGCTCTGACGAAATATTGTCGTTTGCGTTTATGGCGTTTTGTGGCGAACAGACCGGCGCGGTGTTCCCGAATATTTCGTATGGCTTTTATAAGGTCTACGGCGATTTGTACAACGTGGATTACACGCAGGCTGCTCTCAAGAGCGACTTCACGATCGATGTGAACGATTATCTGAATGTTAATAAAACGGTAGTTATTGCTAACCCGAACGCGCCTACGGGGCTTTCGATATCGCTTGATGATATCGAGAAAATTCTTGTGAGCAATCCCGACAATGTGGTTTTGATCGACGAAGCGTACATAGATTTCGGCGGGCTGACCTGCCTGCCTCTTCTGAAAAAGTATGATAACCTTTTGATCGTTCGTACATATTCGAAATCGAGGTCTATGGCGGGAGCAAGGCTCGGTTTTGCGATCTCGTCAAAGGCGGTTATCGATGATCTTAACAGAATAAAATATTCGACAAATCCGTACAATATAAACCGCCTTACGCTTTTGGCGGGCGCGGCTGCGATAGACGACAGCGAATACTACAACAATTGCTGCAAAACTGTAGCCGAAACGAGAGAGTATGCAAAGCGCAGACTTTCGGAACTGGGATTCGAATATCTCGACAGCGACGCCAATTTTATCTTTGCGCGCAATGATAAGATCAGCGGTGAGGATTACTATTTGAAACTGAAAGAAAACGGCGTGCTGGTGCGTCATTTTTCCGACCAAAAAATTACCGATTATGTTAGGATCACGGTTGGCACGAGGGCGCAGATGGACGTGCTGTTCGAGAAAACGGAAAAAATTCTGAGCGAGGTGTAATTATGCGGCAGTCACATATCGAGCGTGAAACGGCTGAAACGAAAATTTCTCTGTCGCTGAATCTTGACGGCAGCGGAAAGTCCGATATCGATACGGGCGTCGGATTTCTCGATCACATGCTCACTCTTTTTTCTCGTCACGGAAGATTCGATCTTACCGTAAAATGCGACGGCGATACATACGTTGACGATCATCATTCTGTTGAGGACATCGGAATTTGCTTGGGGCAGGCGTTTCGCGAAGCTTTGGGCGATATGCGAGGGATAAACCGTTACGCCGATGTTACGCTGCCGATGGACGAAACGCTGATTTTGTGTGCCGTTGATATATCGGGCAGGGCGTTCCTCGGATTCGAGGGCGAATTTACGAGCGAGAAGATCGGTACGTTCGATACCGAGCTTGTGGAGGAGTTCTTTGCGGCGTTTGTGCGCACAAGCAGCGTCACGCTTCATATCAGAAAAATTTGCGGAAAGAACTCGCACCACATCGCCGAGGGTATGTTTAAGGCGTTCGGAAGGACGATGAAGACGGCGGCGGCGATCGACGAAAGGTTCAGGGAAGAGATTCCTTCAACGAAGGGAGTGCTGTAAATGACGGCGATAATTGATTACGGCGTAGGCAATTTGTTTTCGCTGAAAAGCTCGTTTGCGTATATCGGCGAAAAGGCGGTCGTGACTAATGACCCCGATGAGATCATGAATGCCGACAGAATAATTCTCCCCGGCGTCGGCGCATTCGGTGACGCTGCAAAGAAGCTTTTTGACAGCGGTATGGCGGACGTGCTCAAAGATGCTGCCGCTGCGGGCAAGCCGATTCTTGGTATATGTCTTGGAATGCAGCTGCTTTTTGAGCGTAGTTATGAGTACGGCGAGCACAAGGGTTTAGGCTTTATCGAGGGCAGCATTCGACCGATATCGGAGCGTGTTGACACGAAAAAGTATAAGATTCCGCAGATAGGCTGGAACGCGCTCAGAATAGTAAAGAAAGATTGTCCGCTGTTTAAGTACACAAATGACGGAGACTGTGTATATTTTGTACATTCGTATTACGGCGCGGAATGTGACAAGTCGCTGCTTGCGGTGACCGAATACGGCTTTGACGTAACTGCGGCAGTAGGGAGCGGCAATGTTTACGGCACGCAGTTCCACCCGGAGAAGAGCGGTGAAGTGGGACTGAAAATACTCAGGGCATTTTGCGAGATGAAATAAAGTTGTTTGTTCTGAATATAAATATTATTGTTGAAAGGGATTTACGATATGAAAATATTTCCTGCAATTGATCTCATCGACGGCTGTGCCGTGCGCTTGTTCAAAGGCGATTATTCACAAAAAACCGTTTACAGCAATTCGCCTGTTGATGTTGCAAAATCGTTTGTAAGCGCAGGCGCGCAGTACATTCATATCGTCGATCTTGACGGCGCAAGAGATGGTTCGAATGCCAATCTTGACGTTGTTGCAAAAATCGTTTCAGAGAGCGGTCTTAAAGCTGAGATCGGCGGCGGTATCCGCTCTATGGAATCGATTGAAAAATACCTCAATCTCGGCGTGATGAGGGTCATTCTCGGCACGGCTGCCGTTACCGATGAGGATTTTCTGAAAGCTGCAATTGCAAAATACGGAGATCGTGTTGCTGTCGGTGTCGATATCAAAGATGGGTTTGTCGCAATTAAGGGTTGGACTGAAACATCAAAACTCGGCTGCTTTGAGTTCTGTGAGAAGCTTCAAAACCTTGGAGTTAAAACGGTTATTTGTACCGATATATCGAAAGACGGTGTAATGTCTGGTACAAATATCGAGTTGTATAAACGTATGTCGGAGAGATTTACTATGGATATCGTTGCTTCGGGCGGCGTGTCCGACTTGGAGAGCGTGAAAACTCTTGCTAAAATGAATATGTACGGCGCAATTTTGGGTAAAGCACTCTACACGGGCGCAGTCGATCTTGCGCAGGCGATAAAAGCGGCAGAGGTGAGCGTATGATAACAAAGAGAATTATTCCGTGCCTTGACGTTAAAAACGGCAGGGTAGTGAAGGGCGTCAATTTTAAGGGGCTTGCCGATGTAAATTCGCCGGTGGAGCTTGCAAAATATTACTCCGACTGCGGCGCAGATGAGCTTGTGTTTTACGACATCACGGCTTCGGCTGAGGGGAGAGGTATCTTTACCGATATTCTGTGCGAAGCCGCAAGTTCTGTGTTCATTCCGCTGACAGTGGGCGGAGGAATCAATACGCTCGATGATTTCGATCGTGTGCTGAAATGCGGCGCGGATAAGGTGAGCGTGAATTCGGGCGCGATTCGCGATCCAAAGATAATCGGTGACGCCGCAAAGCGTTACGGCGATCAGTGCGTCGTGCTGTCGGTGGACGTAAAGCGCGTTGACGGCAAGTTCCATGTGTTCGCTAAGGGCGGCAGAGAGGATACCGGGCTGGACGCTATCGAGTGGATAAAGCACGGGCAGGATTCCGGTGCGGGCGAGATCGTGCTGAATTCGATGGATACTGACGGCGTGAAGAAAGGGTTCGACCTTGAGATGCTGAAAGCTGTGTGCGATATCGCAAGAGTTCCGGTTATCGCGTCGGGCGGCGCGGGCTGCATCGAGGATTTCGTTACACTGTTCAAAACGCTGCCCGAGGTTGATGCGGGTCTTGCGGCGTCAATTTTTCACTTCGGCGAGGTTGAGATCAAAACGCTGAAAAAAGAGCTTGCCGATAACAGGATCAATGTTCGTTTGTAAATTATTACTGAGGTGATTATAATGATAGATATAGATAATCTGAAATTCGACGAAAAAGGGCTTATTCCCGCTGTTGTTATCGATGCAGTGAGCAAAAAAGTCCTGACCGTTGCATATATGAATAAAGAAAGTCTCGAAATTTCGATCAAAGAGGGCAAGACCTGCTTTTGGTCGCGTTCAAGACAGGAACTTTGGCGCAAGGGCGAAACATCGGGCAACTTCCAGCATATTGTGAACATTCAGACAGACTGCGACCGTGACGCGCTGACCGTTTATGTGCTGAAAGACGGTCCCGCTTGTCATTTGGGTACGGACTCATGCTTCAACGATGATGTTTATGTTAGCGATACACTTAGCGCATTCTCGCTTGAAGCCTTGATGGAGATGCTTGTCGGCAGAAAAACCGAGATGAAGGAAGGCTCCTACACGAGCTACCTTTTTGAGAAGGGTATCGACAAAATATTGAAAAAAGTCGGCGAGGAATCCACCGAAGTCATTATCGCCGCAAAGGACAATGACAAGAAGGAAACGATTTATGAGATCGCCGACCTGACGTACCACGTTATGGTTATGATGATCGAAATGGGTATCACGATCGATGATGTTATGACGGAGCTTGCTTCGCGCCACGTTATCGACCACAAGGTCAAGCAGGAGAAAATGGCTTCCGATAAGGACGATCAGTGATGTATACGGGTCAGAATCTTCATACGCATACAACGTTCTGTGATGGCAATAATACGGTTGAAGAAATGGCTCAGGCAGCGATCAAATCAGGTCTTTCGTCGCTCGGTTTTTCGTCGCACGCCTTCACTCCGCACGACACGTCTTATTGCATGAAGCTTGATGATTACGAAAATTATCGCGGCGCGGTGCTTGTAGCGAGGGAAAAGTATAAGGGTAGCCTTGGAATTTTTCTCGGACTGGAGCAGGATTATTTTTCTGTTGAACCGACTATCACGACTGATTATTTGATCGGCTCGGTTCATTATGTTGAAAAGTCTGGCGTATTTACTCCTGTTGACGAAACGAGAGATGACATCGAGCGCGCTGTGCATGAATTGTACGGCGGCGACATTTACGCTTTTTTGTGTGAGTATTACAGTCTTGTGTCGAGAATTCACGATAAAACCGGCTGCGATATTGTGGGGCACATTGATCTATGCGAAAAATTCAACCGCACCGGCGAGCTGTTCGACCGCAATTCCGGTGAGTATATATCGTCATTCAAAGCTGCGGTTGACAAGCTTGCAGCTCAGGGCATGATATTCGAGATCAATACGGGCGCAATGTCGAGAGGGTACACAGACTATCCGTATCCGCATGATGATATATTAAGGTATATCTGCAAATGCGGCGGCAGGATCACGTTGTCGAGCGATTCTCACAGCGCAGACACGGTAAATTATAAGCTTGAGGACATGGAATACTACGCCAAGCAGTGCGGGTTTAAGAAACGGTATGAGCTGACGGAGAACAGCTGCGGCGCAGATAAATTCCGCTCGATCGAATTATGAAAGAGCCTCAAACAAGCGCAGCGTTCATTTCTCTTGCGGTGCGTGATTTTGTTAAGATAAAATACGACTTTCAATTGTCGGAGTAATAATATGAATTATCCCATCTTCTTGAAATGAAGATGGGATTTTTTGTCGGATATTATACCGGAGGTATGGTGGCAAAACGGTAATATGAGCAGGAATCCCCCGCCTTTCAATCGTCTATGACCGCAGATCATGTTCCCGCTGCTTGGTTGTCGGGAGAATGAAAAAATTGTGCGGGGGATAACTTCGTTAACGATAAAGCCGGACGAAATCTGCCGGCGGGTTTGACTCAATAAGCCGCGCAAAGATAAAGTACTAACGGCATTAGCTGCGGCTTGCCGCATACTGGGAGTATTCCTCAAGACACATTCCGAATTCCCGCATTTTTCTTGCGTTTTCCGTTCCTACAAAACGGTATACGGTGAGATCGGCAGAAATACCCGTCAGCGGTTCTTTTTCCTCGGTATATCGGTTGATAAAACCGTAGTTTACGCCATTTTTATACATCCATTTATATACACGTCCGATCTCAAATTCATCGCTGCTTTCGTCGGAGATCTTTATCAGCATTCCCGTGCGGTACTCATTCTCCTTTGCAGGAGGAAAAATATCAGCAGCCTTGTTCTGCGCAACGGGAGTACTGTCACCCTCGTCCTCAAATTGCAGCGCAAGCGACTTGAAATACCCCTCACATTCCTCGTGCGTCATGTAGCCTCGAATCGGCTCAATGCGAATACCGTCATGCGCCGCAGCTTCACACATTCTCCTCAGACTTTCGCCCATCAGCTCATTCACCCGAACGCCCTCGGCCTCGGTCAGCTTTGGTTCGACATTCTCTGCTGCGGGGTAATATTTGCTGTAGTACTGAAGCAGCTCCGCCGATACGTCCCTGTCGTATATCTGATAATATACTCCGTCAGTGTCGGTTTGTATGTCAGCGGGGCGTACTGTCACGTTTTCCGCTTCCTTGCTGAAATTATACGCAAAAAGCATTGCCGTACCTGCGATAAACACTATAATGACTATCACAACAAAAACCCGCAGCGCCATCAGACCTGCCGTGCTTTCTTCTCGGTCGATCCCGTCATAGCTGCGGTTGACTTTTTGCCGCTTGTTTTTCTTTGACATTTTCATACACCTCCGCTTATTATTGTATATCATTTGTAACTTTTTTGCAATACTTGTATTGAATTTTACCACGGCTTTTGAACGAGTTAACAAAATATGAACTAAGCCCTATCTAAAGTTTTTTGATCAATCTTTTTTCAAAAAAGATTGCGGTTTCCAAAGGCAGAGGTCTCCGCTGCCGTCGGGGACGGTTCCCAACCGCGTCGGTCGGTGCTTCTGCGACGCCGAGGT
>CACZCM010000011.1:0-25650 GCA_902779615.1 uncultured Ruminococcus sp. | reverse complement strand
CTTAAGCCCTCTTAAGGGGTGAATTTCAAAACAGTCCGGTGGACTGTTTTGAAAGAGGGGACATTCTGGCAGAGAATGTCCCCTAAAAAGAAGTGTTGTTCAAAAATTATTTACTCGTTCAAAAGCCGTGGAATTTTACTGATGACAGCTAATGTTCAATACACATTTCACCAGATTTCGCTGTTCGGCCGTGCTACAATAGATCTATTATCGATCGGGAGTGGTGAAAATGAAAACAATAAAAAAACTCGTTCCGGCGTTTTTTGTTCTGATAATATTCGTGTCGTCGCTCATGGCGGCATGCATAATGGCATTTGGCAGCGCAAAGCCGCCTTCCGATCAAGCGAAAGCCGCCGTTACTGCCGATATTCCCTCAGAACGGCACGTTTTCCACAGCGGACAGCTTCGAGGCGTATGGGTACCGTATTTCAGCATTTCCGACGGCGAACCGCTCGGTGAGTATGAGTTCAAAAGACGCTGGGACGATATCATCAAAACAATCAAGGATAACGGAGTAAATGCGGTTTTTGTTCATGTTCGTGCGCACTGCGATTCGGCATATCCGTCGGATATCTTTCCCGATATGGATATCTATAAAATGCACGAAACTGTCCGTGAGTACGATCCGCTCCAATATATGGTGGAGTCGTCTCACAAAAACGGTATCGAATTCCATGCATGGATCAATCCCTACAGGATCGCCGCAGACAAGGACAGCGGATCATACGAGAAAGTTTCTGCGCTTCTCGGCGCAGATGAGATCATCGAGTGCGAAAGCGGACTGTATATTGACCCTTCAAGCGTGCGGGGCAGAGAGCTTATCACGGCGGGGGCTAAGGAGATCGCTGAAAACTATGCTGTTGACGGAATACACATTGACGACTACTTTTATCCCACAGGCGAGGAGGACGCCGACACCGGCGAATGGAAAAGCAGCTCCGGCATGACATTTACGCAGTGGAGATGCGCCAATGTAAATGAACTGATAAAATCGCTCCATGACGCCGTAAAATCAGTCGACAGCGAGATGCTGTTCGGAGTATCGCCGCAGGGGAACATCACAAACGATCTCGATATCGGAGCGGACGTTCAGGCATGGTGTGAAGGTGGGTATGTTGACTATATTGCCCCTCAGATCTACTACAATTCCGAAAATCCAGTGTGTCCGTTTGAGAAGACGGCAGATTTCTGGCTTGATATGGCTGAGAAAACGGGGGTGAAAATGTACGCCGGACTTGCGCTTTACAAGGTCGGTACAGACGCAGACGGCGGAACATGGGACGATGAATCGATCATAGAGGAGCAGGAGGCGTACGCGAAAAAAATTGGCGGCGGCGGAGTAATACTATATTCCATAGACAGCCTTATCAACGGAGGGTAGGCAATTCTCACCGACCGAGCCGGCAGGCGAAACCATCTCATTTGGAAACCGCAAGCCTTTTTGAAAGGCTTGGCGAAAACTTTATGCTGTGCTGTATCGGACTTAACCTAGTTCGGCATTTATTCCTCCTGTAGCAAATTAACCGGTGATACTACGCAGCTGCGGAGCTTTTGGAGGTAATTTCCAATAAAAAAATGAATCGTTTTCCGATTTGCGGCAATACTGTATACAGAAACACCAATAAATGCAATTCTGCGTGAATGGGGGACTTGTATGCAGTATAATAAAGTCGAGATCTGCGGTGTAAATACGTCGAAGCTGAAGGTACTGAGCGAGGACGAGAAGCGCCGCCTGCTGTCGATTGTTAAACACGGAGATAAAGACTCCGCTTCCAAAGCCCGTAAAGAGCTGATCGAGGGGAATCTTCGGCTTGTTTTGAGCGTTGTTCAGAAGTTTTCCAATAGGGGAGAGAACCCCGATGATCTTTTTCAGGTGGGGTGCATCGGTCTGATGAAGGCTATCGATAATTTTGACGATACTCTCGACGTTCGTTTCTCCACCTACGGTGTGCCGATGATAATCGGCGAGGTGCGCCGCTACCTGCGTGACAGCAGCTATATCAGAGTCAGCCGTTCCGTTCGAGATACAGCCTATCGCGCAATGCAGGCGCGGGAAAAGCTGCAAAACACACTCTCGCGCGAGCCTACTGTCGAGGAGATAGCTCGTGAGATCGATCGTCCCCGCGAAGATGTCGTGATCGCTTTGGAGGCTGTAGTAGAGCCTGTGTCGCTGTATGAGCCTGTTTTTTCTGACGGCTCGGATACAGTGTACGTTATGGATCAGATCAGCGATAAATACAGCGAAACAAGTCTTCTGGACGAGCTTTCGATCAAGGACGCCATGGAGAAGCTTACAGAGCGTGAAAAGCGTATTCTCGCTTTACGGTTCTATATCGGAAAAACTCAGATGGAGGCGGCAAAGGAGATAGGCATTTCTCAGGCTCAGATCAGCCGCATCGAGAAGGGCGCTATAGCAAAGATCCGCAGCAGCTGACGAAAACAAAAAAGCACCGTACCTCATAAAATCAGGCACGGCGCTTGGCAGTTGTATTGCAAATAATACGCAGATCCTTACGATGCAAAGCCGCTCTTTACAAGCTGGATAAGACCGTCAACGGCTTCCTCTTCGTCAGCGCCGTCAGCAAGGATCTTGATATTTGTGCCGCCTACGATACCCAGTGACAGCACGCCCAGCAGACTCTTGGCATTTACTCTGCGCTCTTCCTTCTCGACCCAGATGGAGCTTTTGTATTCGTTAGCCTTCTGGATAAAGAACGTTGCAGGACGGGCGTGAAGACCTACCTGATTTTCTACTAATACTTCCTTAACACACATTTGATTGACCCTCTCTCCGTTTGGTATAAATCGGCTTTGATTGCGATTAAAGTCTATACCAATATTATATCACATAAAAAAATCACGTCAACTCCCTTTTTGCAAGTTTGGAGTGATGAACGATTCAAGCAAATTTACAAACTTTTTCTTTGTGAAAGTTAAACAGAATTTTTTTCGGTATTTGTACTCATTAACTAGGAATCGAGTGTACAATGTAAAAAAACACGATCGAATTCACCGTTATAGTAAGGATCTAACGAAAATACAGCCGTATTTCAAGCGGCCGGGCAGTTTGTGGAGAACTTTCTGAAGACCGTTTTTGTGGATCATACACTACAGTTTTTTTCGATAAAGCTTTGTGCAAAAGCTCTTTCTTCGTCGGTGATGTCCGCCTTGTCAATAAGCTCGGGACGCTTGAGCGCCGTTCGCTTTATGGATTCTGTTCTGCGGAAATTTTCAATATTCTTATGATGTCCGCTTGTCAGAACAGCAGGCACCTCCTTGCCGTGCCACACCTGCGGTCGCGTATACTGCGGGTATTCCAAAAGGCCGTTGTAGTGGCTTTCAAGCTTAAAGCACTCATCGTCCGCAAGCACCCCGGGCACAAGCCTTGCAAGCGAATCCGCAAGCACCAAAGCAGGCAGCTCACCGCCTGTCAGCACGTAGTCGCCGATGGATATCTCCTCGTCGATATACTCCTCCAAGAGCCGCTCGTCCACGCCTTCGTAATGTCCGCACAGCAGACACACGCTGTCATACGAACAGAGCCTTTTCAGCGTATTTTGCGTAAGCGTTTTGCCCTGAGGGGACATATAAATAAAATGCGGACGTGTTCCTGCTTGTTTGCAGATATCCTCGTAGCACAAGGCGATAGGCTCCGCCATCATCAGCATGCCCATGCCGCCGCCGTACGGCGCGTCGTCAACACGTCTGTGTTTATCGAATGCATAATCACGAAGCTGATGACAATTCACCTCAAGAGAGCCGTTTTTGCGTGCCCGTCCGATAATGCTTTCGCTCATAACTGCCTCGCACATTTCGGGAAACAGCGTTATGATATCAATCCTCATCGTCAAACAGCCCCTTGATCGGTGTGATCTTAATGATTCCCTTGTCGATATCGGTCTCTTTCACAACGTCATCGATAACGGGAATGAGAACATTTTTGCCGCTGTCGTCTGTTACCTGATAAACATCATTTGCGCCCGTTTTGAGGATATCCGTAACCTTGCCGTATTTCACATCGGTATCGGCGTCGTGCACCTCGCAGCCCAATATATCCTGCACAAAAAATACGCCTTCGTCAAGCGTAACGTCATTCCTGTCCATATAAAGAACAGTCTTTCTCAAAAGGTCTGCCTGTTCAATGGAATCGACGCCCTCAAGCTTCATTACGGCAACATTTTTCTGCACGAACGCACGCTTTATTTTTATCGGGGTGCCGTCCTTTTTATACAGTGTTCTGAAGGCGCAGAGAAACTCCGGCCCATCGCACCACGGGTCAACGCGCACGTCGCCCTTCAAACCGTGAGTGCTGACGATCTGACCTATTTCAAGATACCTTTTTTTATCCATTTAATTACACCTCGTATGATTTATGATATGATTTTATCATAAAAACTGCGATCATGCAAGGAGAATTTTCAATTAACGATTTCTAATAACTAATAATTAAAAAACACAAACTTCCCACATCAGTGCTCATTCAAATGGGTGACAGTTCGAGGAAATCTGACAGTAATCTGACAGTAATCTGACAGTTCAAAAGTCCCCAAACCCGCATGGTTAAGCCATTTTTTTAAAAAATGACAGAAGTGACAGTAAAAACTCGTACTTCTTATATATATTTTTTATTATACTATTATATTTTTTCAATTTTTTTACTAAAAAATAATAAAAGTACTGTCACAACTGTCAGGTCATGTGAAAAATGGCTTAACCAAGCCGTTTTTAAGGCAAAATCCTCAAAATCTACTGTCAGATTACTGTCAGATTACTGTCAGGTTACTGTCAGATTACTGTCAGATTTTGTCAACAGATGTTTGATCGTGTGCAGTTTGAGTAATAACTAATAACTAACAAGGAGCAGCCTATGACCATCGGAACAGATCTTGCAATCGAAGCGGGCGAGATCAACAAGGACGCATTCAAGAACGCCGATATCAGTACGCACGACGAGGGCGGAGTTCATATCACACAAATGACGATCGATGAAAACGCGTCAGCTTGCACGGGCATGACCGCCGGGCTGTATATCACTTGCGAGATGAAACCGCTCACCAAGCCGATTTTCGATGAAGATGAAGCGATTACCGCTGTCGGGAGTGTTCTCGGAAAGCTTCTCCCGCAGGACGGCTGCGTTGTTGTGGCAGGACTTGGCAACCCGGACGCAACTCCCGACGCGTTGGGACCTTCGGCATGCGAACATATCCTTGCCACACGTCATATAGTTGAAAGCGGATTTAAGATGGGCGGTCTTGAAAATCTGCGCTCTGTCTGCGTGCTGCGCCCGGGGGTTCTCGGGCAAACGGGAATCGAAGTGCAGGAGATGTTGAGAGCCGTCTCACAGGCTGTAGGAGCGACATGTTTGATCGCAGTGGACGCATTGGCAGCCCGCAGTGTAAAGCGGCTTGGCTGCACCGTACAGCTGTCTGACGCGGGGCTGTCGCCGGGGTCGGGGATAGGCAACCGCCGAACCGCTTTGACCGCAGATACGCTCGGAATACCCGTTATAGCGGTTGGAGTGCCGACAATGGTAAACGCCGCCGTATTGGCGCACGACCTCACCGGACAGAAGCCGAACGATGCAAAAAACTTGATAGTCACGCCGAAAGACATTGACACATTGATCTTACGATCGGGTAAACTTTTGGGCATGGCAATAAACGCTGCGCTGCACCCGTCATTGTCGCCGGAGGAGATAGCGGCGATCATGGTTTAATCCAATTTGCGATTCGTAATTATTGTATATTATAAGTTCATACCGAATGCTGTATATATATTCGGATATTTGCAGACATCTACAATATTATGTGTGTAAAAAAACGGTACAGCCGAAGCCGTACCGTATAATGATCTATTAATCAAGTATGTAAACATTCAGAACTCTGCGCCCGAAATCGCTGCAGTCAGCCTCGCTGTTCATGTACAAATCTGCGATTATCTCACCGGCCATGCACGCGCCGCCCGTGTCCTCGGCAACAGCGTAGCCGTAAACGTAGCTGCCGTCCTCGCTCGCTATGTAAAGCTTAGTTCCGTAGGGGATGATCGACGGGTCAACCGCAACTGTGCCGACCTTCGGAACAGTTCCTGTCGCTGTAATGCCGTCAGGCTCCCAGTACGCCGTACACGAGCCTGTAATAACGCTTTTGTACGACAATCCCGACTCCTCGTGAACAGTTTCCTCTGCGGTGTCGACCGCAGGCTCTTCTTCGGCGATGATATCTGCCGCTGTATTCTCGGCCGTGACGCCGATCTCCTCGTTTTCGTCCTTTGACGCTTCAACGCCGGTTTCATCGCTGTTTTCAACGGCTGTTCCCACAAGAATTATATTGTCAACGGGCTTGTATTTTATCGTTGTTTTGTCCTCTTTTTTCTCAACAAGCTCTCCGTTTATGTATTTCTCTTTGTATGAGATCTCGGCTTTGCCGGCTTTACCTTCGGTCTTTAACTTCTTTTCTCCAACTTTGAGAGAATCTGTCTTTTCCTCAACAGTCTTCGGCGGCAGTTCCTTAGAAACAAAAGTCGTTCTGTAAAACACCTCGTCAACGCAAAGCCTCATGTTTGCTTTTACAGCATCGGTATCTTTGATCTCACCGTTGTTTTCGCTGCAAAGCTCGCAGCCTGCGTATGCCAGCGCGTCTTTAACTGTTCCTTCGGGCACGTAGACGAGAGTTTCCTCTCCGCCCTTTATCAAATACACCTTTACACCCTTAACGACCGTGATCTCGGTTCCTTCGGATAGTTCGGCAGTCGGAGCGGGAGTGATGAAATCGGCAGCGGCAGCGTCAACGCCTGCAGCCTTCAGAGCGTCCGAAACAGTGCCCCCGTTAAGACGAACTATAGACGAACTGCCGTAAGCGTTTACCGTCACGGGGAATGCCCGCTTGATCGTGATAGAAAGAGTATCGCCTGACTGCTCGGTTACGATCGTTTCATCGCCTGAATAAAGAGTGATCCCGGCGTTGTTCAGAACGTCATTGATCGAGCCGTCGTCCGCTGGGATAGTGTACGATATGTTACCATCTGTTATATATGCTGTTTTTCCGTCAGACGCAGCTGTTATCGCAGAGAAAGTGACCATTGCACAAAATACAGCGACTGCCGTAAATTTTTTGAACGAAGAAAATTTACCTGTCGGCGCAGCGTGTCTGGCTTTTTTGGAAGTTATCATAATTACGTGTTCTCCTTATTATCATAGCGGCACCGCCTTTGGCATGCCGTTGTACCGTTTAAAAAAACGGCTAAAAAAAAGACAGCAGCGTGTCCGCCGCAAGAAACGCCAAATAAATTCATGAATGATCGGATAACCCCGTCCGATATTTTGGCGTTACAGGACAGCTATTATCATAAGCTTCGCACCACGATTTGTATTATACAACAATTTTTTCGTCATGTCAAATAAATTACACAAGTGTTATTTGTGCAATATGCCCAACGGGATAGGCGCTTACGCTCCAAAAAACAAGATTTAATCGCTTATTTCGCCTGTTTGTTCTGATTTTTTTGTATGGTTCACTGTGCATAATGTAGAATATCATTCTGTTACAATTTCATCAGACTTCTTTCAAACGCGTAAATTATGAATAATTATTCGTAAATCATGCAAAATAATGTAACTTTTTTGACAAAATAGCAAGGCGATGTAACGCTGAACAGCAAAGCTGGAAAGCGGATGTTCAAACCATGAAATAAAACAAATTTGACATATGTGAATATGCACAGTGAATAATTATTCGCTTTTTTGAATCGCTCGATAAAAAAACGCTGTACAATAAAGCTTAAAATATTCGGCTTAATTAAAATAAATTGTATAATACTCAACAAGAATGCCGGAGAGGACGTAACGGGACGTAAATCAATGTGGAGAAAACGTAATATTTTATCCTGTTTTCTTGTCTGAATTGCAGACAAAAAATCCCCTCTTCACATTGAAGAGGGGGGCGGGTATTCCAATGTCATTAACTTAAGACTTTAGAGTCGCCTTGGGGCGGCGAGGGAAACTTGACTCAAACCGCAGCGTAGGGGCATTTTCTGCCAAAATGCTCCTCTTTCCAAAACAGTCCACCGGACTATTTTGGAAATTCACCCCGAAAAGGGCAGACGTATGCCTCTGGCAGGCAGGGACGGCGGTCTCACCTGCCGGTTCGGTCGGTGATCACGTGCGCAGAGGTCTCCCCCGTCGGGGACGGCTCCCAGCCGGAGACCCGCACCCCGGCACCCTGCAAGCCTTTTGAAAAAGGCTTGGCGAAAACTTTGTGCTGCTGCTCTATCGAACCTTATGTTAATGACATTGGGCAAGCACCCGCAGGCAAGTTCCGTTAGACTGTATCGGTAACGTTAGCTGTCGCCGCATTCGGCATTTATTCTTTCCCAAATCAACATCTTATTCGTCGTCCACGGTACGGGTAAAATATCCGAACTGGCGGAAACGGTCGTATCTTGCCGCCAAAAGCTGCTCATCGGTCATTGCCGACAAAGCTGCGATGTCTTTTTTGATCTGATGTCTTATCGAGTTGCACATCTTGTCAAAATGATCGAAATCCTCGGTGATGATGCCCTCGATGACTTTAAATTCACGCATATCTTTTGCGGTGATCTTGAGGCACTCCGCAGCGTCTGCGACTTTGCCGCTGTCTTTCCAGAGAATACTTGCGCAGCCCTCCGGAGAAATAACGGAGTATACGGCGTTTTCAAGCATATACACTCGGTCGCCTGTTGCAAGCCCCAGCGCGCCGCCGCTGCCGCCTTCACCGGTAATGATCGAAATGATCGGCGTCTTCATTCCCATCATTTCGAGAATATTCTCGGCGATCGCCTGACCCTGTCCTCTCTGCTCTGCCTCTGCGCCCGGATACGCGCCCAGCGTATCTATAAAACAGATTATCGGGCGGCGGAATTTCTCCGCCTGCTTCATCAGTCTTAGCGCCTTGCGGTAGCCCTCGGGCTTCGGACAGCCGAAATTTCTTGCCATTCTTGATTGGAGATCCGTCCCCTTGTCAATTGCAATAAACGTTGCGGGAATGCCTTCGTCAATGAATCCCACGCCGCTGTAGATCGCTGCGTCATCGCCGAATCTGCGGTCGCCGTGAAGCTCCATATGGCTTTTGAATATCTGATCTACGTATGCGCTGCCTGTGGGGCGTGTGCTCGCACGGGCGATCTTAAGCTTTTCATGTGCATTACTCATGCCTTGGCACCTCCCGCTTTATGTATTTCAAGTAAATTTGCCAGCGTGTCACGAAGCTTTTCTCTCGGCACGATCGAATCGGCAAATCCGCATTCCAAAAGGAATTCCGCACTCTGGAAGTTGTCGGGCAGCTTTGATTTTGTCGTCTGTTCCACAACACGTCTGCCGGCAAAGCCAACTAAAGCCTTCGGCTCGGCGATAATGATATCGCCCTGCATTGCAAACGATGCTGTGCAGCCGCCGGTGGTCGGATCGGTCAGAACGGTGATATACAGATTGCCCGCAGTGGAATGACGCTTTACTGCGCCGCTGACCTTTGCCATCTGCATAAGAGAGATAATGCCCTCCTGCATTCTTGCGCCGCCCGAAGCTGTGAAGCCGATCACGGGCAAATTGTTTTTCTCGGCGTACTCAAAGATAGAGGTGATCTTTTCGCCCAGAACAGAACCCATGCTTGCCATCATGAAGCGAGAATCCATCACGAAAAATGCAAACGGACTGCCTCCGAGCTTTGCCGTTCCCACTACAACCGCGTCTTTCTCGCCGGTAGTTCTGCGGGATTTTTCAAGCTTCTCGCTGTAACCGGGAAAGTCGAGAAAATCACGGCTTTCGAAGTCGTCAAACATAAACTCGCACGACTTTTTGTCTGCAAGCCATTTTATTCTTTCTTTGCCGCCCATGCGGAAATATTTGCCGCACTTGGGGCAGATCATGTTGTTCCTGAGAAGCTGATGCTTCCCGAACTCACCGTTGCAGCCCTTGCACACAAGCTGAGTATTCTCGGTATGCTTGATGAGGGAGTCGATGTCAGTTGGCTGCTGACCGGTGAGATTCTTTATAAAGCTTGTAAATACATTGGCCATATTTGATCTCTTTTCTTTTTATTTTATCGGGTGAATAGGCTTGTGCACATATAACCTTTTTACTCGGACTTGATCAGTGCAAACGAAAAGCTTGCGCTGACGCAAAGCTTGCCGTTGACCGAGGCCTTGCCCTCCGCAAAATAGAATGCACCCTTGGAGCGCACGATCCTGCATTTGGTTTCGATCGTGTCACCCGGAAGAACTTTATTTTTGAACTTGACTTTGTCAAGCCCCGTGAAATACGGCGTTGCGCCGCCTGCCTGTTCGGCAAGGAGAACACAGCTCGACTGCGCCATGATCTCACACAAGATTACTCCGGGAACAACGGGATTCCCTGGAAAATGCCCCTTCAAAAACCACTCGTCGCCTGTGATGTGCTTTTTGCCGTATGCCACTCCGTCAATGACCTCTGCTTCGTCAATGAGCAGCATATTGTCACGGTGAGGAATGATATTCTTGATTTCTTCAATGTTCATTACTTCACCGCCTTAAATGCAAGGCAGGCGTTGTGACCGCCAAAGCCGAGATTTGTTGAAAGCGCAAGCTCGATATCTGCATTTACCGCTGTGTTTGGGGTGTAGTCGAGGTCGCATTCCTCGTCCTTTTCGAGAAGGTTTATGGTCGGAGGAACGATCCCCGTTCTGAGTGTATCGATCGCAGTGATCGCTTCTATCGCGCCCGCTGCGCCCAGCATATGACCCGTCATTGATTTTGTGGAGCTGATGTGGAGCTTGTATGCGTCCTCACTGAATACATTTTTAAATGCGGCTGTTTCCGTGAGGTCGTTCAGATGTGTGCCGGTGCCGTGGGCGTTGATATAGATCTTGGAGGCATCGGGAACATCGATCCCCTCGAGTGCGAAGCGGATCGCCTGAGCGGTAGATTCTGCCGACGGATCGGGCGATGTGATATGATATGCGTCGTTTGTTGAGCCGTAGCCCACGATCTCGGCGTAGATCTTTGCGCCTCTGTTTACAGCGTGCTCATACTCCTCAATAATGAGCGCAGCCGCGCCTTCGCCCATAACGAAGCCCTTTCTTCGCTTGTCGAAGGGGAGAGAAGCGGTGTCTTTTGTTTCTGCTGTAGACAGCGCCTTGCACTGAGCAAAGCCTGCGACTGCAAGCGGATTTATTGCCGCCTCCGATCCGCCGCAGATAGCAGCGTCTGCGTAGCCGTGCCTGATCGCTCTGTATGCCTCGCCGACCGCAGTAGAGCCTGTGGCGCAGGCGGTTGAGAGAGCCATGTTTGATCCTTTTGCATTGAATGTGATCGCAATATTGCCCGCAGCAATATTGTAGATCATCTTTGGAATAAACAGAGGGGACACACGTCTTGCGCCTCTGTTGAGATATGTTTCATGTTCTGCCAAGAAAGTATCGAAGCCGCCGATGCCCGAACCGAAGTACACGCCAAAGCGGTAAGGATCGACTTTATCGGTAATGCCGCTGTCGTTCACAGCTTCGGTCGCAGCGTAAAGAGCGTACTGCGAAAAAACGTCAAGCTTACGCATAGCAGCTTTATTAACAACTGCGGCGATATCTGCATTTTTAACCTCGCCGGCGAATTTAGTCTTTATATCGGACACATCAAAGTGGGTGATAACGTCAATGCCGTTGACGCCTTTTTTTATGTTTTCAAGATATTCGGGGACGCTGTTACCAACGGGGGTAAGCGCGCCCATACCGGTTACAACAACTCTTTTCATTTAAAACCTCTCCCGAGCGGCTGAATGCCGCTTCATCTGATCAAGGGGCACGACCTGCCCCTATAATTTAAACTGCTTACAGCGCATGGTCACATTGCCATGCCGCCGTCTACTCTTATCACTTCGCCCGTGATATATGATGATTCGTCCGAGCAGAGGAACGCTATTGCGTTTGCAACGTCCTCCGCGCTGCCGCCTCTCTTCATCGGGATCGCCTGTGTGAACTGTTCTTTCACCTTGTCGCTGAGCGTATCGGTCATATCCGTCATAATGAAACCGGGGGCAACTGCGTTTACGGTAACGCCTCTGCCGGCAAGCTCTTTCGCTGCAGATTTTGTCAAGCCTACAACGCCTGCTTTTGACGCCGAGTAGTTAGCCTGTCCGGCGTTTCCGATCAGACCCACTACGGAAGATACGTTGACGATCTTTCCGCTGCGCTTGCGCATGAAATGTGTATACAAATGCTTCATCATGTTGAATGTGCCTTTGAGATTGACATTGATAACTGCGTCAAAATCCTCCTCGCTCAGCTTCAGCATAAGCTTGTCACGAACGATCCCCGCATTGTTGACAAGAATATCGACCCCGCCGAAATCATCGATTATCGTGTCGGCCGTTGCTTTGGACGCCTCAAAATCCGATACGTCACATCTATAAAATGCGGCTTTGATTCCGTATTCGGTCTGAAGCTTCTCGGCTGCAGCCTTACCTGTGTCTTCTGCGCAGTAGTCAATTACCGCTATGTTTGCGCCGCACGCTGCAAGCTTTGACGCTGCTGCGAATCCAATACCCCTTGCAGCGCCCGTGACGATCGCTGTTTTATTAGTAAGATCATAACTCATGATAATTCTCCCTTACAGGTCAAGCGCATCAAGCGTTGCCTTGTCCTCAACATTATATACCGTTACGTCTGCGTTTATCTTTTTGATAAGTCCGCAGAGAGTCTTGCCCGGGCCTACTTCCACAAACGTGTCTACGCCTTCGTTTATCAGGTTTTCGACTATCGTCTGCCAGCGTACAGGGTTTTCTGTCTGAGCCGTAAGAAGCGCCTTGAAGTCGCCTTCATACGGTTTTGCGGTGTAATTGCTGTAGATCGGGATTTCGGGAGCTTTGAACTCCACATTTTTCAGATACTCCGCAAGCCCCTCTGCTGCGCTGTGCATGAACGGCGAGTGGAATGCGCCGCTTACCGCAAGCTTTACGCCTCGGCCTTTCTCGGCTTTTGCAGCGTCCGCTACCTTGTCGGCATTTTCGGGCGTTGTCGCAACGACCGTCTGTGCGGGACCGTTATAGTTTACCGGGTATGTGTCGTCAAATCGTGAGGCGATCTCTTCGACCTTTTCGGGCGGCAGCTTTACGACTGCCACCATCGTACCCGCTTTTTCTGTTGACGCCTTGTCCATCAGCTTCGCTCTTTCATTTACAAGCTTGAATGCATCTTCGTATGAAAGAGTATTCGAAAACGCAAGCGCTGCGATCTCTCCGAGCGAAAAACCTGCGATATAATCAGGCTTTATACCCTTTTCGGCTGCGGCAGCCGCTGCTGCAAGATCTACCGCCATGACGCAGGGCTGCGTGTTGCAGGTCCTGCCGAGTGTTTCTTTATCTCCGTTGAAGCACAACTCTGATGTGTCGCTGCGAACGGCGTCTGCCGCTTCAAAGACCTTGCGTGCGGCGGGGGAGCAGTCGTAAAGCTCCTTGCCCATACCTGTATATTGTGCGCCTTGACCGGAGAATACAAATGCTATTTTACCCATTTTGATGCGCCTCCCAAAAGCTCTTCAGCCTGCGTGAATATCTCTTCAATGATCTCCGCTGCCGGCTGTTCTTTGTTGACCATACCGGAGATCTGTCCCGCCAGCAGACAGCCGTTCTTTGCGTCGCCTTCCACTGCCGCTTTTCTCAGTGCGCCGATACCCAGATCGGCAACGCTCTCGGCAGTTGCCTCGGGCGCGTACTCCTCTTTGAGGAAATTTCGGGTAAATGCGTTCTTAATGCTTCGGCAGGTGTTGCCGCCGAAACGTCTGCCTGTGGTAGTTGTTGATATGTCGGTCGCCTTCAAAACTGCGTCCTTGTAGTTCTGATGAACTCCGCACTCCGAAGCAACCAGGAAGCGTGTTCCAAGCTGTATTCCGCATGCGCCCAGCATGAACGCCGCCGCAGCGCCTCTGCCGTCTGCAATGCCTCCCGCCGCAATAACGGGAATGTTCACGGCGTCTGCGACCTGCGGAACGAGAGCCATTGTGGTAAGCTCGCCGATATGACCGCCGGACTCCTGTCCTTCCGCAACGACTGCAGCCGCGCCGCAGCGCTCCATTTTCTTTGCCATTGCGACCGACGCGATAACAGGGATCACGATTATCCCCGCTTCATGCCACATATCCATAAATTTTGCGGGACTGCCCGCACCTGTAGTTACAACTTTAACACGTTCCTCAGCCACTACCTTTGCAACTTCTTCGGCGTGAGGGCTTTGGAGCATGATATTTACACCAAACGGCTTGTCGGTGAGCGACCTTGCGATCGCTATCTGTTCACGAAGATAGTCGCTGCCCGAATTCATAGCGGAGATGATACCCAGTCCGCCGCCGTTCGATACAGCAGCCGCAAGACGTCCGTCTGCGATCCATGCCATGCCGCCCTGGAATATCGGATACTTTATGCCGATAAGCTCGCATATCGAGGAATTAATCATATATCATACCTCTTTCGTTATATATTCATTGACTGTTATCTTACGTTATTCAATAATTCGTTGTATTGATATGAATATCGTGACAACTCTGAAAGCCTGCCGATAGATTTGCAGCGGGTTTTCAGAGTTGTCAGTCAAAAAAGGAATGGAAGTGCTTTAATCAAAACCGCCTGCGGGCAGTGCATAAAGCTGCAGACACGCAGGCGGCAGCGGGTACTATACGTTGAAAGACTGTATAGATCAGCCCACCTTTTTCTCTACTGCTGCAACGAGGTCAGCAACTGTCTTCATTGAAGGATCAGCTTCAAATTCGATACCGAACTCGTCCTCGATATCCATTGCGATCTCTGTAATGTCGAGAGAATCGATGCTGAGATCCTCAAACTTAGTTTCAGCCTTGATGTCGTTTACATCGCAGTCGATCTTATCTGCGATCATCTGTGCAATTTTCTCAAATGCCATGATAAAAACTCCTTTTGTAAATTATTGCGGCAGTACCGACCGCTGCAGTACTTTCGGCACATGGTCAGCCGCGCAATTATATCTTAACAGTAATCGGAAAATATTTCAAGCCTGATTCTGTTAATTTTTTTGTATGCCCTGTTTCATTATCGGCGCAGTGTTATTTTTGGGCAATTTGTTGAATACTGTTACCACTCAAGAATAACTGCGCCGCTTGAAAGTCCGCCGCCGAATGCTGTCAAGAGCAGCTTCTGACCTCTTTTGAGCAGTCCCTTGCGGTTCATCTCGTCAAGCGCGATCGGAATGCTTGCGCCCGATACGTTGCCGAAACGCTCGATATTGACGTACCATTTCTCACGGTCGATGCCTGTTTTCGGCTGAGCGAAGTCGATAATACGCTTGTTTGCCTGGTGGGGGATAACTGCGCCAATGTCGTCGGCTGTAAGACCTGTTTTTTCAAGCAGTTCCTTAACGTCGTGAGTAATGGAATTTACCGCAAACTTGAATGTAGCCTGTCCGTTCATAAAGAGGAAGGGGTGCTTCTGCTCGTTTTTATAGAACGGCGAGATACCGTCGCGGGTGGGGATATCGATAACATCGTCGCCGCCCTTGGTGTGGATAACGGAATCGTAGAAACCGTCCTCACACGCCTCAAGCACAACGCCGGCAGCGCCGTCGCCGAAAATCACGCAGGTGCTGCGGTCTGTCCAGTCGAGCAGCTTGCTCATTCTGTCGGCGCATACAACCAGAACTTTCTTGGCGCGTTTTCTTTCAATATATCCTGCGGCGGTTTCCAGAGCGAACAGAAAGCCTGCGCACGCTGCGCTGACGTCAAAGGACATACAATCTGCGCCGATCCTATTCTCGATCATACACGCAAGATTGGGCGTTACGGAATCGGCTGAGATCGTAGCGGCAACGATAAGATCGATATCGCCTGCCGATACGCCTGCGTCTTCCATTGCTCTGCACGCTGCTTTATAGCCCATATCAAGAGTAGTATCGTTTATGCTGACATGACGTTCTTTAATGCCTACGCGCTTTGATATCCACTCATCGGAGGTTTCGACGATCTTAGCCATATCGTCATTGGTAACAATGTTATCGGGCACATAGCTGCCCGTGCCGATTATTTTGAAATTCATAATAATATCTCCCGAAATTGTACGTTTGCGTATTAACACGCAGATATTCACTCTTACTTTTTTTCAACACTTTATTAGTACCGTATTTTTCCAAAAGGTTACATAAAATCTTTATTTTTAATCAAATGTTAATATTTGACCGGGGCACTTTTTTCGGGGCTTCTCGCCCCGCACTCTCGGCAGCTTTTTTGAAAAAAAGCTGCGCAAAAAACTTTTTACTGCGCAGTCTCTTATTCTCTGCTTTCCTGCTCGGATACAAGCTCCGTATAAATATCTTTTTTCTTGAATCCCGACTCTTTTGCGGCAAGCTTTGCAGCCTGTGTTGGCGTTTGTCCCTCTTTCAGGAACTTTTTTGCAAGCGATATTGCTTTTTCAAGCGTCATCGGCGGAGCGTCACGCTGCGTTTTGCCCTCCACAACGATAACGATCTCGCCTTTTAATCCGCCGTTTGCATAATCTGCCGCCGCTTTTTCAAGCGTTGTGCGGATCACCTCTTCGTGAATCTTCGTCAGTTCTCTTACGATCGAGATCCGTCTGTCGCCGAAGGCCTCATACATATCCGCAAGTGTGTTTGAAAGCTTGTGCGGCGCTTCGTAAAAGATCATAGTGCGTCTTTCGTCAAGCAGACTGTCGAGGTGCTCGCGCCGGCTTTTTCGGTTGACGCTTAAAAACCCTTCAAATGTGAATCTGCCTGTGGGAAGACCGGAGATCGCCAGAGCCGTCACAGCTGCGCTCGGACCCGGAACAGCCGCAACAGGGATATCTCTTTCGGCGCACTGCCTGACCAGTAATTCTCCCGGATCGGAAATGCACGGCATACCCGCATCTGTAACGATCGCGCAGCTTTCGCCCGCAAGTATCCTTCCGCAGATAATATCGCCCCGCTCCAGCTTGTTGTGCTCATAATAGCTTATCATGGGCTTTTTTATCCCAAAATGGTTGAGTATTTTCAGAGTGACCCGCGTATCTTCCGCAGCAATAAAGTCAACCTCTTCAAGCGTTTTTACCGCACGGGGCGACAGGTCGCCCAGATTTCCGATCAGAGTGCCGACTACATATAACGTGCCGCTCATACGTACCCCTCCTTATAATCGCCGTAAATATCAAGCATTTCCTTGGAAAAGCCTCCGTCTTCGTTTTCGATGAACAGCGTCGGCAGCACCACAAGTCCGCCGCTGCTTCCGCCCCGTCTGCCTTCCATGAGAAAAAGCTTCGGCGCTTTGCCTTGTCGCTGCTGGATCAGTCTGAGCATTTTCGGTTCGATACCGGCATTCCTCATCGAAATAATGACGTCCGATAGCCGCTCGGGACGCTGACATATGCAAAATCTGCCGCCGAAGCGCAGCACACATGACGCAGCTTTTGTGATGTCGTCAAGCGTACATTCCGTTTCGTGGCGGGCGATACGCTTGGCTTGCTCGCTGTTCACGATCCCGCCGCCGCCGATCTTATAAGGCGGATTCATAGCGCACAAGTCGAATTCCCCGAAGGGAAGAGTGCCCTTGAGAGCTCTTAGATCTGCGTTAAAAACCGAAACGAGGTGTTCAAGCGAATTAAGCTTTACGCTGCGCTTCATCATATCTGCGGCGTCCGGCTGTATTTCCACTGCGGTGACTGATCTCGGCGGAGTTTCTCTGCACCATATAAGACTGACTGCGCCGCAGCCCGCGCCGAATTCGACTGCGCGTTCATGTTTTTTTGGCAAAGAAAAACCCGCCAAAAGCACTGTATCGGTGGAGAATCGGTTCTCTTTTGAAACGATTACCGAGATTCCGCCTCCGAGCGGTTCAAGATGCTCGCCGTCTTTTAGTATCGGAGCGTCAGCGCACATAAATATTTCTGCCTTTCGAGTCGATAGCGGTGATAAGCGGCATATCCTCCACCTCATAGCGGTAGATCGCTTCGGTGCCGAGATCTTCATAGCAGATAAGATCGACCTTCTTGATACTTTTTGCGATAAGCGCCGCTGCGCCGCCGACCGCAATTAAGTAGACCGCTTGATTCTTGATCATTGAATCGATCACATCTTGGCCTCTCGCGCCCTTGCCGATCATGACTTTAAGTCCCAGATCCAGCAGCGAAGGAGCGTATTTGTCCATTCGATATGACGAGGTCGGACCGCACGGACCGATAACATAGCCCGGCTTTGCGGGCGCTGCGCCGACGTAATATATCGCCTGTCCCTTTATGTCGATGGGTAGCTTTTCACCGTTTTGCAGCAGTTCGTACATTCGCTTATGGGCGGCGTCCCTCGCCGTATACAGATAACCCGATGCAAGGACTCTTTCGCCGCAGCTTAGCGACAGGAGCTGCTCGTCCGTTATCGGGAAGTTTATTCTTTTCATTATATATATCACCTTTGTATAAAGCTGTAGTTTCCGATAAACGCTCTGCGGTCATATCTCCACACTTTTATGTCTGCACGCATGGCAGCATATATTTACCGCAACAGGCATTCCGGCTATGTGCGTTGGGTACGTTTCAATGTTTACTCCCAGCGCAGTTGTTTTTCCGCCAAGACCGGCGGGACCGATGTTCATTTTGTTGATCTCGCCGAGAAGCTCCTCTTCAAGCTGCGCGTATCTTGCGTCCTCATGGCGTGTTTTTATAGATCTGAATGTTGCTTTCTTCGCAAGCTGCGCCGCTTTTTCAAACGTGCCGCCAATACCCACTCCGACTACGATCGGAGGGCAGGGGTTCGGTCCTGCATATCTTACGGTGTCCAGCACAAACTGCTTTACGCCCTCAACACCCGCCGACGGAGTCAGCATTTTTACGGCGGACATATTCTCGCTTCCGAAGCCCTTGCCGCCTGCGGTGATGCGTATCTTATCGCCGGGTACTATCGTAGTGTGAATGACTGCGGGAGTGTTATCCTTAGTGTTGACACGGTCGAAAACGGGGTCGTTTACTACCGACTTGCGCAGATAACCGGAAACATAAGCATTGCGCACACCGCTTTCCACAGCAGCGTCAAAGCCCTCGCCGTCAACGACCACACGATCGCCGTACTCAACAAAAAGCACCGCCATTCCCGTGTCCTGACACATAGGTATCTGTTCATCGGCGGCGATCTTATCGTTGTCGATTATCTGGGTAAGCACGTCCTTTGCAAGCTGTGAATCCTCATTTTCCCGACAAGCAGTCAGTTCGTCCATTATATCATCGCCGATATAATAGTTGCATTCTTTAAAAAGCTTTTCAACAGCCGAGGATAATTCTTGGGCTGCGATCTCTCTTACTTTCATAGCAATATATCATTCTTTCAAAAGTATAAATTCAAGCAGGCTGCGGCTGAGGACGTTTTGCCGATCAAACCGCACCCTTCTCAATTATATAACAAAAGCTGACTCAATGCAACCAAAAGATAAAATTTCATCAAAGCTTTTGACTGGTACAGATACGTGCAAAAATTGACTGATGGGTGAAAATTGACTGAAAAATAAGGAATAGCTATTCCAAAATCGTAAAACCTGTGTTATAATGATAACATCTGATAATACATGAAGGATTGAGAATTATGAGCAGAATACTTGTAGTTGATGATGAGTACAGGATCAGGGAGCTGATCAAAAAGTACGCTGTGTTTGATGGTCACGAGGTAGTCGAAGCTACCGACGGACTTGAGGCTATCTCTATTTGTACACGCAACAGCTTCGATCTGATAATCATGGACGTTATGATGCCCGAGCTTGACGGTTTTTCTGCGTGCAGAGAGATCAGAAAGCGCAGCAGTACGCCCATAATCATGCTTTCCGCAAGGGGAGAGGAGTACGACAAGATCCACGGCTTTGAACTGGGTATCGATGATTATGTCGTGAAGCCTTTTTCACCGAAGGAATTGATGATGAGAGTAAATGCGGTTTTAAAAAGAACGGCTTCCGAAAGGGAACAGAAACGCGAACTGTTTACATACAAAACTCTTGAGGTCGATTTCAGCGGGCGCATCGTTACGATAGACGGCAGGCGCATCGATATGACGCCGAAGGAATATGAGTTGTTTTTCTATATGGTCAAAAATAAGGATATCGCCCTGCCGAGAGAGAAGCTCATCAACCACGTTTGGGGCTATGACTTTTACGGTGACGACAGGACCCTTGATACACACATCAAGCTGCTGAGAAAAAGCCTTGGCGAATACAGCAAATGTATCGTAACGCTTAGAGGCGTGGGCTATCGTTTTGAGGCGCAGAAGTGATGGATATAAAGTCGATCCCGGCGAACATAAAGCATGCGTTTCTCCGTCACCATTCGTGGTTCAGGGAGTTTCTATATAACCACAGCTCCCGCAGCAAATATGTTTTCGGTGTTTCCGGTGATCTGGAAACGCCCGTTCAGCCCCGCCGCTTTTCGCTGCTGACGTGGCTTAGTATTTGCTTTTTTTCGTTCTCGATGATGACGCTCGTTTTGCTGATCGTCTTTCAGCTGCTTTTCTTCAAAAGCTTTTACAAAGCTGCCAAGATCAAGAATATCACCGACTGCGTATCGGTAATTCAGCTTAATATTGATGATAAAGACATATATCGGCTTATACATCAGATCTCGCTTCAAAACGACATGGATATCCTGTTGTTCAGGCACGACGAATATGCAAATTTCAAAACCGATTATTCATGTATTACTACAGACAGAAATCATCTTGAAGGGCTGGCTACAAAAGAACTGAATAACTATTATGTGACAGCCCGCAACAACGGCGGATCGTATATTTTGACGTTGGAAGGCGTACCTGTATCGGAGTTCGATTTTTCCGACGAGGACGGAGCTTTTAAAGGCACAAGACCGCTGCTTGATCGGGCAGATGAGGAGCATCTGATCTACTCCGCGGCTTTCGTCGATTCGAACGGCACAGAATTTCTGATGCTGCTTGAGTCGGTGGTTACTCCCACATTCAACACAAGACTGACACTGGTGTATCAGCTGAGGATAATTATGGTTATACTTATCGTGATATCGATGTTCATGACTTATATGTTTGCAAGGGTGCTTGCGAAGCCGATCGCCGATCTCAACAACTCCGCAAAAGAGCTTGCTACGGGCAATTATGACGTTGAGTTCAATGTAAGCGGCTACCGTGAGGCGCAGCAGCTCGGCGAAACGCTGAATTATGCCACTTCGGAGCTGCGGCAGGTCGATCAGATGAGAAAGGATCTCATCGCTAACGTGTCGCACGATCTCAGGACGCCGCTGACGCTTATAACGGGCTACGGCGAGATCATGAGAGATATTCCGGGCGAGAACACACCCGAAAATATTCAGATAATCATTGACGAAGCGACACGTCTTACGAGCCTTGTAAACGATCTGATCGATCTATCGAAGATCGAAGCCGGAACGATGAAGCTTGATGCGTCGGTGTTCTGTATAACCGAAACGATCAGAAAGATGTTCGGAAGGTACAATAAGCTCAAGGAGCAGGACGGCTTTACGTTCACGCTGGAACAGGATCAGGACGTGTATGTATATGCAGACGAGCTAAAAATATCGCAGGTCATATATAATCTTGTGAACAATGCGGTGAATTATGCCGGTGACAACAAGGAAATCACGGTTCGGCAGATCTGCTACGACAGGAGGGTTCGGATCGAGGTCATTGACAATGGGCCGGGTATCCCGCAGGAGAAGCTGAAGAACGTTTGGGATCGCTACTATAAGGTAGACAAGTCACATAAAAGTGCAAAGATCGGCACGGGGTTGGGTCTTTCGATCGTGAAGACGGTCCTGAAGCTGCACAAGGCGCAGTTCGGTGTTTTCAGCAAGGTGGGGAAAGGCTCGGTGTTCTGGTTTGAGCTTTACCGGACAGACCCGGACGGAGAACCGATGTAACATAAAACAAAAAAACGAAAAGCACCGTATCTCGATCAAAACAGAGGTACGGTGCTTTATAGTTATTCTAACGGCAGACGTATAAAAAAGGCTTGAGCGAAAACTTTTATTATTATTATTCTTTCAAAGAAAGCTGATTTTCGTGCCGCCATATCCCACGGCTTTTGAACGAGTAAACAAAATATGAACTAAGCCCTATCTAAAGTTTTTTGATCAATCTTTTTTCCTTCTTAAGCCCTCTTAAGGGGTGAATTTCAAAACAGTCCGGTGGACTGTTTTGAAAGAGGGGACATTCTGGCAGAGAATGTCCCCTAAAAAGAAGTGTTGTGCAAAAATTATTTACTCGTTCAAAAGCCGTGCTGCCATATCTCAATTCGCTTGATTTTTTTCGTGCGCTGTAATATAATATATTTATATGAATTATTCGGAGGTGGCTCAACATGGAGGATTATTTTAGACGTACTTGGGCTGAGATTGATCTTGACCGTGTAAAGCATAATTTTAATGTTATAAAAAGCTGTCTTGCTCCCGATGTGAAGCTGTGCTGCGTCGTTAAGGCCGACGCCTATGGTCACGGAGCAAAGGAGCTTGCGGCGTTTTATGAACGGCTCGGCGCAGATTTTTTTGCAGTTTCAAATCTCGAGGAGGCGATCGAGCTTCGCCGTATCAGTATTGGTCTGCCGATATTGATCTTGGGGTATACGCCTGCTTCATATGCGAAAACACTCGCAAACAATAATATCACTCAGGCGATAGTGTCGCTTGAGTATGCTAAGGAGCTGTCGCAGTGCGCAGCCGAACAGGGCGTATGCGTTGATACTCATATTAAGCTCGATACGGGAATGAGCCGCATTGGGATCTTGTGCAGTGAAAACGATCTTGATACGGCGATCGCCGAAGCCGATAAAATAATGTCATTGACGGGTATAAATGTCTGTGGCGCATTTACCCACTTTGCCGTGTCTGACGAAAAGGACGAAGGCAGAGATTATACCATGCGTCAGCTGAATTTGTTTAGGACTATGTGCGATTTCCTGAAGAAGAAATCGAAGGCGGGCGATGAGTTTATCTGTCATTGCTCGAATTCCGCAGCGATCATGGATTATCCCGAGGCTAGGTTTGATATGGTTCGCGCGGGGATAATTCTTTATGGTCTGGCACCTTCATCAAAGCTCAAGGGCGAGCTTGATCTTCTTCCCGCAATGACGATCAAATCAGTTGTTGCGCACATCAAGTATATCGATGAGGGAACGACTGTCAGCTACGGCAGAACATTTACCGCAGAAAGGCGAACGAAGCTTGCGACCGTTCCGATCGGATATGCCGACGGATATATTCGATGCTTCGGGAAAGAAGCTTATATGATAGTCGGCGGAAAAAAAGCGAAAGTAGTCGGCAGGATCTGCATGGATCAGTGTATGATCGATATTTCGGATATTGACGGCGTAAATGTGGGAGATACCGTTACAGTTATCGGAAGCTCGGACGGCTGTGAAGTTTCGATGGACGATGCCGCAAGCTGGGCAGGTACGATCAATTATGAGATAGCGTGTATTGTAGGCAAGCGTGTTCCGAGGGTGTATCTCGAGAACGGCGAGGTTACGTCGGTCATCGGACTGATAAGCTGAATGACGATCTGTAACGATGCAATTATTACTCCGACTATTTAATAGGAGCAATTTAGCTGCCGCATTAACAACTGCGATTCATCAATAGGAGGTTCGAGAAATGGTTCTGTTGGTTGTTGACGGAAACAGTATTGTAAACCGTGCATTCTATGGCGTAAAGCTGCTGACCACGAAGGACGGACAGTATACGAACGCCGTTTATGGGTTCCTGACAATGCTCGACAAAATAAAGGAGAGCTGCTCGCCGGACGCAGTGGCGATAGCGTTCGATCTGAAAGCGCCTACATTTCGCCACAAAGCATACAGCGGCTACAAGGCGAACCGACACGGTATGCCCGAGGAGCTTGCGCTCCAAATGCCCGTGCTCAAAGAGCTTTTGCGTAAGCTTGGCTACACGTTGGTTGAATGTGAGGGCTTTGAGGCGGACGATATTCTGGGCACATTTGCAGCAGCGTGTGACAAAACAGGCGATACGTGCGTTATTGCAACCGGCGACAGAGACTCTCTTCAGCTTGTGTCGGACAATGTAAACGTCCGTCTTGCAGCAACCAGAATGGGCAAAGCCGAAGCAGAACTGTATGACAGAGAGCGAATTAAAGCGGAATACGGCGTAGAGCCGATCCAGCTTATCGAGATCAAGGCGCTGCAGGGCGATACGTCTGATAATATTCCCGGTGTTGCGGGGATCGGCAAGAAAACCGCGGGCGATCTGATCCAAAAATTCGGCTCTGTGGAGAATATATATAAAAACATCGATACGATAGATATAAAGCCCGGAGTACGAAAAAAGCTGATCGAAGGCGAAGAGAGCGCAAGACTCAGCAAAATGCTCGGAACGATAGTGCGGAATGCGCCGATCGACACCGACATAGGAAAATATAAGGTCGAGCCGTCCGATGCAGATGATATCATTAGATCGCTGGCGTCATTGGAGCTGTTTTCGCTGATAAAAAAGTGGGGGCTGCGGGAGCGAGTGAATGCTAATGTCGGCGAAGAACAGGCAGCCGATAAAGCTGAGATCATGCTGCCCGAGGTATGCGTTTGTTCCGACCCGGCAGCGCTCATCAAGCGGATCAAGGATAAGGGCGAGGCGTATTTTATTGCCGATGTGAAGGGCGCGCAGGCCTACGGGGCGTATGTTTTCGACGGTGAAAATGCCAATGTGATCTTCAACGGCGCGGACGAATTCCTGAAGGAACTTTTGAGTGATGAGGCCGTGGAAAAGTACACCTCCGACTGCAAGCCGCTTTTTTCGTATGCGATCAAGAACGGATTCTCGGTGAAGGGGCTGAAATTCGACACAAAGCTTGCTGCGTATATAGTGAATCCCTCGGCAAGCTCCTATGATAATGTCAGATTATTTGAGGAGTATAATATCGGCGTAAAATATTATGAAGAAAATCTTGCATATAATTCGCAGCTTGCGAGCGAGGCTGTATTTTTGCCGAAGCTCTGCGGCGCACTGACGGCGCTGTTGGAGCAGAGAGAACAGATGCCGCTTTTATGCGATATTGAAATGCCGCTTGCAGAAGTCCTGGCCGACATGGAGAACGTCGGATTCAAGGTCGATGTGGAGGCGATAGCGGAATACGGAAAAGCGCTCGGAGAGAGAGCGGATCAGCTCAGACAGGACATATGGAGCGAGGTCGGGTATGAATTTAATGTAAACTCCCCGAAGCAGCTGGGTGAGGCGCTGTTTGAGAAGCTGGGGCTGCCCGGCGGAAAGAAGACGAAGACCGGCTATTCGACGAATGCGGAGGTTCTTGAGTCGCTGAGAATGATGCACCCTGCGGTCGACATGGTGCTTGAATACAGGTCGCTGACCAAGCTGAAGTCCACTTACGCAGACGGACTCGGCGCACTGGTATCAGACGACGGACGCATCCACTCAACATTCCATCAGACGATCACTGCCACCGGCGGCGGGGCTGCTTCCGACCTGGCCCTGCAGATCCGGGCTGATGTATTCGGACTTCCGGTGTGTACGCTGACAGACGATGAGTCCGGGACGCTGGGGTGCATGATGATGGCTGCTGTCGCGGACGGGGCTTACGCTTCTGCGCAGGAGGCGGTGGACAGGGCTGTGCACATCCGGAAGGAATTCCGGCCCGATCCGGAGCGCCATGGACGCTATATGGAAAA
>CACZCM010000010.1 GCA_902779615.1 uncultured Ruminococcus sp. | reverse complement strand
CGCTCTAAGGTGGAATGTGGGGCTCGAAAATTGCCCTTGGCAATAATCGTTCGAACGTAGCGAGATAAGAACCCACGGTCGCGGGCTGAGACGCCCCTCTTCCACAAAAAAAGCCCCATTATGGGACTTCTTTGGGTGGAATGTGGGGCTCGAACCCACGACATGCACTACCTAAAATCCATTTTCGTAACTTGCTGTATTTCAGCTGTTTAACAAATCAGTTTACTATCATTTTTGCCCCTATTTGGGACAATTTTGGGACACTTTTCGAAATTCGATGGAAAGGTTTTTGTTCGACCAATCTATCAGAATTTCAATATGTTATAAGCGTCGCGGGGATAACTCGGGGAAAGGTTTTGGGGAAAGGTTTTTCCTGATTGGGTTCTTCCTAAGTTGTTCCTGGCTTGCTTGTTTCGATTTAATTTTTCAACAACTCACTGGTCTTTGCCCAATAGAAGAATGCTTCTGGTAACGGACCGCGTAACTTATTCAGTTTGTTCGTCAGCGTATCGGCTATCTGCATATTTGCTGCATCTTGTGGTGAACGATATTTCTCAACCGTGTTCACTCCTTTCTCAATCAGCGTAGCCAGGTAAGCCGCACGCGCTGCGTCCACAATCGCATTATCGATGATATATTTCTGCTTGTACATGAATGATTTCAACCGACTCACGCCTTGTTGCAATTGCGCAAAATGACCGTCACCAATCGCACCACGTGTTGAGATACACAATGCCGTCTGCCGGATATCTTCATAGACAACCGATAGGTCATTTGGCAGTCCTCTATATGACAACTCCACCGCAGCTATCTTTTTGAAACTTTCGCTCGTAATCGTCAAATCATCCACTTTTTCAAACAATCGTCCTACATCAAACAACTGCTTGCAGATCTCCAGTGAACAATCCTTACTCTCGCCTTGCTTGTTCACTTTGAAATATGGGATGCCGGTTGTGTTTGGCGCAAAAGCTGTCAGTTTGTCGCCTAATATATCCGGTGCAGAAGGAACGGTCACCATCAGCGGTTCGCTATCTAACTGAATGAACGGCGACCGGATAGCTACAGGCTCGGTTTGATGATAATGGATATCTTCAGCTTTTTGGTCCTGAAAAAAGAGGGCTTCGGCTTTGGCGATATAAAGCTGCTTGCCGCTCTGGGGATCATGTTCGGCTGGAAGTATATATTGGTCATTATGGTCATGGCGTCGCTCGTTGCGGCAGTGCATTTCTTGATACTGATATTCATGCATAACGGAAAAACTGACGAAGGCACCTATCTGCCGATGGCGCCGTATCTGTGCATTGGCACTGCAATAACGCTGGTTTGCATGCCGTGGCTTGAAAAATTGTTCGAGCTTTATGGAACTGTTTTGGGTATGACATATTTACCGTAAACTATTGTCGGTGCGGATCTCTGCTTTTGCGGAGATCTGCACGGCATATGCTTGTATTTACAAATTCAGGGGTAAACGCTGTATTTGTAAATGCAAACAGTATAAAATAAATCATACTATATATAACTAACATCAATATTACAGTAAAGGAGATAATTTTTCTATGAGAGCAAACAGCTTGAAAATGGGACAGATACTGATCAATATGGGCGCAATCACTCCCGATCAGCTTGACCAGGCTTTGAGTATGCAGAAGCAATCCGGCGCACGTCTGGGTGAAATTTTAACTAAGGAAAAAATGTGTGAGGAAGACAAGATTTGTTTTGCTCTTTCAAAGCAGTTTTCAATTCCTTATGTTGACCTCGATGAGGTAGAGTTGAAAGAGGAGCTTTCAAACGTTCTGTCGGCGGATATCTCCGAGCAGTGCATGGTGGTTCCGCTCGAAGTGATCGACAAGACACTGACGATCGCAGTTGCCGATCCGCTTGACTATAAGGGACTAAACAAGATCCAGACAACAACAAGAATGACAGTTCAGCCGGTTATCGCTGCTCCTTCTCAGATCCAGAAGGCTCATCAGGCACTGTATGCATCGAAAAGAGCTATGGATGAGGCGCGTGAGTTTATTTCGAGCCAGGTTAGCCAGGCGGGCAAGGAAGACGAGATCGAAGCCGCAAAGAATGCTGCTGATGATCAGCCGATCATTCGTTTCGTTAATAATATGATCGAGGAAGCCGTTCGTCTGAAGACTTCGGATATTCATATCGAACCGATGGAGGAGGTGCTCCTCATTCGATTCAGAATCGACGGTAAGCTTCAAAAATATATGGAAACAAGCGCACAGCTTGCTCCTTCCGTTACATCTCGTATTAAGTTTATCGGCGGTATGAACATCGCCGAGAAACGTATCCCTCAGGACGGTCGTATCAACTATCGTGTAGGTAATACTGAAGTAGATATGCGTATTTCGATCCTTCCCGTTGTATTTGGCGAGAAGGTCTGCGCCAGAATTACCACCGCCCTCGGTCTTAAAATGGATAAGCATGCGATCGGATTCCTTCCCGAAAATCTTGAGAAATACGACAAGCTGCTCTCCTCGAACCGTGGCATTATCCTTGTTACGGGCGCTACAGGTTCCGGTAAATCAACAACACTTTACACCGGTCTTAAAGGCGTAATGAGAGAGGATATCAACATCATCACCGTTGAGAACCCTGTCGAGATGATCATCCCCGGAATTAATCAGGTTGATATCAACGCTAAGGCGGGTCTTACATTTGCAAGCGCACTTCGTTCTATTCTTCGTCAGGATCCCGATATTATCATGATCGGTGAGATTCGAGATAAAGAAACAGCCGAGATCGCCGCTTCCGCCGCAGTTACAGGTCACTTGGTTCTCTCCACACTGCATACCTATAACGCTGCTTCGTCTATTATCCGACTTGTCGACATGGGCGTTGAGCCGTTCATGGTATCCTCAACAATCATCGGAGTTATTGCGCAGCGACTCGTTCGCCGACTTTGTGTAAACTGCAAAGAGCCGTATATTGCCGGAGAGCATGAGCTTCATCTTCTCGGTATCGATGACACATCGCTTGAGATCAAGCTCTACAGAGCTCCCGACGGCGGCTGCGAGAGATGCAACAAATCGGGTCATAAGGGTCGTCTTGCCGTGCATGAGGTATTGATGGTATCGCCGGCGATCCGACGCGCTATTCAGCAGGATAAGGCAACCGAGGATATTCACGCCATCGCAGTTGAGGAAGGCATGATCTCGATGAGAGAAAACCTCCGAATGAACGTTATCAGCGGCATTATCTCGCTTGAAACAATGCTTGAGGCAGCAAGCGAAGATATGATGTAAAAATAATGCACAAATTTGCAAATAAATTGTTGTAAATTTCGGAATAATGTGATATAATTGTAAAGTAGATGTACTTATTGGGTCTATCGTGAGTACATGAGTTATTTAATACGTAATCATGGCATATTTCCTGCGAGGGTGATGTGCCGCCTGAAATGGGGGAAATATAGATGGATTTCTTATCAATGGTAAGAGAGGCGGTTGAAGCAGGCTGCTCGGATATTCATATGTCTGCCGGAAACTGTCCTGCCTACCGTCTTCACGGTACTATGAGATACTGGGACGGCGATCCGCTGACTGACGAGGACGTTACCTACATGATCAGTCAGGTGCTTAATAAGGAGAGATTCGATACATTTATCGAAACCTGCGATGTCGATGGCGCGGCAACTATTGAAGGCGTGAGCCGTTTCAGAATCAATGCCTTCCGCACAAGAAACGGCGCTTCGCTCGTAATGCGAGTTATCAATGAAAACACACCGGAGCTTGACAAGTTGAATCTTCCGGCTTCTATAGCAAAGATCCTTGAACTGAAGGAAGGTCTTGTGCTCGTAACGGGTCCTACCGGTTCGGGTAAATCAACAACGCTTGCGGCGATCGTTCATCAGATCAACCGCGAACGCAACCTCAACATAGTAACGATCGAAGACCCTGTTGAGTATCTTCATAAGCCGATCGGCTGCGTTATCAACCAGCGTGAGATCGGTCCTGACAGCCGCTCATATCATACGGCGCTTCGTGCGGTGCTTCGTGAAGATCCCGATATTATACAGATCGGTGAGATCCGTGACTTCGAGTCGGTTTCCATCGCATTGTCAGCAGCCGAGACAGGACATCTTGTATTTTCCACACTTCACACCGAGGGCGCAGCTAAGACGATCGACCGTCTTGTCGATATGTATCCCGCAGCTCAGCAGCGTCAGGCGCTCGGTCAGATCTCAACATCATTGAAGTGCGTTGTTTCTCAGCGTCTTCTGCCTCGCTCCGACGTTCCCGGACGTATCGGCGCATTTGAGATCATGTTTGTAAACGGCGCTATCTCGAACCTTATTCGTGAGAACAAAATCGCAATGATCGAGCAGGTTATTGAGACCAGCAAGGGCTCTGGTATGATTACCAGAAACAAGAGTATACAGATGCTCTTTGACAGAGGTTTCATTAATGCACAGACCGCAAGAGAATATAGCTTTGACGTTGGTACATCAGAACAGATGCCGGGGCAGCAGGGAGCGCAGATGCCTTCATACATGGCAGGCGGCATGAACAACAGAAGATGAGGTGACGCAAATTGAAATTTAATTATCTTGCTATTGACAGCAAAAATAAAAAGTACAGAAGTGAAGTCACCGCAGAGAGCCGTGACGAGGTAAAACGAATTCTTGCCGAGCGAGGCATGACGGCGCTCGAAATAAGCGAAGTTAAAGAAGTAAACGGCGTTGTGGATCAGTCGAACGTGCCGATTTGGGAGCGTGAGTTTGGCGTTACAGATCCTCACGAGAAAACACTTCCCGCAAAGAAAGTTCTTTCGACAATAAACCAGATGGCGATCATGATGAAATCAGGTATCTCACTTTCAATGTCAATGGAAGTGCTGCTTGATACGGAAGCCGATAAGGATATGAGAAAGATCCTCACGATCATCAGCTCCGAGCTGTACAACGGTGTCCCGCTGTCACAGTCTATGGCATCGTTCAAGTGTTTCCCCGTAATCGTAATCAGCCTTGTTGCTGCCGGTGAAGCAAACGGTCGTCTTGATATGGCATTCGAAAATGCGTCAGAGATCCTCCACAAAGAGTTGACTCTTTCCGGTAAGATCAAGAGTGCGATGATGTATCCTGCGTTCCTTTTGGGATTGACATTGGTAATGATCATCGTAATGTCAATGTTCGTACTTCCATCATTCGCATCAGTATTTACAGCGTTTGGCTCGGATCTGCCGGCTATCTCAAAAATGGTTATGAACTTCTCCGACTTCATGCTTGCATGGTGGTGGCTGCTTTTAATCATTATTTTTGGTGTTGTATTTGGATTCAAATTCCTGCTCAACAACAACGAAGCATTCGCAATGTGGCTAGCAGAATTCCTGCTCAAGATCCCGATCATCGGCGATGTAATGAGAACTACATATATTGCTCGTTTCTGTAACATTATGGCGTCGCTGACAGATGCAGGCGTTAGTATTCTTCGTGCGCTGGAGCTTTCTCGTGACGTTATTTCGAATATCTTCATGAAAGACTGCTTGTCGCAGGTTATTGAAGATGTAAAGATTGGTACTCCTATTAACGTTTCGATGAGCCATTACCCTGTATTCGATACCATTCTCGTATCAATGGTACGTGTAGGTGAGGAATCAGGTATGTTCTCGGACGCTATGCACAAGATGGCTGACCTTTATCAGGAACAAGCAGATGAAAATACAAAAAGACTGACAGACGCAATGACACCTGCAATGACTATTATCGTTGCCGGTATCGTAGGCGTAGTAGCCGTTTCTATCGTAATGCCGATGTTCGGTATGTATGGTGCGGTTGCAGATTCTACTCACTAAGCTAATTTCTTTCATATTGACTCCTATGTTAAAAACGTCCTGCCTTGTGCGGGGCGTTTTTATTTGGCAGTCTGTAAAAAAACTGCGCTGCCATAATCAGCGCAGTTTTTGGTGCATATATTTATGTGTTGTGTTAGAAATTGGAACCGTTAAATCCGAAATTTGACGTTTCCTGATAGCTTACATACATATCTTCAATGCTGCACACCCGAGACAAGATCGTGTTAAAGCGTGCAGTCAGTGAATCATACGCAGTCGGATTAGCTTTTCCGTAAATAATGACGCTGACCATGGCAGTGGGTTTTTCATTGCTGCCTCTGAAATAAAGAGCGCATTTCGGCTCAATATTGACCATCAGCCAATTTTCACTTTTCCCCGGAATAAGTGAGATCGCCTTGCCAAATTCGTCCTTTAGCTCTGTTTCCTGCTGTTTTGTGATGTCAACATTCAGTTTGCAGTTAATAAATGGCATAAAGTATTCCTTCTTTACATAATATTGAGATTACTCTTCGACTGAGCTGCCGCTGTTCCTCTTGCTGATGATATCATGAAGCCTTTGTGCCTTGAGCAGCTTGGTGCTCGACTGAACAGGCTTCGCTTCAAACTGATCTTCTGATGCGGGTGAGGATTCGGGCGCTGCTGCGTCAGCTGTTTCGATTTCAACGTCAGTCGGCATTTCCGAAGCGGCGTCGGTGGGAGCTGACTCTTCGGCGGTTGATTCTTCAACGGGAACAGTCGATTCGATCGGCGCAGGTGTTTCGGCGGAAATATTGTAGATCTCTTCGGGCATCGGCTCGGATTCACCGATATAAGCTTCTTCATAATCGCTTGCGTCATCTATTGCTGCGCTTTCCTGCTCCGCCTGCGCCGCGGATTTTTCGTACTGCATCTTCTGCTTTATGTCCTCGGCTCTTTCGGCTGCAGCGGCTTTCAGACTTTCGGCTTTTGCAGCGGTATCCTTTGCAGTCGTTTTTACGAAAGCGCCCGCCTTGGTTGCTGTTGAGGCTGCGCCTGCAACGAGCGGTTCTCGAACCTTGCGGAAATTTTCCTTAACCTCGGTAGTGTTCTGCGCAGTTGTCAGCTCGTCCTGCTTGATAACTTCACGATACAGTTCCTGCGCGCGTGTCATGTTGACCTTCGCTGTGTCGATGATCCTGCACAGCTGCTCTACGTCCTCGGGCATACCGTCACGAAGTGTTGTGTAAAGATATTTGCCCAGTGCAATATATGCACGGTCAGCAGTTTTCTCCTCATTCTTCATAACAGTGAGCAGACGGCTCTTCTGCGCTTGAAGAGATGTTTTTTCTGCGATCATATCGATCGTTGCGCCAAAAGCTTTTTTAAGATCCTTATAAACTGACATTATTATTACTCCTTTTCAATATATTCTACTGTAAATCAAACAGTAAAAAACCTCTACTAATATATTAACCAAAAAATCCGTTCAGGTCAATATATATTGAATTAATTTTTTAAAAACTCTGTACAAGAGGGCTGATTTTATGTTATAATATATAAGTGGACGATTCGCCAAATTGGGGTTAATCTATAATAGGGAGTGTGTGTATAATATGTCCAGCATTATGACAAAGAAGATCACGTGCCCAAAGTGTGGGGCCGAGAGTGAGATAAAAGTATTTAAAACAGTAAATGCTGCAACCGATCCTATATATCGTGAGCAGCTTCTGAATGGGGAACTGCTGAAGTACACCTGCGATCAGTGCGGAAGTCCGGCGCAGCTTCGTTACCCGCTGCTTTACAACGACATGAAGAATAATTTCATGGTGTATTTTATTCCCGAGATCGACAGAGATAAGCTGACCGATGAGGCGCTTGAGAAGCAGTTCGGCGAGCTTGAAGGGATCACAAGGCGGCTGGTTGGAAGCTACAACGAGCTGAAAGAGAAAATACATATCTTTGAAGCCAATTTGGATGACAGGGTGATCGAGGTCGTAAAGGCTGCGCTGAAGGACGTTGTTGAGAAACGCACGGGAGAAGAGGTTACGGGCGGATATTTCTCGAAATACAGCGTCGATGAAGACAGGATCGGATTTACTTTTTTCGTGGGAGATGAGGGCGAGCAGTTTGTTCAGACAACACGTCTTGAGATCTACGAGAAGAGCGCTGCGGTAGCGGCGGCGGGCGAAGACGACCCGACCGACAGAAGCTTTAAGATCGTTGACCGAAATTGGGCAAGGAATGTTCTGTATAAATACAAGAAAAACAAAGAGAACAGAGCAGGCAGCACGGCACAGTAAGCGTGTGTTTCAAAGCCTGCCAGTAAAAGCCGAGCTTTGAAAAAGTTTTTTAATTATCAGTTGTAATTTTACTCAGGTTGAAGTATAATAGAAATGTATCACTTGATGTGAAGCATGAGGTTGAATATGGGAAAGGATGGTATTTGATGGCTGACGGAAGAACGAGAGTATTTTCATTGTCTGACAGTGAAGAGGGGATAAAGGCGTCGCTTACAGCGGTGTATGACGCTTTGAAAGAAAAGGGATACAATCCTGTAAATCAAATCGTAGGGTACATAGTATCGGAAGACCCCTCATATATTACGACTCACAAGCAGGCACGAAACATTATCAGGAAGATCGACAGGGACGATTTGCTTGAGATACTTGTCAAGTCGTTTCTTGATGTTAACTAACGTCACAGCGGAAACGCTTATGCAAAAAAAGGAGGAATCGAAATGCCTGAAAAACCTGGGCTGATCTACAAGAATAAGCCGCTCGTTAGGTACGGCGACAAGATATATTACGGCGATCCCTCAGACAAATATATAGTTTGTCTGACGGTGGAGAGCAAAACGCAGTACGAAGGGCAGGAGCTGCCAGATTCGGTGCAGATCCAACTTATGACGACTGACCCGACTGTATCAAGACGAAAAAGGGTCATCAAATCGGCAACGAAGAATGGCCTGTTCCGTTCGATCGATATTGCCGAAGCATGGCTGAAAAGATACCTGCGGGGCAACGAGTAGATCTGAGCGAACAGAACGGTATATAATAATATAAAGCCCGAAAGCAGTTTTTCTGCCTTCGGGCTTTTGAAATTGCTGACAATAAGGTCTGTAAAAACAAATATCCGCACATGAGCCGATCAGCCGTGTGCGGATATTTTAAAAGTACTGATTTCAACAAGCAGAAACAAGTCATAGATACTGCCGTTAGATCTCGATCTTGTATTTTTCTTTGTAGCTGTCGTATTCGTCCTCAAATTCTTTGTTGCCTGCGCGCTTCACAACATTCAGATATTCGTGTGCGTCATACGTAAACTGAGATGTTTCTATGATAGCGATAGCAACGTTTGAACAGTGATCGGAGATGCGCTCACAGTCGGTCAGCAGATCCGAAAGAACAAAGCCCAGCTCAATAGAACATTCGCCGTGTTTCAAGCGCTGGATATGGCGTGTCTTGATCTCAAGAATGATGTAATCAATGACCTCTTCAAGCGGCTCTACACGCTTTGCTTTTGATACGCTGTTTTCGCAGTATGCGTCCATGGTCGTGCCGAGTATATCAGTGAGAGCATTGAACAATACATCAAGCTCCGATCTTGCTTTGTCGGAGAAGTGCAGCTTTTTGTCGTGTATTTCCTGCGCCGCTTCAAGAATGTTCATTGCATGATCGCCGATACGTTCAAAGTCGCCGATGGTGTGAAGCTGTCTGGATACGCTTGCATTGTCGGATTCGGACAGCGCCTTACCCGAAAGCTGAACAAGAAAAGTTCCGAGCTTGTCTTCATACATATCGAGGAGATTTTCGTTTTCGACGATCTTTTTTGCGCTTTTTTCGTCGTATGCCTTAACAAGTCCCATTGCGCTGACCGTTGTGTCTTTCGCAAGCTTTGCCATTGCGTTGCATTTCGAGCCGCTTTCCCTGATGGCTACGGAAGGCGTGGAAAGAAGACGAACGTCGATAAAGCTGTATTCCGCCTTGTCCTCGCCGTCGGTATCTTTAATGATAACATAGGCAAGCTTTTCGAGCGGCTTTTTGAAGGGATAAAGCAGCAGCAGAGTTGCAATATTGAACACAGTGTGTACAAGCGCGATCCCCAATGCATCGATCGGGTCGTCCGCAATGGGAATTCCGATCAGTGCGTCTGCAAGACAGTAGATGGTGAGATAGAACACGGTACCTATGAGGTTGAAGGAGATGTGTATAACACCGACTCTCTTTGCGTCTTTGGTGACTCCGATGCTGGAGATCAATGCTGTAACGCACGTACCTATATTCTGACCCATGATGATCGGTATTGCCATACCGTATGTGACGGTTCCGCTCAGAGCAATCGCCTGGAGGATACCGACCGAAGCCGCGGAGCTTTGGATAATGCCTGTTACAACTGCGCCGACAAGCACACCGAGGATCGGATTTTTAAACATTACAAGAATGTGCTGAAATCTTTCGTTGTCTGCCAATGGAGCAACCGGAGAACTCATAAGATCCATGCCGTACATCATGATCGAGAAGCCAACTAGGATAGTACCTATACTTTGCTTCTTGTCAGATTTTGACATCATGATAAGCAGTATGCCAATGAATGCCAGCAGCGGAGAGAATGACTCGGGCTTCAAAAGCCGAAGAAAGAAATTGTCGCTTTCGATCCCCGATAAACTGAGTACCCATGTGATAACAGTCTTACCGATATTGGAACCCATGATAACGGTAACGGTCTGATCGAGCTGCATGATACCCGAGTTTACCAAACCGACAAGCATGACGGTAACAGCCGATGACGACTGGATAGCAACCGTGATGGCGGTTCCCAAAAGCATTCCCAAAAATGAATTTGACGTGGATTTCTTGAGCAGTGATTCCAAACGTCCGCCTGCCATTTTTTCAAGTCCGCTTGACAGAGTATTCATACCGAACAGGAAAAAAGCAAGTCCCCCGAACAAGGTAAATAACGAAAAAATATCCATATTGTTACACCCTTTGATTGTTTTCGTGAATGTTGTGTACGGAATTATTCACGAATAATATACGATTGTCTGTTTTTGAGGCGAATCGAAAAATAAAGCCTCGTAATTGCAGATCAAAATTGCCGAAATCGGCGGCTTAAGATCAGCTCTAAAAACCCTTCGAGGTGCAAAACGTTCATTTTTTGTTCACAGTTTCAAATGGACAAAAAATTTTTGTGCAGTCCAACAAAATCTTTTAGGCTGCAAATGGGTTTTTAGAGCTGACCTCACATTAGGGGGATCCGTCAAATATGATTATACTCTACCGTTTATTTATAATTATATCATAAGAGTCTCAGTTAGTCAAAGGTTTTTATAGAGAGGGCGATAAAACTATGAAAAGTATAAATTTTTGTCAACTATGTTCGATAATGTGTGCATAACGGCGGCAAGCTGCCGCCCCCACAGCCCGTTTTAGCTTATGAATATGTGAAGTTTACACCCGCGTGGGAGATTATTGTCATTGCGGCTTTCGAGATACGGCGGCAAGCTGCCGCCCCCACAGTCCGTTCTAGCTTATGAATATGTGAAGTTTACACCCGCGTGGGAGATTATTTGTCATTGCGGCTTTTGAGAAACGGCGGCAAGCTGCCGCCCTCACAGTCCGTTCTAGCTTATGAATATGTGAAGTTTACACCCGCCGGGAAGCTTATTTGCCGCAGCGGCTTTTGAGAAACGGCGGCAGACAGCCGTTATAGTTAACTTATATGTGCTAAAACTACAATTAAAGCTTAGTATGAGCGTTTTCAGGGTTTTGTGTTTTTCCAAAGGAAGAGGGTCTAGCCTACCGGCTCGGTCGAGCTTGTGCTTTAAGCCCTTAAAACACAAGAATCGCCTCGTTCCGATCAAAAAGATAAAATTTTACTCTGTTTTTATGCGATAATTATATAAAATACCGAAATTAACTATTGTTTTTTTGAAAAGAATGTAGTATAATAAGCTTGTACTGGTTGTATTTCGCAAATCACTCAACAACAAACTGCAACGGTATTCTTTGGGAAAAATATATTTTTGGAGGAATTACCATGGACTACAATTTAACTGTAGAACAGGCTAAGGAACTGATCTCGGCTAAGCTGTCTCACAATATGGGCGTATCGGTAAATGATGCGACCGATGAGCACTTCTACAAAGCCACTGCCCTTGTACTGCGTGACCTCATGGGCGCAGGCTATAAGGAGTTTAAGGACACGGCGCTTAAACAGAAAAGAAAAATTGTTTACTATCTGTGTATGGAGTTTTTGCTCGGACGTTCGCTGAAAAATAATATTTACAATCTTAATCTTGAGGATACTTTCGGTAAAGCTCTCGAAAGCTTCGGCACATCTCTCGATAAAGTCTACGATCAGGAGCCGGACGCCGGTCTTGGAAACGGCGGTCTGGGACGTCTGGCGGCTTGTTTCCTTGACGGACTTGCATCTCAGGGCTACTCGTCTATGGGTTATTCGCTGCGCTACGAAATGGGCATATTCCGTCAGAGTCTTGTTGACGGCTGGCAGACCGAACTTCCCGACAACTGGCTTCCGGGAGGCAGCGTATGGCTTCAGTCGCACCCCGACAAGGCGATCCCCGTCCGCTTTAACGGCAGCGTAGAGGAAACATGGGGCGACGGCAAGTGTACCGTTAAGCTTGTAAACCCCGTAACCGTTATGGCGGTCCCGTATGATATGTACGTATCCGGCGCTGACGGCAAGGGCGTTTCGCGCCTGAGATTGTGGGCTGCTAAGGCTGAACAGATCGACATGAACCTTTTCAATGACGGGCAGTATATGCGTGCCATGGAGCAGAAGGCTATGGCTGAAGCGATCACACAGGTGCTTTATCCGGGCGATAACCACTCCGAGGGTAAGAGCCTGCGGCTCAATCAGCAGTATTTCCTTGTGTCGGCTACCGTTCAGGACATTGTTCGCCGTCATCTGCTTTACAACGGCGGCGATATGAACACGCTTCCCGATTGGGTGACTATCCACATGAATGATACTCACCCCGTGCTTGCTGTACCGGAGCTTATGAGAATTATCATGGACGACTACGGCTACGGCTGGGACGAGGCATGGAATATTGTTTCGCGAACCATCGCTTACACCAACCACACTGTAATGCGCGAGGCGCTGGAGTGCTGGGGCGAGGATATGTTCCGCACAAAGCTGCCGAGGATCTATCAGATCGTATCCGAGCTGAACCGCCGCTACTGCGAATCACTTCACGCTCAGGGTATTGACGGTTATCAGGTAGGCAGAATGGCGATCATCAACGACGGCGTTGTCAAGATGGCAAATCTCGCTGTTATGGCAAGCTACAAAGTAAATGGTGTATCTGCTCTTCACAGTCAGATACTTAAAGATACAGTATTTAATGATTTTTACAAGGTAACCCCCGATAAGTTCACAAATGTGACTAACGGTATCGCTCACAGACGCTGGCTGTGTCAGTCTAACCCGAAGCTTTCGTCGCTCATTACCGAGCTTATCGGCGACGGATTTAAGACAGACGCTTCACAGCTTACCGGTCTTATGAAATATACCGATGACGCAGCTGTACTTGAACGTCTTGCTAAGATCAAGCGTGAAAACAAGGTCGCAATGGCTCGGTATATCAAGGATCATAACGGTATTACCGTAAACCCCGATTCGATCTTTGACGTACAGGTAAAACGTCTGCATGAGTACAAGCGTCAGCTGATGAATGCGCTTCACATTTTGTCTGTTGCGCAGTATCTGCGTGAGAATCCGAATGCGCCCTTTACTCCGAAGACCTACATATTCGGCGCAAAAGCCGCTCCGGGCTACTACTTTGCTAAGGAGATCATTCAGTTTATCGTTAAGATGACAGAACGTATAAACAACGATCCTGTTTTGAATGATAAGCTGAAGGTAATCTATCTTGAGGATTACAGAGTAACTATTGCCGAAAAGCTTATGCCCGCCAGCGAGATCAGCGAACAGATATCTCTTGCGGGAACGGAGGCGTCCGGCACATCTAACATGAAGTTCATGATCAACGGCGCGCTGACACTGGGTACGCTTGACGGCGCAAACGTTGAGATCAATGAAGCTGTTTCTGACGCAAATATGTTCCTCTTCGGTCTTACCACTCCCGAGGTAACCCGCCTCAAGGCTAATGGCTACAATCCTATGGATTACTATGTTAACAACGTCACGATCAAGAAAGCGATCGACGAACTGAATTCCACCGGATTCAACCACATTGCAAAGAACCTCACCGAAAACGACCCGTATATGGTTCTTGCCGATTTTGCCGATTATGCGCAGGCGCAGAAGAAGGCAAGCGAGAAGTATCTCGATAAAACTGCATGGAACAAGTCGTCGCTCATTAATATTGCAAATGCAGGTATTTTTGCGGCCGATCGTTCGATCAAAGATTATGCAGACGGCATTTGGGGCTTGAAGCCTGTTGAGTGATCCGCTCTGAATAAATAAAATGCACCTCTCCATACTTAATATTATGTATGGAGAGGTGTTTCTGTTTGTTGAAAGCAGAGCTTTAAATCATTTTTTTGAGCCAAAGATCCGTCTCATTCCGCCTGCAGCGGCAGCGCAGACAGCCGAGATCGCAAGAGTGAAAGCATAAAACACCAGCAGCTGCGCCGCATACCCGGCGTTCGGAAGTGATGCGAGAACATAATACCGTGTGATCGAGTGACACAAGTAAATAGGGAGACTAAGTCTGCCTAAATAATACATAACCTTATTGTTGAATCCCGCAGCCGCAGTATTATCCCAAAACAGTATCGGAACCGAAACTATCGAACAGACAAGTGACAATATCTGAATATTATAACCGCTGCCGAAGATCAGCGACACAATGAGAGCTGCGGCGGAGATAAACCCTACTCCACTGACAATGCGTTTATCGAATCTATCGAAAAAGCCGCTCTTGACTATGTAATAGCACGTGCAGCCGATAGACATATCGGCAAATCCTCGGAGGAAACCGAAATTGATTATCCCTTTCCACATAAAACAGTTTACGTCAAATGTCGGGTTATATTTAGCTATCAGTCCGAAAAATGCGGCGAAGACGACCGGTGAGATATAGAGTGCATATATCTGCTTGTATTTTAACATTATCGCAGTAAGTATATATCCGCAGAACATCAGCACAGACAAATACCAGGTCGGAACGAACCAATCTGCGCCCTTGAATCCGAATACCTGGAGAAGCAGAAAGTTTGGTACTGCGCCCAGCATTTTTTCGAGCCACCCGGTAAATGTAAGCCCGAAGTACGGTACCCATGCAGCGGAAGTAAAAATTATAGCAGATAAATAATAGTACCAAAACGACATAAGCCGTTTCTTGGTACAGACAATGTTTGTTTTCAAAAGCTCCTCGGTCGAGCTGACGCTGTATTTTCGCAGCGATTTTGCAAGCAAATAGCCGGATACAATGAAAAAGAACTCGACCGCCATATAGGAATTTTGAAATAGTTCAAACGGATATTCCACCGAGCAGCCCAAATGATACCCCGCAACGGTCACTGCACAGATAAAGCGCATAAGCTCTATCCTGCCGCTGCGGGGACTTTTCTTGTGAATTGCTGTATTATTTTTTGGGGGCATAAAAAAACCTCGCGGTATAATTGATTTTGCGGTATAACCGCATAAGCCTGCGGCTTTTCTCCGCTTGTTGAAAGCGGCGTTTTTAAAGGCTAATTGTCATTGACTTTTGATGAGTTAAAAGTCTATTTATTAAAAGTTTTTTTTCAGCTTTTTTCAAAAAAGCTGCCTAGGGTGTGGGGCGAGCCAATGTCATTAATTTAAGACTTTTGCATCGCCTTGGGGCGGCGAGTATACTTTATTCTTACCGTTAGTTAGGGGCATTTTCTGCCAAAATGCCCCTCTTTCGAAAACAGTCCGACGGACTATTTTCGAAATTCACCCCGAAAAGGGCAGACGCATGCCTTCGGAGACCAAGGGTGCGGGTCTCCCGGGGAGACCTCTGCGAAGCAGAAGCACCGACCGACGCGGCAGCCGAGACCGCTGTCCTTGGATCCTGCAAGCCTTTTGAAAAAGGCTTGGCGAAAACTTTTTGCTATGCTCTATCGAACTCCACCCCAACACTAACTGCAGAGATCACTGTCTGATCTCGTGATCTTTTACCTTCGCATATAGTTTTTCGTCACATACTGCTTCTGCGAGAATACCATCTGCTGTATATTCTTCCGAAATCAGCGTTCCGTTTTTGCGGATATCAGCGGCAAGCCCTGCATCTGAAAACGGTATCAGCAGCTTGACCTTTATCATTCTTGACGGAAGAGCGTCTTCTACAGCTTTGAGCAGCAGATCTATTCCCGTGCCTTTTTTTGCGCTGATATGAACGCCGTTGGAGATCGCAGCAGACGGCGTATCAACAAGATCGCACTTGTTGAAAACAGTTATCACCGGCGTATCGCCGCAGCCCAGATCGCTGAGAAGATCACGCGTCACTTTAAGGTGAAGCGGCGCTTCTTCATCGGAGGCATCGCAGACGTTGAGAATAATATCTGCGGACGCAGCCTCCTCAAGAGTGGATCGGAACGCCTTGACAAGATGGTGGGGCAGGCGCCGAACAAAACCTACCGTATCGATAAGCATCACGCTCACACCGCAGGGGAGCTTCAGCGCACGAGATGTTGGGTCGAGAGTTGCAAACAGCTGATCTTTCTCAAGCACGCCCGCATCAGTCAGCAGGTTCATGAGGGTCGATTTGCCCGCATTGGTATACCCCACTATCGCAGCCGTTATCACACCGTCCTTTTTTCGGCGGCGGCGAAGCTGCTCCCGTCGGCGTTTGATCTCATCGAGCTTCTCTTCAAGCGATTCAAGCTTGCGCCTGATATGGCGGCGATCTGTTTCGAGCTTGCTCTCGCCGGGACCTCTTGTGCCGATACCGCCGCCCTGCCGCGACATCTGGATTCCCTTGCCTGTCAGTCTTGGCAGCATATAGCGAAGCTGTGCTGTTTCTACCTGAAGCTTGCCTTCTTTTGAGTTTGCCCGCAGCGCAAAAATATCGAGGATCAGCATCGTCCTGTCGATTACCCGAACGTCAGTCTTATCCTCAATATTTCTGATCTGTACAGGCGAAAGCTCGTCATCTGCGATTATAAGATCTATCTCGCCGTTTTTGCAGATATCGCAGATCTCTTCCAGCCTGCCTGTACCGACATACGTTGCCGATACAGGTTTATCAAGACGCTGTATCATTGAACCGGCAACTTCTGCGCCTGCGCTTTCCGCCAATGCATACAGTTCGTTCATTGATGATTCGGCGTCAAATGCACCGTAATCAACGCTTATCAGAAGAGCACGCTGGCTGCGCTGCTCGTTTTCATACATTTCCAAATGAATTCTCCTATATTGAAAAAATATCAGTATATATATGTTACTGTGTCAATTGAATATTTAAAAGCCCTGCAATTTGGGTCAGCTTACCGGCTTCAAGCCTTTTCAAAAGGCTTGGAAAAAGCTTTTAATATGCTAAGTTGATTTGTTGTGCTGTTAAAGCTATAGTGAACGACATTTGAAATATCCTATTTAGTCGGTGGTCTTGACCTAGGCAAAAAAGAAATAGGCAAATTACCGTTATGCAGATGATTCGTCTATTCCTTTTACCAACCGCTCTATCGCCGCGAGGCGACCTACTTTTGCTGCGCTGCAAAAGTAGGCAAAAGCGCGCTTAAGAGGGGGAGCGCCAAAAGTGGTATGGGGGCTTAGGTTGTTGCTCCCCCTCTTAAGAATCTCCCCCTAAGGTTAATCACCGCGGATTTGTCTAAGTCGTACCTGCGTTATTTTAGAGGTGTCCTAGAGTTTACATTAGGCGATTATTAATGTTATTTACTATGAATTATGATACAAAATGAGATCAACCTATCGCCTTGCCGATCTTAGGATTAGAGTTTAATCCAACGCTGCTGCGAAGTACCTCAAGTGCGTCAGCCGAGGTGATCGTGCCGTCACCGTCAATATCTGCGAGCGTCTTTATATTTGCAGACGCCGTTTCAAGACTTACGCTGATCCGCAGTACTTTCAATGCGTCAGCCGAAGTGATCGAACCGTCATCGTCAACATCGCCGAGTCTGCCTGCCGGCGCTGTTTTTGTAGATACATATCTGTGACCGTCGATCTCTGCCGCTGCTTTGTATTCGATCGTTTTGCCGTCCTTCGAGAGCGACTTTGTTATCTCGGCGTTCACCGTTTTCTTGTGGTCGGAATCGTTCTCACAGATGAATGTTGCCTTTGCGCTGTCGGTGCCGTTCCATTCCCATTTTCTCAGCGTGTAGTCGTGACCCGATCTGCCGACATCTTCGGATCTGGTATCGCTGTATACTGTGCCCTGATATGTAACGGCAGCCGTATACGTGATCTTACCCTGAATGGTGCATGAAGAGTCCGAAGAGTTGATCGTTACCTCTGCGGGCAGTCTTTCTTCTATGACCTCTTCGCCTTCGGTGATCTCAAATACTCCGTAAGCTTTACCGGTATTTTCCTCCCATTCGATCCTTTTAAACTCGGCTGCACGGTCGGCGTTTTCGCTGTTTGTCCAAACTGCATAAAGCACAACATCGCCGCTGCCTGCGTACTCACTGCCCTGCTTGTACTGAGCTGTATTTGCGCCTTCAACTGTACTCCAGCCCGCCAGCTTGAATTCCGAGTCTTCGGGGATCTGATCGTTTAGCTCCGAATTAACAGCTGCGGGAGTACCTAGAGTATATTCTGATTCATTGTAGTAGTAATATACATCGTTCGATTCATATCTGATACTATAATTATCATTTACGGGGATCGTGTAATATCCTGCCGAGCCGCCGTTGCCGTTATCTGCGCTGAGACCGCATGAATAATAGCCGCTCTGCGTTGCCTTAAAGGTATACTCATTTTTTCCGGTAACATCAACGTAATCGCTGAATACTCCGTCGCCCGATTGGATACTCAGTGTGGCGGAGGAGGCATTTTTCACATCGAAATACAAATGAACAGTGTCCCCCGTTTTATAGAACGGTTTATCTGATGCCAAACGTTCTATAGACGATCCGCCGTTCGAAATTATAAGTTTCTTCTTTTCGGTGAAGGTTTCGCCGAATCTGTTGACTGCGCCTATGGAATAATAATACTCGCCCTCTTCATCAAATGTAGTGGTCACATAATTCTTTGTGCCTGCGTTAAGCATCCTGGTTTTTCCGTTAGGCTGGTATATCCTGACAGAACGTCTGTCTTCATGCTCGGCTTCAAGAGAGAATTGGACTTCCTCGCCGACACGATACATGGTGTTGTAGGTGTAACCGTTTACATTCTTCGGAACGGAACTGTATACATTCAGCGTGAGCTTAGATGACTTTGTTTCGCCGAATTTATTCTTTGCCGTAAGATAGCAGTTGTATGTGCCGCCCTTGTCGAAGGTGATTTCCTGAGATGTCTTATTAGTCACGTTTATCTTGTCGAACTGCTTGCCGTCCTTCTCGATAACAAGGCTTTGCTCAACGGCGTAGCTGCTGCCGAAGCTGAATTTTGTTGAATCCCCCGCAGGTATCTCGCTGTCTTCACCGTTAAGATAAACGTACTCGGGCTTTTTGTCATAAACCTCAAAATTCCTGCCGTATGCGTCGGCATAGCCCGCGGGATTATAGGTATAAAGTGAGATGTAGTAGTAGCCTGTGTTTTCGGCTTTTGCCGTGTAGGACGTCTTTCCCGTCACGTTGACGCTGTCGCCAAAGCCGGGGTAAAGGTACATTTCGGTGGCATTTTTTGCGCCGAATGTGTATGTAATGGTATCGCCCTTGGCATATATCGTCTTATCGGTAGTGACATATACATTTTCCGGCTTATACTTGTACACGCGAATATTCTGCGCCTTAGTCGTAACTTCTCCGAGCATATTCTTAGCAGTAAGCTTATATGTATATGTGCCGCCCTCGGAAAATTTCATGTCGTATTCATATTTGTTCGTAACGTCGAGGTGCTGAACACGCTTGTTGTCCTTGTAGATATCAATGTACTGCTCGGCGGAGTTGATGCTGAAAAACTCAAAGTGAACAGTCTGGTCGGCAGCGCAGGCAGTCGTTCCCGCAGTGATCTCAACATCGGTCGGCTTTACCTTCGGAATATCATTGGTATAGCGCAGAACGCCGTCCCATGGGTTATCGTAGTAAGCGCAGACATCGATCTCGTGACCGTTCTGGTCGCCGGTCTGGGGGTTGTTGTAATTCCAGTGTGCGCCGCAGTTCTGACCCCTTCCGATATAAAACTCGGTGTGGGTAGATTCGTTGAGCAGGATATCGCCTCGGCGAAGGTCTTCAAGTGAGTGGATCTCGCTCCACGGATACCACTTCCAGCCTTTCTTTGTAAGTCCTCTCTTCATGGTCTGCGTACCTACGGCGTCGCCGATATCGAAGCCTGCCCGCTTGAGAGATGTCAGCACAAACGAGGAACAGTCGTAGTCGGGACCCCAGCGGTTGTTGAAGTCATAGCCATGGGAATCGTCATTTGCAATGGCGATCGCCGCCTGTACAGCCTCTTCGATCGACTCTGCGCTTGCAGTAAGCGATACTTGCGCGCTGGAAAACACGATCGCAGATGTGATAAGCAGTGCCGAAGCTTTTTTCAGCAGTTTCATTGTTGGTCGTTCCTTTCAATTTTATTAGCGTATATCATAGAATCGTTGTTACAGCTTTTCCGTAATGTTGATATTATCGGAGAGGCTGACCGATCGCCCTGATTTCGCCCGTTATGTATTCTGTATTATATAATGAAAAGTTTGAATACCGAGCGAAACGAAGGTATATTCATTATCATTTTATAACATTTTATTCTTGATGTCAACAGAAAACAAACGGAGAACCACGGCTTTTGAACGAGTTAAAAAACTATTAATAAAAGTTTTTTGCGCAGCTTTTTTTCAAAAAAGCTGCCGAGGGTGTGGGGCGAGCAGCCCCACAAAGCATCTAAAGGCAAGAAAAAATTGAGAAAGAGAAAAATAATAGAAAGCGAAGCAACAAATTGTAACCGACGTTAACACAAAAGCAGGCACGAGGTGTCGGCGAGCGCTAGCAAGCCGTCACCAATGTGCCGAACTTATGGAAGATAACGGCTGAGTTCACAGTTTGTTTACTCATTCACAAACCGTGAACGGAGAATACGGAAATCAATTTTACACAAGCATAAAGTTAGTCAGATCTCTGATTTTTACATTATCTTCCTCTTTATTTGCAAATTCCCTATTGTATGTCATTCGATTTTGTGTTATAATTCAAAGTGGCTGATAATACGAATTTTTATTTTGATATATATCTACACTTAATTAATTGCTAGACGAGGATATGTTATGAGATGCTTTTATTGTATGGAAGAATATGATGAAAATTTAGATGTAATATGTCCGTACTGCGGCAATGACGTTGTTGCGCCGGACAGCGACAGCTACTGTCTTCCTGCCGGAACGGTACTTAATCAGCGTTATGTGCTGGGGCGTGTGCTGGGCGACGGAGGATTTGGAATTACATATATCGGCTACGATAAGGCGCTTAAACGCAAGGTCGCAGTCAAGGAGTATTTCCCGAATGAATGCGTTACCCGCCAGAGAGGCGAAACCGTTGTCAGCCCGTTTAACGGAGAAAGAGGCGACCGCTACAAAAAAGGTCTTGATAACTTTACGAGCGAGGCTCAAAGACTTGCAAAGCTCGGCTCGATCGAGGGCGTTGTCAATGTTTATGATGTTTTCTCCGACAATGGTACCGCATATATCGTTATGGAATATCTTAGCGGCGAAACAGTAGCTCAGATGGTCGAGGGACATAAATTTCTTGGCTTCGGAAAAACGATGAATATCATCGTGTCGGTTCTGAAAAGCCTCAAGAACGTCCACAAGGCAGGCGTGATACACCGTGATATTTCCCCGAAAAATATCATCAAGACGACCGAAGGCAAGATCGTTCTCATAGATTTCGGCGCAGCTAAGCCGAATATGCTGAATATCTCAAAAAGCGCTTCAGTCGTTCTGACTCAGGGCTACGCTCCGATCGAGCAGTACAACACTAACCTCACTCAGGGAACATGGACCGACGTTTATGCGGTCGCCGCCACGATGTATTATATGCTGACGGGCGTGACACCCGATTACGCAAATTCACGGCTGCTGTCGGATACCTTGGTTCCGGTGTCGGAGCTGCACCCGGGAGTACCCGATAAGCTTGACGATATCATCAAGAATGCTCTGGCGGTCATGCCGGAGGATCGGACCCAAACTGCGGGCGAGCTTCTTGAGCAGATATGGACGCTGCGCTCTGCGCAAAATACGACCCGCCGCCCGAAGGCTAAAAAGCCCGCCGACAAGGCGACAACCGTCAATGCGCCGCCGACCCCGCTCTTTAAGACAAAAACTCCCGACACCTCCAAAAAGCAGTGGAAGCAGCTGGCAGGGAGTTCGTCAGCTCCGAAGAAGAGTATGATTTCCGAAACGATAACTTCGGAACCCCGGATAATAACTATCTCACGCTCGCGTGAGCCGATAAGCGGTATGCCCGAGGACGTCAAGCCGCTTGTTCCCGAAAAGCCCGCAAAAAAGACGTCGGGAGTGTTGATCGCCGCAGCTGTTGCGCTTGTTGCGATTTTAGGCGTGCTTGTCGGGATAGGCTTCCACGACAGAGCCAACAACATGGAGATCCCCGATTTTACGGGGCAGAATATAGATTCGGTACTGAGCAGCAGCGACTATCAGTTTGATTTTGAAACCGTATATACTTACTCTCCTGATACGGATCTTGATATTATCGTCAATCAGTCGCCAATGGCAAGCTCCCGCCATGTCAGAAAGGATGCGACTGTCAGGCTTACCGTGAACAGCCTCCAGACCGAGGTCAATATTCCGGTCCTTGCCAAGTCGAGCGAAACGGTAGCAGTAAATATGCTCAAGCAGCTCTATCTCGACAGCAAGGTCGTTATCGTCAACAACGATGAGTTCTCCGACGGGACGGTCGTCAGCAGCGAGCCGTCAAACGGCACAAAAGTCAAGGTCGGAACGGTCGTAACTCTGTATGTTGCTCAGAACAGCGTTTCCGTTCCGAATCTCCTCGGAAAAACGCTCCAGCAGGCAACAGACGAGCTGACGGCGCTCGGTCTCAGCGCAGGCGAGACCTCGTATGACTACAGCGATGAGTACGAAACAGGCTGCATTATCTCGCAGGGAATTGAGCCGGGCACAAAGGTCGTAAAGGATACTGCGGTAACGATGGTCATCAGCAGCGGAAAACCTATTCCCGTAACTCTCGAAGCAACGGTCAGCCTCAGCGGACTATATACTCCGTTCAGCGTGAAGGCGGTCTGTGACGGTGTAACGGAATACGAGCGCAAGCGTTATTCGACATTCTTTGAGGACAGTGAGAGCATAGCGATCACGCGTAATATCAACGAAGGCTCAAAGTTAGTCGAAATATATATTGACGACGAGTTGTACCAAGCATATACATTTGATTTTGAAAACGGAACAGTGACGCTTGACGAGCAGCTTGAGGTCAGCGCAGGAAAGAAAAAACCGAGCGACTCGACCTCCTCAGCAAGCAGTTCAGGCAGGAAAACGGCTTCTTCCCGAAGCGAAACAGTTCCGAGCGAGGCGCCGACCTCCCACGAAACATACTCCGAAACTGAAAGCCGAAGTGTGAGCAGTTCGCCGGAAAGTGAGGCTGCATCTGTTCCGACAGAGGAGCCGCAGACGGGCGTATCGCCTTCGAGTGAGTCATCGTCGATGAACTTCCCGCTTTTCGGAGACACCGACCAATAACCAATATTCACAAAAATGCCACCGCACAAAAGCAGGCTTATACTGCAGCTTTTGCGCGGTGTTTGGCTGTATTGAGAAGAGCTTGATTGTTCATAAAAATTACATTGATTTATTTGTAGGTTTGGTGTATAATTAATATGTATTTTTCTAATCTAACATAAGGAAGTGTTTAGCATGGCAGACGGAATAAGATTTATCGAAAAGAATTTTTTGCATACATTGCCGGATATCAAAAAGTATGCCGAAAAGTGTGTTGAAAATACTAACTTCGACCCTGCGCTGTACTTAAAGTACGACGTAAAAAGAGGACTTCGAGATCTTGATGGTAAAGGCGTTCTTACAGGACTTACGGAGATCTCGGAAATCAGACAGAATAAGATAGTTGACGGAAAAGCTGTGCCATGTGACGGAAAGCTGTTTTACAGGGGTTATAACGTTGAAGACATTATCGCAGGTTTCCCGAAAAGCTCCAATTTTGGGTTTGAAGAGGTAACGTACCTCCTGCTTTTCGGTCAGCTGCCAACAGCAGACGAGCTTGACGAATTCAAGGGGATTCTCGCTACATACCGTGCACTGCCCGATACGTTCGTTCGAGATGTAATAATGAAAGCGCCCAATTCCGATATGATGAATGCGATCGCAAAAAGCGTTCTCACTCTTCATTCGTATGATAATCAGGCTAACGATATATCCATAGAGAATGTTATGCGCCAGTCACTCCAGCTTATTGCTGAGTTCCCGATGATTGCAGTTTATGCGTATCATGCATACAACTATGCAAAAAAACACAGCCTGTTTGTTCATAATCCGAATCCCATGAAATCGACAGCAGAGAATATCCTGATGATGCTGCGCCCCGACCGCAAGTATACCGAGCTTGAGGCAAAGGTGCTCGATATTGCGCTTGTGCTTCATGCAGAGCACGGCGGCGGAAATAACTCGACCTTTACTACCCGTGTTGTTACAAGCTCGGGCACCGATACTTATTCTGCGATCGCTGCGGCGCTTTGTTCACTGAAAGGCCCTAAGCACGGCGGCGCAAACGTTAAGGTCTGCGGAATGTTTGACGAGATCAAAGAAAATGTCAGAGACTGGAAGGACGAAGATGAGATAACGGCATATCTTGAGAAGATCCTCCATAAGGAAGCGTTCGATAAGTCGGGTCTTATCTACGGTATGGGTCATGCAGTTTATTCGATCTCCGATCCCAGAGCAAGAGTTTTCAGCGGCTTTGTAGAGCAGCTTGCGCAGGAAAAACGCATGATGGACGAATACACACTCTACGAAAACGTGAGAAAGCTCGCTCCCGTTGTCATCGGCAAGGAGCGCAAGATCTACAAGGGCGTATCGGCAAATGTCGATTTCTATTCGGGCTTTGTTTATTCAATGCTCGGGTTGCCGATCGAACTGTATACTCCGCTGTTCGCTATTGCCAGGATCTCGGGCTGGAGCGCTCATCGCATGGAGGAGCTTATTAATGCGGGAAAGATAATTCGTCCTGCATATATGAGCATTGCGAAGGAAAGAGAGTATATTCCAATAGAAAATAGGTAAACTTGTATCACAACGAAATTCCGAACGGTCGTTTTCGAGATTTCGTTGTGATTTGTGTTCGTAATTGTGTTGTACTGATCCTTGACAGAAAGGTGACAAAAGATTCGCGGGAATAATTATCGCAAGACAAGAAAGAGGACGAAGTAATAATGACGTGTTTCAAGGACGATAACGAAGTATTACGGAAATCAGACCGCAAAAAATCGTCATCTTTCTATTAAGGTTTAGTATTGGGTGAGGTAAGAAAATTGCATGATCTGTTAGGTAAGCTGACATATTATAAACAAAAATACGATAAGCTGATGGAGGGGCGCCACGGATTTGATACGCTCAGCCGTGACGCTTTAGCGGCATGGTTCATTTTGGGCTTTCTTAACGGCTTTATCCGCAGCAGAATACTAATGCTTGTGTCGCTGTTATTGCCGCTTAGCTCGCTGCTGCGCGCATTCTCTGCGAATACCGTAAAGCGAACTGCGGAATGCCGAAAGTATCTTCGTCTGCGCAGCGGAGCTGCCGAATTTGTGAAGATATCCCGAAAGCGTTTTTCGGAAAGGAAAACTCATAAATACTATCGCTGTAAGAATTGCAGCGCATATCTTCGTGTCAGAAAAAAGCCCGGCAGCCATATTGTCGTTTGCCCGAAGTGCGGCAAGGAGATCAGGGTGAAGATCAGAGGGCGTGCCGATCGGCAGGCTTAGCCGCAAAAAGGCGCGCCGTTTAAAAAGGAGGAATATATGTCGGATGTATACCATGTGTCGTTCCCGGGGTTGGGAATAGAAACAGAGCTTTCTCCGGTAGCATTTAAGATCGGAAGCTTCTCAATATATTGGTACGGAATAATAATTGCCGCAGGTTTTATCCTTGCTGTAGTTTATTGCATGAAAATTGCAAAAAAGCATTCCGTAAACGAGGATAAGCTGCTCAACTGCGTAATTGTCGGAATGATAACTGCCGTTGTGGGCGCAAGGGCGTATTATGTCGCTTTTTCATGGGACAGCTTCAAGGGAGATCCCGCTGCAATTATAAATATTCACGGCGGCGGTCTTGCTATATACGGCGGACTCATCGGGGCGCTTTTGGGCGGATTGACCGCGGCGAAAATACAAAAAATGAAGCTGCTGCCGATCCTTGATGTCGCCGTATTCGGATTTCTGATCGGTCAGGGGATCGGACGCTGGGGGAATTTTATGAACCAAGAGGCTTTTGGCAGCAAGACCTCGATGCCGTGGGCGATGGTGTCTGAGAAAACCGGCGGCGTCGGAGTTCACCCGTGTTTTTTGTACGAATCTGTGTGGTGCATAACTGGGTTTTTGGTTTTGCACTTTGTCGTAAGCCGCCGTCAGCGGTTTGACGGAGAGCTGTTTTATTTCTATCTGATATGGTACGGCGCAGAGCGAGCGCTTGTTGAGGGACTGCGCAGCGACAGCTTGTATCTGCCGAAGACAAATATCAGAGTTTCACAATTATTTTCGATCATACTGTGCATTACGGGAGCAGTATTATTGACGGTAAATCTGATAAGATCGAAGCGAACGGAGCCTGCGAAAAAATAAAAATTTACGCAGGAAAGCGTTTTATTCATAAAAATGTATTGAAAAATACCGCAGTTCGTTGTAAAATAATATAGACGGATTAGAAATGCGGATGATCTGGGCGCAGAGCAGCGTTGTATCCGGGAGCGATCCGAAGATCAACTTCTAAAGGAGAATTTATATATGGCTAATCTCATTAACGGAATAGAAATTGCCTCTGCGGTAAAAGAGGAAATCAAGAGGGAAGCGGCTCAGCTTGCCGAATACGGCGTAACTCCCGGCCTTGCAGTTGTAATAGTTGGCGACGATCCTGCCTCAAAAATATACGTTAGAAATAAGCACAAAGCGTGCGAGGAGGTCGGATTCTACAGCGAGGAGATCGCTCTTCCCGAGAAGACGTCCCAAAAGGAGCTGCTGGCGGTAATCGATAAGCTCAACAAGCGCTTTGATATTGACGGGATACTTGTTCAGCTTCCTCTTCCGAAGCACCTCAACGAAAAAGCAGTTATCGGCGCAATTTCGCCTAAGAAGGACGTTGACTGCTTCAGCCCATTCAACGTTGGACGTGTAATGATAGGCGATTACAGATTTCTTCCCTGCACTCCTGCGGGAGTTATGGAGCTTATAAAGTCGACCGGCGTCGAGATCACTGGCAAGAAGTGCGTTGTTATCGGCAGGAGTAATATCGTAGGAAAGCCGATGGCTATGATGCTGCTGAATGAAAGCGGTACGGTCACAGTCTGCCACAGCAAGACCGAGAACCTTGCAGAGATCACCTCTCAGGCGGATATACTTGTTTCGGCAGTCGGAAAGGCTAATTTCGTAACGGCAGATATGATAAAAGAAGGTGCTGTTGTTATCGATGTCGGAATGAACCGTAACGAGGAAGGTAAGCTTTGCGGCGACGTTGACTTTGAAGCCGCTGAGCCGAAAGCGGGCTGGATCACCCCTGTTCCGGGCGGTGTTGGACCGATGACGATTGCAATGCTCATGAAGAACACCTTGACAGCTGCAAAGATCAATGCCGCTGCCGCAACGAAAAAATCGGGAAAGAAATAATTTCATTGTGTAACGATCTGCGGCCGCATACGATATAGTGTGCGGTCGCTTGTAGTTATATCGATCTTGGAAAACCGATAAATATTTCGAAATCAAGAGGTGGGGCAGATGAAAATAGTAATACCCGATTCCAAAACCATAACACGGGGCGATATAAGCTTCGATAGATTCGGTGAATTCGGCGAAGTTGAGATTTATGAGCTGAGCGGCGCAGAGCTGATGCCGCAGAGAGTGATCAGTGCTGACATCATCTTGACAAACAAGGTGCCAATGAATGAGAAGACACTTTCGCAAGCAAAAAATCTGAGATACATAGGTCTGTTTGCAACAGGGTACAATAATATAGATTTGGAATATTGCAGAAAGCGAAATATAACCGTGTGCAATGCCGCAGGGTATTCGACAGAGGCAGTGGCGCAGCACACGTTTGCGCTGATACTTAGTCATTATTCAAGGATCGGCGAATATAACGAATTTGTATGCAGCGGCGGCTGGCAGCGGTCGGATACATTTTCGCCGTTTATATATAAGACTCAGGAGCTATGCGGAAAGACGATCGGCATAGTCGGACTTGGCGCGATCGGTATGAGGGTGGCGCAGATAGCCCAAGCATTTGGAATGAACGTTTTGTTTTTCTCAAGAAGCAAAAAGAAACTTGAGGGTGCGGCGCAGGTATCGCTTGAGGAGCTTGTTGAAAAAAGTGATATTGTAACTGTGCATTGTCCTCTGAACGATGAGTCGAGAGGAATGTTCGACAAAAAGATGTTTTTGAGGTTTAAGCCCACAGCGTATTTTATCAACACCGCAAGAGGCGGGATCGCCGACGAAGAGGCTCTGAGGTGGGCGCTTGAGAACGGAGTGATCGCAGGTGCAGCGGCAGATGTTCTCCGAACCGAGCCGATGGCAGCAGATTGCCCGCTGATTGGCGCGCCAAATATGACAATAACGCCACACACGGCATGGGCAGCGAAGGAAACGCGGGAGCGCTGCGTGCAGCAGGCATATGAAACGCTCAAGGCGTATATTAACGGCAGACCCGTGAATGTGATCGTCTGAGTGCGGGCGGAGATCTTAACACCGGAAATTTGTAATAAAGGGATGAGAGCGTGGAGCCGTATATACACAATGTAAAGTTTTACGAAACCGATAAGATGAGTGTGACTCATCACTCAAATTATATCCGCTGGATGGAAGAGGCGCGAATAGATTTTCTGATGAAGGCGGGCTGCGACTATCGACTTCTTGAAAAGGAGGGGATCTCGTCGCCGGTAGTATCGATAGGCGGGAAATTTATAAAAGCCACGACATTTTCCGATGATGTTGTGATATCGGTGAAGATAAGAAGCTTCAGCGGAGTGCGGCTTGAGGTGGAATATGAGATGAGCTGCGGCGAAGATGTCGTTTTTCGTGGCGAATCGTGCCACTGTTTTGTCAGAGATGACATGAAGGTGGTCAATCTAAAAAAGGTCATGCCCGATTATTACGAAAGACTTCGTGAGTTTTGCGGTAAATAATTAACGGGGTACGTTACGTGGCTGCTCACATGGTTTTTGAATGAGTAAAAAACTATTAATTAAGAGTTATTTGCGCAGCTTTTTTTAAAAAATCTGTCGAGGGTGTGTGGGCGCGGTTCTCCGGCTGGGAGCCGTCCCCGACGGGGGAGACCTCTGCGCAGCAGAAGCGCCGACCGAGCCGGCAGGCGAGACTCGCCGCCCTTGCAACCTGCCCGCTTTTTGAAAAAGCGGGGCAAATCTTTTGATTACAGTGGCTTAAATTGTTCAAAAGCCGTAAAAAAATTTCGTTCGCCTATTGACAATCCGATCATATTGTGTTATAATATTTAAGCAGTCGAGAGAAATGCGGATGTAGCTCATCTGGTAGAGCGCCACCTTGCCAAGGTGGAGGTAGCGGGTTCGAGCCCCGTCATCCGCTCTTTTTTATTTGTCAGCGGCAGGCGTGTGTCTGCCGCTTTTTGTTATACATATAATAGATTATTTATTTGCTGCGTTAACGCAGCTGTGAATGGGAGGGGCGTAAGTTTGCGAATATTTTCTGTGGTCGCCGAGTTTAATCCTTTTCATAATGGGCATAAATATTTGGTCGAGAACGCGCGTCTGATGGGCGCAGACTGCGTTGCGGCGGTCATGAGCGGGAGTTTTGTTCAGCGAGGCGGGTGCGCCGTTATGAATAAGTTCGCGCGTGCAAAAGCGGCGGTTCTCGGCGGCGTTGACATTGTTTTCGAACTGCCGAGCGTGTTTGCCGTGTCGGCAGCGGAGTATTTTGCTTTTGGCGGGATCCGGACGCTCGATGTCTGCGGCTGCGTCAGCGATATCGTTTTCGGCTCGGAGTGCGGCGACATCGGCGTTCTTCTTGCTGCGGCAAATGCAGTTGAGAACAGCGAGCGGATCAATGCCGATATAAAAACTCATATCCAAGCGGGAGTCAGCTACCCTCGCGCTGTTTATGCGGCGGCGGGCAGTGCAGACCCAAACGTTCAGAATGCGCTCAGAAGTCCGAACGACACGCTTGCGGTTGAATATCTTCGTTCGCTTGGCCGCCTCAAGAGCACGATCACTCCGCACTGCGTTCGTCGTGAGGGTGCGGCTCACGACAGCTCCGATACCGAGGGGCAGTTTGCGTCTGCTTCGCATATTCGCAAAATGATCTCGGAGGGCAACAATGACCGGCGGCGCTTTATGCCCGAGAGTACGGCTGAGATCGTGGAGGACGAGCTTAGCACGCAGCGCTGCCCCGGGTCGCTTTCAAATAACGAAAGGGGAGTGCTGACTGTTCTTCGCAGTATGGACGCAGAGCGGCTGTGTGGGCTGCCCGAGGTATCAGAGGGGATCGAAAACAGGATCGTTGAAGCTGCAAAAAAGAGCACATCAATAGATGAACTCATAGAAATGATAAAATGTAAACGTTACACTTACGCACGTATAAACAGAATAATCACGAACGCCTGCCTCGGCACGCAGGCTGATCTTGTTCACGGTGACGTCGGTTATATCAGGGTGCTTGCGTTTAATTCAACAGGCAGAGAAATGCTGAGAATGATGAAAAAAACGGCAAAGCGGCCTGTTCTTCTTACAGCGCGTGATTTTGGGAAGCTGACAGGCGAGGCAAGGCGAATGTTGATGCACGATATACAGGCGTCAGATATGTATGCTCTGTGTACTCCGAGAATATCACCGTGCAGCAGTGATTATTATACAAGCGCATTGTATATTCGCTGATATTAAAATTATGACAAATTTGTAATCTGTATTCCTCTTTACAAAACTATACCAAAGGAGTATTATTATTGTGTATAGGAATATGATCTGTCCAACGGCAGCTTAATGTTTTAAAGAAAAAGAAGGAATAATTATGGATAGCGAAAAGAAAGGAAATATCCGCTCGTCTGATGAGCATAATAATAATGATACGATCGACGAGAGCATGGACGCTGTTCGGGATAACGAGATCGACAGCGAAGCTGCGTACAGCGTATCGGACGAAAGCATTACCGATGATGAATATACCGATGGTTACGATGATATGCAGAATTATCAAAATGAAAACACCGAAGCGGCGTTACCGCTTGCGGCGCAGCTTTTTAACAACAAAAAGCTGCTGAAGATCGTTGTGCCTGCGGCTGCGGTAATTTTGGCTGCGGGCGTTGCTGGGTCTGCGTTCAGCCTGGGGATCTTTGGCGGCGAAACTCACGAAGCATTTATCTCTACAGAGCAGAGCGAGGCGGAGCTGGCCGCTCCACAGGGTATCTTTCTCAGCGGGATCTCGGTTCAGGGGGTCGATCTTGGCGGTCTGACCATGAAAGAAGCTCGAGAGAAGCTGACTGCGCAGGAGTCTGATCTTATCCCTGCGATCAACTACACGCTTAAATGCGGCGAAAAGATAGTTTATCTCACCGAAGATGATTTTGGATTTAGCTTCGATACGGTCAAGATCCTGAACGAGGCGTATGAGTACAGCGAATATATGCGGTCGGTGTTGATGGGCGACAGCCGTGCGCGCCTGCGTTTGAGCGAGGAGAAGAATTATCCGATCACAATGACGTTTGACGATACTTCGGTAAAGAGGGCCTGCGAAGCCGCCGCAAAAAAGGTCGATGTACCGATGCAGGACGCCCATGTTGAAAAGATAGATGTCACCCGCAAGAAGATCTCCGAAATGTTCACCTTTGCAGAAGGCGTGACCGGCGCCGAGCTTGACGTTGACGATCTGATGACGCAGGTGAACACGCTATTGAATTCAAATCGCTATACTGCCGAGATCATCGGTCAGATGACGATTTCCGAGCCGAAGGTAAGTCTTGAGGATCTCAAGAAAAATTTTGTGCTGATCTCACAGTATGTAACATATTCGGGCAACACATGGGCCGGCAACATGAATATGACTACTGCAATGAAGTCGATGAACGGATCAATTATTCGCCCCGGAGAAGTATTTTCTTTCAACGAAAAAACAGGCAACTCGAACCTTGCGGAAAACGGCTATTATGCAGCAGGCGTTATCGTAAACGGGCAGTCTGCCGATGGTATCGGCGGAGGCATCTGTCAGGCGGCAACAACGATCTATAACGCAGCGATCAGGGCGAATATGACAGTGGTCGAGCGTGAACCTCACACATGGCCTTCGGTCTACGTTCCTATCGGAATTGATTCGGCGATAGACTACGGAAATATCGACATGAAATTCAGGAACGATACCGACCACGAGGTCTACCTGATATGTTATATGGACGGCGCAACGCTGCACGCATTCATCTACGGCTACAGACCCGACAGCTTCGATGAGATATGTACAAATTCCTGGTATACGGGCGGCGGCGGAGCGGGTTTTGGCGCTGCGGCTCAGCGAAATTACTACAAGGGCGGAAAGATCGTGAAGACCGAGGATCTTCCCTCATCTTTCTACTCAAACGGCGGCGGCACAAGCTACAATTACGAAGAGATGCCGAGCGGCTATATATTCAAGCGTGTCTATACAGACTCACAGGCGAAGGACGGCTTGTTAAGCTATGAAAATTCAAGTCCAAACAAGGAAACGTCGGATATACCCGAGCCTTTCGGAGAGGACGAAGCCGAGGGTGCAAACGATGAGATCTACAATGACTATGGCTATTGATAATGTTTTTTGACAAAAATACTCCCTGTACGCAATGCGCAGACAGGGAGTATTTTGAATAATTCACAAATTCTTAATTGACATTTCCCCCACATCTGTATATAATACAGATATCAGATAAAAATCACACGATATAAGAGCAGATGGTCTGCGCTTTAGCGATTTTTAAAGTCAGGTTTGTTATTAACATTGCCTGATACCATGAAAGGCGGTATTTCCATGAGCAATAATTCCGAGGAATATGACAGTGAAGATCTGGTCGTATTGACCGATGACGAGGGAAACGATATTACGCTGGAATTTATAGACCGAATTGTTTGTGACGGCGGAGAATATGCCGTGATGATCCCCGTTGATGAGGACGACAACTCAACAGATGACGCTGCAAATGTTGTTATCATGCGTATTGAGCATGATAACGATGGTGATGGTTTCTCTGCTGTTGAAAATGAAGAAACGCTGAACAGAATATTTGAGATTTTTAAGGAGCGTTTTTGTGATAAATATGAATTTGAATAAAAGAGAAGCGGCGGTTACGTGTCCTTTCTGTTGTCGGGAGATGAAACGGGGTACACTCAAAGTCGGCGGATCGCTGCCGCCCAAATGGGTGGGTGACAGTGACTCTCCGAGTTTTTTTGGCGGGAGGATAATTCGCAGCTTTCGCATTCGGAATTCGCAGTTTGAAGCAGACGGCTTTCTGTGCAGCGGCTGCGGCAAGCTGATGATCGACGCAAAGCTTTAAGCTTTCGGCTGGCAGCTGTAGTTTTAGCGGATCAAGCTACGCGCGTTTCTGAAATCCAAGCTCGTCAAAAATCATGATTATTTGCTGAAAGTCGGAATCAAATAAAAAAATAAAGGGACTGCCGGATTGTTTCGGTGTCCCTTTTTGTGTATGTGCGCTTTTGCTTGATTCCTGCAGATGGGAAATGAAGTCAGATCAAACTCCCCTGCGGTTAAAAGCTCTGCTTTCAACAAGCATAGACAAAGCCGAAGGCTTTGTGCGTTCAGTAGGGGTAAAATCCCCTACTGAACGGGAGATGGAACCCGCCGCCTAGAGGGTGCGGTCTGCCGGTCGGCAAGCGCCGACAAGCAATACGCGCACATAGTTTATCGAAAGCTATAATTTTTGTGCCCGTGTCCAAAAAACGTTTCCCTAAGGACGGTCAGAGGTGGCAGACGTTGCCGCAAGGCGACAGCAACGGCCGAGCTGGCAGGCGAGACACTGGTTCCATCTCCTCTGCTGTTATATTATCACATCTTTTAGCAGCGATTCACGTTCGTCGTCTTTTAGAGAATATGCAAGCATTAATAATGTATACGCCGCATATTCGCTCATGCCTGATATATAATGTACGCAGCTGTTTTTCAGGGCTTTTTCGGTGCTGTAAATATAGCTGCCGTTCTTTTTGGGGATCATGTAGAGATCAGTGTGAGTTTGACGGCAGATCTCGATCAGCGCTTTGACCGAGGTGTGTTCGCCTGCGGTGCACGCGGTTGCAGAATGATACAACTTCAGAAGAACAGCGTCTTTGTCTGCGGTATCTATCTTGCTGAAATCAAGACCGGGATAACTGTGTATTGGGAGAACCGTTTGGCTTAGCCTTATCTTTCTGTTTCGAAGAAATGCCGCTGCGTTTCCAAAACGACTGACGCACGGACTGATCTCGATGTATCTTTCACCGTCAATTCTGCCGAACGGCAAGCCGCCGAAGGAGCGGAAACGGTCGTTTTCGTCTGCCTCCATAAGACGTTCGCCAAAGTGAATTTGGGTTGACTCGCCATCGTTTTTCCATGCGGCATATACACCGCAGCGCTGATGAACGTTAAACGACTTTATGAATAAATACGCTGCCCGCAGGTTGTTTGCGGCGTTTGAACGTTGGTCGGTCATAACATAATTTGCGGCTGTTATCACGATCGGCACTTTTACCCACGAAAGCGCCGCAGAGAGCAGAGAAGCGGTATATGCAAGCGTGTCGCTGCCATGAGTCACGATCACGCCGTCGTATTTTTCATAATCAAGCGACAGCATGAACTCTGCAAGCTCCGAGAGTGATTCGGCTGTTGCGTTTTCGCTGAGCATATTAAAAGGAAAAGCGTATTCGCAGTCACAGTCTATTCCGACAGCCTTCGGCAGACTGCGTGATATTTCCGACGATACATCGGCAACACCGCCAATATTCTCGCTGCCGATCGTTCCGCCCGTAAACACAAAGAGAATTTTCATGATCGTTGTCCTTCGTCTGCCGATATCGCAAATTGATTCTGATTGATCGGAACCTCGGCGGGTCGTGCGCCTGCAAAGCAGTGCGCTTTTTTTGTGAATATAACAGGCAGAACAAGCTGCAAAACAATAATTATTATCGTTAAAAATACATTGGTGGAATGTAATAATAGCATTATTACAATAGATATTGCTCCGAATACAGTGCAGATAACGCCCAATGCAAACGGAACGCTTCTGTGGCGAAGCCGGCCCTTGCCTACCGAATGGGATATGCTGTAAATAATTCCCGCTCCCGCTGCAGCCAGCTGCAAAACGGCTATTATCCCGAATGACAAGCTGAATATTACAGTGAGGTCATAGATCGAACCGGC
>CACZCM010000009.1 GCA_902779615.1 uncultured Ruminococcus sp. | reverse complement strand
ATAAAGTCGGACGCAGCTGTCAGCGGCGACTCGCCGCCCCTTGAGTGCGTTTTTGGGTACTTTTGCCGCATAGCAAAAGTACCTCGCCCGCCCCGGCGATAGAGGGGCGTAAGCAATTCTGAATTCGGAATTCGTAATGCGGAATGCGCAATGCATAATAAAAAAGACAGAAACACCGCCAGCGACCCGTTGTGAAGTCCGTAAATTTGTTGCTTCAAATAAACTATGCTGCAGCTTGTGACTTCAAGTTTAAGTTGCCTGCCCATGCTTGCTTGCAAAAAATCGGCAGGACGTTACTCCTGCCGATCAGAATTATTATTTTCTTGTTTGCTGCATATTCTGCACGCCGTGTATCCCAAAGATTCAATATATTCAATATCTTTTTTCGTACCATTTGGAACGGTGGTCTTATATGTAAAAAGACTTTTCACATTGGAACGCTGTAGGGTGCGGCAATTTTTTGTATGATATTTGTATGTTTTGGTATTCAGCATTATAGTGTAGTTTCCGTGTCCGTGAGGTGATTTGTCCCTGCGTATTTCGGAGCTTTTCACGCCGCTGTCAGCGGACTTTTCACTTTTCTGAGGCTTGGCAGTCTTCCGTGTCTGCGGGGCTGCCACCGATTTTTCCTTCGTGATATCTGTACCTGCCCCATTATTTATATTCTCAACGGCAGCTTGATTTACCTCTGAAACGGCAGCGCCGGCTTGCGTCGCCGGCTCTTTGACGCCGTAATGAGTTTGTTTATTATCCGCAGACTGTGCGCGTTTGCGGCCGGGGTCTTCGTTTTTCGGTTTTTCTTCTGATTCGCCCATCTGCAGCAGACGATTCAAAACGGCTGTTTGCGCCGATAATCTTCCGTATGCGAAAGCTGCCGCCATTGCCGCTGCGAACAGCAGTATCGATAAAAATCTATGCTTTTTCAATTTGTCCCTCATGATATCGTATTGAGTTATGCCAATTACAAGTATTATTATTTATATTCTATCACAACAAATACGTCAATTCAATACGAAGTTTTGGAAAAATCAGAGAATATTTCTCCCGGAAAGCTCTATTCCCACTGCGCCGTAAAGCTTTTGTTCTTCTTCGGAATAATAAGCGTCCATGTCCTTGGGATCCGCGTTTTGTATGTCATCTTTTGTGTAGCCGCACTTTAACAGAGGCAGGCTTTTGTACAACTCGTCGAATGAACGAAATACATAAATGTTGGATATACCGCATACCATTTTTTCGAGTGTTGCAAGATTTACAAATTCGATCTCATCGCCGATCTTCAGCTGCTGCCGTTTTTCGTCATACAGCCGCAGCTCGATTGTTTTCTCACCGCTTTTTATCATTTCAAACGGCTTGTTTGCCAATTTCATTTTATGGATCATTATACTGCCTCCCCAAATAAACGCAGATCATGTCCCCGATTCTATAGGCAGCGGGGTATGTTTGCTTTTTTTAGCAGAGCTTTGAATCAAAAGACCCCTAACAGCTTTGCTGCGATCAATCCCACAATTATGGGTATGCCCATAATAAGCCTTGCCATATTCGGCGAAATATGATCTTCGTCAATGCAGAACGGCTTTTTAGGATTTTTCAGCCAGTAAAGCCTGAGAATTTTCGGCGGTTGTTTGATAGTATATCTGTATTTATACTCTTTCCCGTCTACTGAGTACTTATACCGCCCGTCAAATTTCCAACTCGATTCGGTTCGCAAAAGTCTTCGGTCATCATCATCTGAATAAATATCGCGAGTGATCTCATACGATTTGTCCTCTACAAGAATCGCATCGACAGCATGACCCATTGCTTCGGCTTCGCGGGCTTTTTTGCGGGTAGGGTGCTCCCAGTTGAATCGTTTATGATCGGTAAATATCACCAAGCACACAATAAATGATATCATCATTATAATTATGACAAGGATCAATCTTGCCCAAGTACGTTCTTCGCCGGTCGAGTGGAACATTTCCCAATAACTGTTCCAACCATTTCTGATGCCTTCGGTATACTCGCTCATAAATTCTTTGAATTCTTCGACATCTTCGGAAGTAGTACCTATTAAGATCATATTATCACCGCTTTTCTATATACAAATAACACCGAGATTTCTCCCGGTGCTGTTTAACACGTCAGGTATAAGGAATTATCAGTGACCGCCGTCCATAGGCTTCATCGTCGGGAATATCAATACATCACGAATGGACGCGCTGTCTGTCAAAAGCATTACAAGCCTGTCTATGCCCATGCCCATGCCGCCTGTTGGCGCCATGCCGTACTCAAGCGACGTGAGGAAGTCCTCATCGAGCATCTGCGCCTCGTCGTCGCCGCTTTCTCTAAGCATAAGCTGATATTCAAAACGCTTGCGCTGATCGATAGGATCGTTAAGCTCGGAATATGCGTTTGCAAGCTCTCTTCTTGTTGCAAAAAGCTCAAAACGCTCCACGATCTCGGGTACGCCCTTCTTGCGCTTTGTCAGCGGGGATACCTCTACCGGGTAATCATAAATAAACGTCGGCTGGACGAGGTTCTCCTCTACCTTCTCTTCGAATGCGCTGTTGAGAATGTTGCCCCATGTGTCGGTAGCCTTTACCTCAAGACCAAGCTGCTTTGCGATCTCCTTCGCCTTCTCGGTGTCGCCGATAAACTCGCCGAAATCAATGCCTGTATACTCCTTCACTGCGTCGATCATCGTCACACGCTTAAACGGCAGCGCAAGGCTGATCTGTTCGCCCTGATACTCGATCTGATCTGTACCGTTGACTGCAAGACACGCCTTGTTGATAAGCTTCTCGGTAAGATCCATCATGCCGTTGTAGTCGGTGTACGCTTCGTAAAGCTCAATAGTAGTGAACTCGGGGTTATGCTTAACGTCCATGCCCTCGTTTCGGAACAGTCTGCCGATCTCGTAAACCTTCTCCATGCCGCCTACGATAAGCCGCTTGAGATACAGCTCTGGCGCAATGCGCAGATAGAGGTCGATATCGAGAGTATTATGATGAGTGATAAACGGTCTTGCCGCTGCGCCTCCGGGGATAGTGTTGAGTATGGGAGTTTCCACCTCAATGTAGCCTCGATCGTCCAGTTCTTCGCGGATAGTCTTGATGATCTTGCTGCGCTTGATGAAAACGTCCTTCACTTCGGGGTTCATTATAAGGTCAACGTAACGCTGACGGTAGCGCAGATCGGTGTCTTTTAGACCATGGTACTTGTCGGGCAAGGGAAGCAGCGATTTTGAGAGCAGCTCCACGCTTGTCGCATGAACGGAAACTTCGCCCATTTTTGTTTTGAAGACAAAGCCCTTTACGCCGACGATATCTCCGATATCCCACTTTTTCATGCCGGAATAAACTTCTTCGCCCAGATCGTCGTACTTTGCGAATATCTGAATTTTCCCGCTGCGGTCGTGGATATCGAGGAACATTACCTTGCCCTTGCCGCGCTTGCTCATAACACGTCCGGCAACAGAAACATTCTTCTCCTCATCATCTTTAAAGGATCCGATAATATCCTTGGCGCAGTCGGTCCTGTCATATACAGTTATCTCGAAGGGGTCTTGTCCGGCTTTTTGAAGAGCGTCTAGCTTATCTCGTCTGACCTGTAAAAGCTCCTCGCCGACAGTCTGCCCCTGCTGCTGATTCTTATCGCTCATTAAATGATTCACCTTTTCTATTCAAATATACAAATCTAGGATAAATTGCGCGTGCGATACAATTATGCATCGACTGCACAGCGTTTATAAAATTATCTTGTGATCTCTTTTATTTCGAGAGTGAACTGGCTGCCGTTTGGCAGGTCTACCGTAACCTTATCGCCTGACTGTTTGCCCAGGAGAGCCTTGCCCACGGGGGATTCGTCGGATATTTTGTTATCCTCCGGCTCAGCCTCGCTTGCGCTGACGATATTATAGGCGACATCCTCGTCCAAAAGGCTGTTATAGACTGTTACAACAGATCCGATATGAACATTTTCGTTAGAGATCTCGCTCTCATCGATAACCTTTGCGTGTTTCAGCGTGACCTCGATATCGGCGATGCGCGCCTCCATCTGCGCCTGCTCGTTTTTTGCGTCATCGTACTCGCTGTTCTCCGACAAGTCGCCGTAGGAGCGGGCGAGCGCGATTTTTTCAGCCATTTCTTTACGTTTAACGACCTTCAGATATTCAAGCTCATCTTCAAGGGCTTTAAGACCCTTGGCAGTAAGTAAGATTTCCTTTTGCATAATAATACTCCACCTTCTGTAGTGATCCGCCCTAACGGCGGACTTTTCCTTAATTATTATAATATCACACAGGCGGTTATGTCAAGCTATTTTTACCGAGTACTCACGGCTTTTGAAAAAGGCTTGCGGTTTCCAAAGGCATACGTCTGCACTTTTGGAAATAGGGACGCCTTGGCATAAAGCGTCCCTAAAGTATAGATAAGATTAAGCGCCCTCGCCGCCCAAGGCGACTAGACATAATATATTTACTCGTTAAAAGTCATTAAAAGCTCTGCCGCGCGTTGTTAAACGCCCTCCGGCTTTACAACCTTATCTGAGCCAAAGTATATGTCATACCAGATAATAAATATAAATACCGTCCATACCTTACGGCTGTTATCCTCTTTGCCGTTGTAGTGGTCGTCAAGGAATTTGATGATCTCCTCGCTGTTGAAGAATTTGCGGGCAGTCTGCGAATTGAACGCCTTTTTCACTATATTATAGTACTTCTCGTCCTTCAGCCATACTCTTGTGGGCACGGGGAATCCAAGCTTCTTCTTTTTCGCCCAGTCCTCGGGCATATGACGAAGCGCGGCGCGGCGCATTGCGTACTTGGTGTTCTTTTCGTTTACGCGCAGCCTGTAAGGAATAGTGCGGGCAGTCTTGAAGACCTCCTTGTCGAGGAACGGCACACGCAGCTCCAGGCTGTTCGCCATCGACATTCTGTCCGCTTTCAAAAGGATATCTCCGACCATCCATGTGTTGATATCAAGGTACTGCATTTTCGTGATATCATCGTAGTTTGCCGCTCTGTCGTAGTATTGCTTCGTGTATTCCTGCGGTTCATGGCAGATCGACGCGTCTTTGAGTATTTTCTGCTTTTCCGCCTTGTTGAACATGAAGGCGTTGCCGATAAAGCGTTCTTCAACCGACAATGCGCCTCGAAGCAGAAAATTTCGTCCCTTGAATTTTGGCAGCGGGCGCACAATGTCTGCAAGCGTCTTGCGCAGTCCGAGCGGCAGCCGCTGGTAGCCTCTGAGCGAGTTTATTTCATTATAAATAGTATAGCCTCCGAAAAGCTCGTCAGCGCCTTCGCCCGAAAGCACTACCTTTACGTATTCGCTCGCAAGCTTTGACACAAAGTAAAGCGCAATGCATGACGGATCTGCAAGCGGCTGATCCATGTGGTACTGGACAAGTCGGATATTGCCCCAGAATTCATCGCTGGAAATGATCTTTGAGTGGTGCTTTACTCCGATCTTTTCGGAAAGCCCCTTTGCCCAGTCGATCTCGTTGTATTTTTCGCCGAAATCAAAGCCAACGGTGAAGGTGTTCTGACCTGCGAAATAGGTAGAAACATAGCTGCTGTCAACGCCGCTCGACAAGAAGCAGCCTACTTCCACATCGCTGATCTTGTGGGCGTTGACCGATTCCTCGAAAACACGCTCGATATTGTTGACGGCTGTTTCCTCGTCAAGCTCCTCGTCAGGCTCAAAAGTCGCCTCCCAGTAACGGGCAGTGGTGACCTTTCCGTCTTTATAGCGCAGATAGTGACCGGGCAGCAGGCAGTATATGCCTTCGAAAAATGTTTCGGGAGGTAAAGCATACTGAAAAGACAGGTAATTATCGAGCGTTCCGGCGTTGAATTTTTTCTCATAGAGCGGGAACTCAAGTATACTCTTGATCTCGGAGCCGTAAACGAAGTGGCTGCCAACCTGAGCGTAGTGCATGGGCTTGATGCCGAAAAAGTCTCTTGCGATGAACAGGGAATTATCGGTCGTATCGTAAATTGCGAAGCCAAACATACCTCTCAGGCGGTCGAGAACCTTCTCGCCCCATTCTTCATAGCCGTGCAGGATAGTTTCGCTGTCGGTCTGAGTATAGAACTCATATCCAAGATCGATCAGCTCTTTGCGAAGCTGTTTGTAGTTGTAGATCTCACCGTTGAAGGTGAGCACCTTTGTTTTGTCTTTATTGTATATGGGCTGCGTACCGCCGTCGAGGTCAATGATACTTAATCTGCGGAATCCCATAGCGATATTATCGTCAACATAAAAACCCTCGCTGTCAGGCCCTCTGTGGGTAATGACATCAGCCATATTCCGAACGATCTTTTTATTATCGGGAACGTATCCCGTAAATCCGCATATTCCGCACATAAAATCTACTCCTTTTGCGGGCGCGCCCGCTGCAATGAATAATATACATTATACACAAAAAAGGAGATTTTTTCAATGTTTGCTATTCAGAATTTCCACGCTTTAAACGGATAAAAATTGGTTATTATTTCATTTTAGCAATAAGATCCATACATTTCTTTTGGGATATATCCGATTCAAGCTCCCGCCGCAAGCGGCCACATCTCACCGTCAAGCTCCCTTGTGCACTCGTCGCCGCCGATTATTCTGTTTTCATAAACTATAAGGTCAAGGAAATGTCCCGTTTCGGTGTCCCGGTACGTAAACCTGACGCACTGCGCTCCCTTGTATCGTGAAAGGTCGCCGCCCGCTTCCTTCTGAAGCTCGTTGTAGCGTGTATAGACATCGCCGAATTCCGCGGGGATTATTATCTCCTCCGATTCCTCGCTCTCCGGGTCGGGAGAGTATGAAAGCGCGCTCAGAAAAGCCGTTCGCTGCTCGGTCGTTTCGGCGGAATTGTCAATGCCCAGATATGTTTCTTCGGGCTGCGCCGTATGGAATGTGCTGCCGATCATCAGAGAAAATATGCACATCAGCAGAAATAACGAAAACAGTGTCAGTATGACGTTCTTTTTTACGGTTGAATAAGGATCGTAGCTGTACATTTTTATGCCGCCTTTCAAAACAGTATCATTTTGAATTATATGCGGCGGCAGCGGGAGATAGACTTTTAAAAGCTCTGTTTTCAACAAGCAGAGACAAAGCCGAAGGCTGCTCTGCGGTTATAGCTGCGGGTGAATAAAACAGCGGTCTTGCGCTTGCAATTCCGCTGTTTTTGATGATAATAATGTCAGATCGTTTTGCCGATCTTATCGTTTTTGCTCAGTCCAACACTGAACCGCAGCAGTTCAAGCGCGTCGCCTGATGTAACATTGCCGTTGCTGTCGGTATCAACGATCATCAACATATCTTCATTATACGATTCAAGCCCAACGCTCATGCGAAGAACAGCCAGTGCGTCGGAAGATGTCACTTGACCGTCATCGTCAATATCGCCCATAAGGAAGGTATAGCTTTCCAACGGAAAGTGAGGATATACCCCGACGCCGTATTGCCGGGCAAGAGCATTTTCAGAGCAGTAAATATTGATTTTTTTGCATTCATAAAATGCGTATTTATCTATAGTCGTGTTCGGATTAACAATTGCTGCCTTTGACAAAGCGGAACACATACGAAAAGCGTCTTCCCCAATATTTGTGACCGACTCCGGGATCTTTATGCGAGGAAGCCGATAGCACAGTTCGAATGTCTTGTTTTTTATTTCCGTGAGTGAATTTGAAAGCCGCACGCTTGTCAGACCGCTGCAGCAGCTAAACGCCTCTTCCCCTATCGATACTACCGAATCCGGAATACTCAGCACAGTCAGAGAATCACAAGAAACAAAAGCAGACTTCTCTATTGAAGTAACAGATCCGGGAATATTGATATGAGTAAGAGCTTTACACATAAAAAAGCAGGATTCGCCAATAGTTTTAATCGTGTCAGGTATGACAACAGACTCTTTTGCTCCGGGGCAGGCTAGTATTGCGGTCAGATCGCTGTTATATAAGACTCCGTCTATCGAACGATAGTATTTGTTTTTGGGATCAACAGTAATACTATCAAGAGCATCTGAACACGCAAAAGCTTCAATTCCGATTTTTGTCACCGAAGCGGGGATCGTTATATTTTGCAGGCTTTTGCACGTTCCAAAAGCGCGTTCTTCAATAGTTGTTACCGAATCCGGAATATATATTTCACCGATATTTCTGCACCCACTGAAAGCATAAGGACCGATCTCTCGTACCGTATTGGGAATGGTAAATGTTCCCCAACAGTTTTGCAGACAAAAGATCAGCCGGGTCTTTTGTTTGTTGTACACCGCCTTACCGTCCGATGAAAACGTTTTGTTCTCCGGATCAACATTGATCTGCCATACGCCTGACAAATCAAATACGCCTTCACCAATATAAGATACCGAAGCCGGGATAGTTATTATACAATCCAGATCCGAACAGCTAAAAGCCGCATCGCCGATCGAAACCAATGAGGGCGGTAATTCAATACTGCTCAGGCTGCTCATCATATGAAAAGCACTATCTTCGATCTCCTCCAATGTATTCGGGAGTTCAACTTTGCGTATAGACGTGCAGTGCGTAAACGCAAAGGAGTCGATTTTTCTTATAGGTTCGGGGATAACCACCTTTGTGAGCGATTCGCAATGACCAAATGCGTGGTCGCCGATCTCCGTGACTTTCTTGCCGTTGATCTCAGACGGTACGGTTGCAACCGATCCACTGCCGCGATATCCGGTTATTGTGACCGTGTCGCTGTCAAAATTCGGAGCATACAAATAATCGCCGTACTCCGCTTCTTTCGATGTGTCGTAATCATACTGCTTGTGAGTGAAAAGAGCCGCAATGTCGCTTTCTCTCAATTCTCCGCTGTTTATCATGTCGTCAAGAACTGCCCCGGTACTTTCTTCGATCTCGGCGGCATTTGCCGTTAACGCTGCGCTAATCATCATTGCTGTGGCCAACAGCAAGCTGAATATTCTTGTTTTCATATCAAATGATCTCCTTTGAATTTATCCCATAGCCATATTTTATCACTTTTTATAATAATAGTCAACGCAATATAAAGATTATATTTATGTTTTACCCACCATAATTGATCCGATAATTTTCACACGGCTTTTGAACAAGTAAATTATTTTTGAACAACATTCTTTTTAGGGGACATTCTCTGCCAGAATGTCCCCTCTTTCAAAACAGTCCACTGGACTGTTTTGAAATTCACCCCTTAAGAGGGCTTAAGGAAAAAGATTTCGCCGTCTGCGGACGGCGACCAAAGGTGCGGGTCTCCGGGGGAGACCTATGCCTTTGGAAACCGCAATCTTTTTTGAAAAACAGATTGATCAAAAAACTTTAGATAGGGCTTAGTTCATATTTTGTTAACTCGTTCAAAAGCCGTGATAATTTTCACTATATTTATTGAGATTTTTTCAGTGATGTGATATAATAAAAATCAGCTGAAAAATATTGTATTAACTCAAAATTCAGGAGAAGTGATTAAATATGAAATTAGGTATAGTTGGTCTGCCGAATGTCGGTAAGAGTACGCTGTTCAATGCCATAACAAACGCAGGCGCGCAGAGCGCCAATTACCCGTTCTGCACGATAGAGCCGAATATCGGCGTGGTCGCTGTTCCCGATAAACGTCTTGACAAGCTAGCCGAGATGTATGATCCCGATAAATATACTCCGGCTTCGATCGAGTTTGTCGATATCGCAGGGCTTGTCAAGGGCGCGTCAAAGGGCGAGGGCCTTGGCAATAAGTTTTTGTCAAATATCAGGGAGTGCGATGCCGTTGTTCACGTTGTCCGCTGCTTCGAAAACGACGATATTATCCACGTTGAAGGCAGCATAGACCCGCAGCGTGATATCGAAACTATAGATCTGGAGCTGATCCTCTCGGATATCGAAATGATCGACCGCAGGATCGACAAAACGACAAAAATGCTCAAAGCCGACAAAAAGTATCAGGCCGATCTGGACTTTTTCAGGCGTGTGAAGGCGGCGCTTGAGGACGGCAAAGCCGCAAGGAGCGTTGAGTGCAGCGAGGACGAAGCAGCTCTGCTGTCCGAGGTCGCATTGCTTACGAACAAGCCCATAATTTATGCAGCAAACCTCAGCGAGCTTGATTTTACAAACGGTATCGAGAACAACCCGGGCTATCTTGCCGTAAAGAAGATCGCAGAGAGAGAGAATGCCGGCGTTCTGCCGATCTGCGCTCAGCTGGAAGCGGATATCGTTGAGATGGATAAAGACGAAAAAGAGCTGTTCCTTGCCGATATGGGGCTTGAGGAGTCGGGCTTGGACAGGCTTATCCGCGAGTGCTACTCGCTTCTCGGGCTTATTTCCTACCTCACCGCCGGCAAACCGGAGGTTCGCGCGTGGACTATCAAAAAGGGCACGAAAGCTCCGCAGGCTGCCGGAAAGATCCACTCCGACTTCGAGAGAGGCTTCATTCGCGCAGAAGTGATCGCTTTTGACGATCTCATGGCCTGCGGCTCGATGGCGGCTGCCAAGGAGAAAGGGCTTGTCCGCTCCGAGGGCAAGGAGTATGTCATGAAGGACGGCGATATCGTGCTGTTCCGCTTTAATGTATAATGGGCGGATCTATGCGGCTCGATAAATTTCTGACATCACAGAATATTTGCTCACGCAAAGAAGCTTCCAAGCTTGTTAGGGAAAAACGTGTTAAAATAAACGGCAAATTTGCCCCAAAAAGCGACATAAAAATCGACCCCGAGCATGATATAATCGAAGTTGAGGGCAATATTGTCGCTTATTCAAAATTTGTGTACATCATGATGAACAAGCCGAAGGGCGTTTTGAGCGCGTCTAATGATAAAAATGCGCAAACGGTCGTTGATATTTTGCCAGACAGCCTGAAACGCAGAGACCTTTTTCCCGCAGGACGGCTCGATAAGGATACCACGGGACTCCTGATAATTACAGATGACGGTGATTTTGCGCATAAAATGCTTTCGCCTAAAAGCGGCGTATACAAAGCATACAGAGCCTTGCTTGACCGCCCGCTTTCGCCGGAAGGACAAACAAGCATTGAATCAGGCGTCACTTTGAAGGACGGCACACATTACAAGCCTGCGATTATTTCTTTTTATAATGAAAACGACCGCAGCGATGTTGTTATCCGCATAACCGAGGGGAAATTTCACGAGGTAAAGCGAATGTTCCTGAGCGCCGGCTGCGAGGTTACTGCGCTGAAACGGCTGAGCATAGGTTCGCTTACCCTTGACGAAAATTTGAGCCCGGGAGATGCCCGCTCTATGACCGAAGCAGAAAAAGATCTGGTGTTTGCATAGCCTCATCTTTGAATTTTTGGCGGTATTTACTATATACTTAATTGAATATTTGTTCAATACCACTAAACACATACGGTCAAATAGCCTGGATTTATGCAATGACGAAAAATTCACCAAATTACCCTGCATTTTTACCGAAAATGAAGTCTTAAAATCTGCATTTTGACTAAATTAAACGAATGAGATAGTCACAATGAACAAACTCAGCTGATATTAATTGTGTATGATCCACAATTGATTGACCGAGGGTGTCGGTATCAGAGGATCACTCGGCGCTGTTTTTTTTAGTCAGCGGCGCATGTGATCAGCTGCGAAGATCAGAAAAGCTCCGCGCCGACGAATTTGATCGGAGATCATCCGGAATTGCGAACGAATTTAAAAATGTATGTGACATATAACATAAAAAGCATAAATTTTATTTGGCTTATTGTGCATTGTGCCTATCAAGAGGCTTCCAAGCTGTATGCCGCCGATCTGTTTTAGCCTATGCGGCAGCGGCAGATGTGAGTAAAAAACGAGCAAAATATGCGGATATGTAATTTTTATGTTTTAAATTGGTTAAATTCTTGTAATCTTAAATAGTCATATTGACTAAAAAAATAAGGCAATTTTTTATTTTTGGAAATATTACATAAAGTATTCGTTAAATCTTTAGTGAAAAAATTAATGGTAAAATTCGCAGAAATCTGTTATATTATTATATGTAATACTGAAAGTTGGTTTGCCTCTCGTTTTGGGGCAATATATAGGAGGTTATTAATTTATGTCAAATGTATCACTACAGCACATTTACAAGATCTATGACGGTGGCGTTGTTGCTGTTACCGACTTCAACCTTGAAATTGCTGACAAGGAGTTCATTATCCTTGTAGGACCTTCCGGCTGCGGTAAGTCTACAACTCTTCGTATGATCGCAGGACTTGAGGATATCAGTAAGGGCGAGCTGTATATCGGCGATGTTCTCGCAAACGACGTTGCTCCGAAGGACAGAGATATCGCAATGGTATTCCAGAACTACGCTCTTTATCCGCATATGACGGTTTATGATAACATGGCATTCGGTCTTAAGCTTCGCAAGACTCCCCCCGAGGAGATGAAGAGAAGAGTAGAAGAAGCCGCAAGAATTCTCGGTATCGACCATCTGCTCGACCGTAAGCCGAAGGCTCTCTCCGGCGGTCAGCGTCAGCGTGTTGCGCTGGGACGTGCGATCGTGCGTGATCCTAAGGTATTCCTTCTCGACGAGCCGCTGTCAAACCTTGACGCGAAGCTGCGTGCGCAGATGAGAACCGAGATCTCGAAGCTCCACAAAAGACTTGGCACAACGTTCATCTACGTAACCCACGATCAGACAGAGGCTATGACGATGGGTACTCGTATCGTTGTTATGAAGGACGGCTTCATTCAGCAGGTTGATACTCCTCAGCACCTCTATGATTTGCCTTGTAATGAGTTCGTTGCAGGCTTCATCGGCTCGCCGCAGATGAACTTTGCAGACGGTAAGGTAGTACTCAGAGATGACGGCAACTACTACCTCGATTTCGTACAGTACTCACTGCTCCTCCCTCCGGAGAAGAACCTCGACTATCAGCTTGAGGACTATGTTGATACAGACGTAACATTCGGTATCCGTCCGGAGCACATCTACGATGATCCCGAGTTCATTGCAACTCATCCCGAGGGCGTTCTTGACGCAGTAGTAGAAGTAACCGAGCTTATGGGCGCAGAAATTTATCTGTATGTATCCGTAGAAGGTATCCCGCTCACAGCGAGAGTTCTTCCGACATCTACAGCACAGCCCGGCGACGTTATCCAGATCGCGCTTGACGTCAGCAAGATCCATCTCTTCGATAAGGAAACAGAGCAGACGATCACAAACTGATCGTTCGGATCTCTGCAAGATCGGATAGGTCATATAAATATGAATGAATCCTCACCTGTGCCGTCTAACGGTGCAGGTGAGTTTTTGTAAAAAACCGTCACGGCTTTTGACTGAGCAAACTTTTTGTTAATAAAACTTCGATCAAAGATAATAAAAAACGCTGCTTTATCGTTCTTTTACCCTATTTTCCCCCCGACCCTGTTTGCCGTGAGTTGTACACCTATTATTAACTCGTCCAAAAGCCCAAAAGCCCTGAAAAAAAAATAAAAAAGCCTTGACAAACAAAAAAACGTATGATATAATAAAAAGGCAGTTTGAAATATAGGGGTATAGCTCAGTTGGTAGAGCAGCGGTCTCCAAAACCGCGTGCCGAGGGTTCAAGTCCTTCTGCCCCTGCCAAGAAAGTTCCGGAGCAAAATATGCTGTCGGAACTTTTTATTTTCAGAGAAACAGGACTTGAACCCGAGGCACGGCGGCGTGCCGGGCATCATCGCCGAAGCGCCGCCGGTGGCGGAAGAAGCGAGGCGATGATGGCGCAGCGGTCAAAATTGCGCGCAGCTCCAAGGCGCAGGCAATTTTGGGAACCGCAAGAGGGGCTGCGAAGCAGCTGAAAGTCCTTCTGCCCCTGCCAAGAAAGTTCCGGAGTTGCAAAAAGCTTCGGAACTTTTTTGTTTATAGCAGAGAAAGGACTTGAACCCTTGGCAGCGAGTCGCCGCTGACAGATACGCGCACGAGCTTTATAGCAGCGCCGAATGAAACCCCACGGCGGCGAGTCGCCCTGCCCGCAATAAGTTCTTACAAAATCGCGACAAATTCTTTGTGCAATCATACAAAATTTAATAATTTAAAAATTTCTATTGATAAATTAACTCTTTAGGTGTAAAATCATTAAAAAGAGAGATCTTACGCTCCCCGGTTTGAATTATACATTTATACACCGCAATAATTTTTGTCTTGCGAAAACAGCCGGGTCATCGATGACAATGTCATTAACTTATCATAAACGACATAACTCTTTGCTTAAACACTATTTTTAGTTTGGAGCGTTGAGTGTTGAGTATGGAATAATGTTTTTTACTCGCGGTTCAAAGCAGATTCACATTTTATGCGATTTAGCGTCAAGTACTTCCCCGCTAAGCAACTCAACCCTCAAATCACAACTCTCACCTTTATTATTCAATAGGATTTTTTCAATGACTTTTACTATAAGACTTTAGCGTCGCCTTGGGCAAAGATGTTAACTTGACTCAAGCCGCAGGCTGATCTTCGGCTATATCCTCCGTTGACTTTTGTATAAATAAAGAAGGCTGCCGCTCTAAAATAAAAAAAGGTCAAAAAACGTCGAAATTTGTTTTTCGGAGTCAAAAATTGTTAATTATAAATAAAATATTGCGTGAATTTTTTATAGATAAATTTAGATTTTTTCTATTTACAAAATTAAGAAGATGTGGTAAAATTTAAACAATCCGTTGAAGGTGACAAACATACCGCCCATTTTCAATGTATTCGCAAAATTATGTTAATATTGCGGTGCAGCGCCGACGGACTGCATATTGTTCAGCACAAATACATTGAAAACGCTATTATGTATATTACTTGTCACAGTATCCTGTAAGTATCTTAGGCACACAATGATATGTTGTATTGAAGCGTACAATTCAGCCGAGATCAAACAGGACTTTTTTTATTTGGGGAAGCCGGACACTAAGATAAACCTGATGAGATGTGGCGCGCTGTCATATCTTTAGAGACATCGAAAAGATCATTGTATCACAGTTCTCTCGTTTTTAGTGTCATTTCAAGGAGGTGTATATAAAGTTTAAGACGTATTTATTGATTTGACATATTCTCATGATGTATAAGCATTTTGTGCTTTGTTGAAATATTGAGATATGTCAGAAAGTTTGCTTATACATTCATGTGTACATAATGAAAGGAGGATTATTCATGAAAAAGGGAATACCAAGTTCATGTAAGAAAATTATAGCGGTGCTGTTGACGGCCATGCTTATTTTTGGAGCAGTTCCGATCCGGCCTGTTGCGGATCTTTTTGATGTTTCGCTGTCTGCAAGCGCAGTAACATGGAAAAGCGGACCATATGTTAATTTTAGCGTAGGAGACTGGGCAAAACCGGGTGAGGCCATTGTAAATACTAATACTGCAACTTTGTTAAGTGTTTATATAAACGGTTCAAAAAAAGCCACGGTTCAAGGTTCACAGGGAGTCTATTATTTACCCAGCCTCTCCGGCTATCAGGCATACCGTTGTTCGGCTGTAAGTAAAGATCAGACAAACAATGACAATTGTTATATAAAGTTCACTACGGGCGATTATCGCGGCAATTCAAGTGTTACAACGGCGCCGACAGGACTTACAAAGGTATACAACGGTTCGCCGCAAACCTTGGTTACGGCTGGCGCGTCCACCGGCGGAACGATACAGTACAGACTTGACGGTACAGATTGGAGTACCTCTCTTCCGACAGGTACAAATGTGGGAACATATACGGTTTACTACAGAATTCCCGAATCAAGCAGCTATAAGGGCGTTGCCGCTAAAACTGTACAGGCGAAGATTACCAAAGCTCCCATCTCCCCCACAATCAGCGTAAGCGATGTGGAATACCCCAATCAGCCCAGCCCTTCCGTTTCGGGAAATCCCGGCGGCGGTACGGAAACATTCTATTACAGCACTTCGGCTACAGGTTCGTTTACAACCACAAAGCCGACCGCTATCGGTAATTATTACGTTTATGCTACAGTAGGCGAAACGGCAAACTACCTCAGCGGACAAACTCCCGTTGCTCCGTTCAAGATCACATCGAGAGGTATTCAAGTTACTGCGCCCACACCCAAAACACTTACCTACAACGGCGATCCTCAGACTCTTGCGGATGCAGGTACTACAAGCTACGGCACAATGGAGTACAGCCTTGACGGCACAGACTACAGCACAACTCTGCCTAAGGGCACAAACGCAGGCGATTATCCTATCTACTACAAAGTAGTAGGCGACGGTATCGTTTTCGAGCCGAAGATCATTAACTCAAAGATCAACAAGGCAGACCCCAACGTCACGCCTCCCGTTGGAAAGGATCTCAGATACAATGGCAACTACCAGATCCTTGTAACACCCGCTTCCACCGACGCGGGAACGCTCCAATACAGCCTGGACGGCGAGCACTGGAGCGAGGATATTCCCAAGGGTAAGGAGACAGGCGAATATACTATATATTACAGAGTGCTTGGCAACGAAAACTACAACGACGTTCCTCCCAGAACCGTTCGCTCAACTATCAGCGATGAAAACATGGACGCTCAGAAGAAGATCACCGTGCTCAATATCGCAAAGGAGGACGAGCCTGTTGTCACCGCTTATCAGGTCATCAAGGGCAGATACGTAAACGGAAAGCTCAGCGAGTACGTTCTCAACAGCGAGCTTGGCTCACTGACTATCAGCGACATGGAAAAGCCCACAGAGGACGAGATAACCGCTATCGCAGCAGCTATTCGCAGCGGCTCGATACACCTGCCCGCGATCCCCATGACACGCAGCCCCGCAGCGGCAGACGCAGAAACAGTAAGCTATACGGCAGACGCAGAGCCCGGCTTGTATGTTGTTGTTGTCACAGATTCAACTAAGGCATATATCTATAACCCTGCGATCGTTGCGGTAAACGTTACCGATCCTTCGGACGTTGCGGGAAGCATGGTCGGCGGCACAGTTGATATGATGTCATATTTCAACTTCCCCACAAGAGCATACATCAAGTCAAGCAAGGTGTCGCTCAAAAAGTCAATTATTGACGATAACGGCAATAAGACAAAGGGCGCGTCCGCGGCATACGGCGATACAGTCAGATTCAGGATCGACGACGTTGCTCTTCCGTCATATTCACACGACTACACCGATCCTGTATTCAGGATCAAGGATACGCTCGAAGGCACAGCCTTCACGGGTATCAGCGGATTTAAACTGACAGTCGGCGGCACGGAGGTTTCGCCCTCCTCGACAACATACACCATCACCGCAAAAGACAAGAGCGGCGCAGCTACGGCGATCGATTCGGGTACGGCAGTGTCGTTTACGGTAGATTTCAAGGCTTCGTTTATCGAGGCGAACGAGAGCAAGGCGGTCGTTATTGATTATTCGAGCGTTATTGCAAATACCGCAGGCTACAACTACTCAGAGAACCAGAACACCGCGGAGCTTGAATACAGCAACAGCCCCGAAACTATCTCGTCATACAGAGATACAACATACCACTACACATTTGGTATTTCGGCAAAGATAGACGGCGAGGACACTGAGAATCCGCCGATAATTCCGGGCGATATCGTAAAGGTATCGGAGGAATCCGACGAGTTTGAAAGGATAACTGCGCCCGACGGCACGATCATCTACAAGAACAAGAAGGCGCTCCCCGGCGCAGGCTTTGGGCTTTACACCGACTACAGCTGCAATGCGGCTTCCAAGGCTGCCGAAACAATATCCGATGAATACGGTCTTGTATCGTTCACCGGACTTGATGCAGGCGTATATTTCCTGAAGGAAACAACGCCTCCCGAAGGCTACACTCTCAAAGCATCGATCTATCGGATCGAGATCGATCCGGAATTTGACGACCGCGGCGTATTGACGACGCTGTCGATAAAGACATACACCACCGACAACACAGGCGCAGCGGTAGAGCTTGTTGAAATGGCGACCTACACCAACACCTCATATACGGTGAATGACGACGGTTCCGTAACAAACGACATCGATCTCAATGATGACGCACACCGTACTCTTTCGATCATCAACACAAAGCTTGCGGAGCTTCCGTCAACGGGCGGCGCAGGCACGATCCTCCTCACGGTCATCTCGTCACTCGGCATGGCGATCTTCCTTGCAGTTTTCATCAACAGCAAAAGAAAGAGAAAAATTGACGAAGAGTAATAAATAAATTTTTCGCGGCTGCTGCCGACTGATGTTTTTGCAGTCGGGGCAGTCTTGCAGCAGAAGAAGGAGTGATCTATGAAAGATCCCGATAAACGAACAAACAATAAATTAATATCGGTCGTGTCGTTTGTTGGGTTCTTTGTGTGCGCCCTCGCCTTGCTGTACCCGATCATCAGCAATAAGTGGAATAACTATCGGGATATGCAGATAATCGAAAGCTACGTTTCGGAGATCGACAACGGTGACAAGGATCTCTACGAAAGCGAACTGCAGAAGGCGCACGACTACAATAAAACATTGTACTCACTCGGCGAGAATATCATCAACGGCTCGGAGTATGAAGCCGATCCGTATTACGATAAAATGCTGAACGCGACGGGCAGCGGTATCATGTGTTATATCGAGATACCGAAGATCGGCGTTACCGAGCCTGTTTATCACTACTCAAACGAAGAGTCGCTTCAAAAAGGTATAGGCCATATCAAGGGCAGTTCCCTGCCCGTCGGAGATGTCAACACTCACGCCGTTCTCACAGGACACAGAGGGCTGCCGACCCAAAAGCTTTTTACAGACCTCGACAGGATCGAAAACGGCGACGTGTTCTATATCCATGTTCTCGGACATACGCTGGCGTATATCGTCTTCGATATCGACGTTGTCACTCCCGATGACGTCGGCGGGCTTTTGATCGAAAGCGGCAAGGACATTGTTACCCTCGTGACCTGCGAACCGTACGGAATAAATACTCATCGTCTGCTCATTACAGGGCGGCGCATCGATTTCGACGAATCCACAGTTGTTGACGGACTCGCCGCAGCGGAGGATCACCAAACCGTAATTGACCCCGCGCTGGTGATCTTTATTGGATTTATGCTGTTTGCCGCGGTTTTCGGAGTGATCGTCCTTATCGGAAAGCTGCGCGCAAAACGCAGAATCGCTCCTGCTTTTGCCAAAAAGTCACGCGCTAAGCCGAAACGCAGAAAAGCCGAGTCTCCCGCTTATGAGTACGACTACGATTATGATTATGATTATGAGGAAAGATCCCGCTCCAAACACAGTCCGATATATTATGTTATTATCGGTATCGCAGTCGTCGCTGCGGTCATAGGCGCTGCTGTAATCATCTATAAGCTCGTCAAAAAGAGAAGATCACGTTCGGACAAAAAATAACCGCAGAGGAGATGTCCCACGTCTCTATAGGCGTCGGGTTCCATCTCGGGTTCGGCAGGTGTAAGATCCCCTGCCGAACGCACAAGCTACGGCTTTCTTTGCTTGTTGAAAGAATTTATTGAAAGGGGGTATCGTCATGAAAAGATGCGTTTTTGTGTTTGTATCGATAATTTTGCTTCTTGCGCTGCCGATGTCTGCGCTTGCGAAGGCTGTGCCGATGCCCCCGATCGAAGACACGGACGTTAGGCTGACTATATATATGTTTGTTCAGCATAACGGCGTGGATATCCCCATCTCGGGCGCAGAGCTTTCCATCGTCAAAACGGCGGAGCTTGCCTGCGAAGAAGGTTCCCCGAACTACACACTGCTCCCTGCCTATGAGCCGCTTCGCAAAACAGAACATGGCAGAGATGTTACCTTTGACGGCATGACTGCTGCTCAGTCGATAGAGCTTGCTTCAAAAATGGCTGATATAACGACCAAGGCTTCATTTAAGGCGGTCACGGGTCTGAACGGAAAATGCGTGTTTACAAATATTCCAAAGGGAATGTATCTTGTTATGCAGACAGGCGCAGAGAGCGACGCAGTGGATTATGAGAAGATCACTCCGTATTTAGTTTCCGTTCCTCTGGGAGTACAATACGGCAGCAGCGGCTACTGGAAGTATGACGTATTGTCCCAGCCAAAAACCGAGATCGAACGCCGCCCCGCAAGCGACACGGACACCGCAAGCGACACGGACACCGCAAGCGACACGGACACGGCGAGCGACACGGACACGGCGAATCCCTCGACGGACGTTCCTCCCACTGTTACTCCATCTCCCTCGCCAACAACGATATATACTGAATTGATCGGTAAAGGGTCACCCTTTATCGATGTTGAGAAGGTCAAGACAGGCGTGGTCAACAATATACCGCTCCTGCTGATCGTACTTGCGGCATCATTGTTTGTTATTCTTGCGGCAAAAGACAGGAACAACGATGATGACAAATAAAACAAAGCCCCGAGCAAAGCGACATATGCTGCCCGGGGCAATGCCGGTTTTACGTTCTTTTTGAAAAATATGTATTGTTTTGTACTGCAGCAATTCTTATGGGCTTGTTATGGAGCGGTGTGCGCCGACCTATAGTTCAAAACAAGAGCGCATCACCGGGCGGCTGCGGAATGTGTCGAAACATCGGTACGAGGACTGCGTGTTTTACAGATTTGCGGCAGCTATGTTCAATTAAATTGTGCCAATGTAACAGAGTTTTATTTGTCTCAAAAAAACAGTTGACAATCAGTGCGGTTAATGATATAATATATAACTGTTGAGGGAACTTAAACTCACAAGATCATATATCGCGGAGTGGAGCAGTTTGGTAGCTCGTCGGGCTCATAACCCGAAGGTCGTAGGTTCAAATCCTGCCTCCGCAACCACTAAAAACGGCTTGAACACTGCGTTTGAGCCGTTTTTCTTTTTTACAAAAACCACTTTATTTGATGTTTAGGGCACTATTAGGGCACTAACGATATAAAAAGCGGTAGAAAGATACGAAAAAAGAGCGAAGATATAACGTCCTCGCTCTTGCTTTTTATACGGCTTTCAGATCTGTATCCTGTGTTTCTTCTTTGGTCTGTATGCGCTTTGTGATAACGATCTCGCCCATAACGGAGGCAATACGGCTTTGCGCCTCCCCCATAACATGGGCGTATAAATTCTGTGTTGTGCTTGGTGTGGCGTGTCCTAAATATGCCGAAATGCTGATACTGTCCATTCCTGCAAAATAGAGGAGGCTTGCAGCGCTGTGTCGGAATGCGTGAGGATTAATATGTTTCAATCCGTATTTATCCGAAAAGTCGTTGCAATATCCTGTCACACTGTCCGGGTGCATTGGCAATCCGATATTTGCGCCGCTGTCCTGCACAAATAAAAAGTCATTGTGAAGTATTCCCTCTTTGTCTTTCAGCCCTGCCCACGCTGTATCGCTTACCATACGCAGCGGATCATAATATATTTGCTTGTATTCCTGTAACAAATTCATTGTTTCGGAAGGTAGCTTTATCCAACGTGCCGATCTTTCCGTTTTGGTATCGTCAATATAGATTCCCGTATCGGATTCATAATTGACTGTTTTTTCAATGTGAATACGTTCAAATATGAAATCGACACAATCCCATGTCAGCCCTAATACCTCGCCGCGCCTGCCGCCTGTCACAAGCATTAAATGCAGGATTGTTTTCCACTTTAACGGTACGCTTTCCGCTGCCTGTAAAATGGCGGTGATCTCGTCCTGCTCGAAATAGTTTGCTTTCGGTTTATCGGCTTTCGGCGGTGTGGCGCGGTCAGCCGTATTGAACGGGATCAAGCATTCTTTAACAGCCTGCTCCATAATCAGATGTATCAAAACATGGTGTTCCCGTATTGTTTTAGAGGATAACGGGCGGTTATCGGTCACAAGGTCAAACAGCTTTTTAACATCTGTATTCAAGGCAGCGGCAAGTTTTTTCGCGCTCTCGATATTTATGCTTTTTCCGTTTACTGCGCTCCGATATGTTGCAACGGATAATTGCGCCTGCTCTTTCAGAAACCGCTCTATATTGCCGCTGCCTGTACGGTGTATTATATCGGTAAGATTTACACCGTCTTTGATAACAGCCTTGTGAGCGTCCTTTCGCATACCGTCCTTGCCCAACTGCTCGTAAAGCTGATTGAGGTGCTGAGGTCGGATATCCTGTATTTTTATGTGTCCGATACCGTCATTTATCCTTTTCAGCAGTTCTCTGTATCGTACAACGGTATGATGTCGCAGCTCGCCGCGCTTTTCTTTGAGGTCGAGAACATAAGCGGCATACTCTCCAAATTTCTGCCGGCCGTCACCTGTCAGCCCTTGCTTGCATTGATCCTCGAATAATGTTGCCTGACGCTGTACTTCTTTCTCTATCTGTCGCTTTGTTATACCCTGCCCGGGCCGCCATGTCATTTCATAAGGCTTGAGCTTTTGCCCTGCTGTGTCGTACCCACGCGATACCCGAATACGATATGAAACGATTTCGCCGCTTTTGTTTTTTCGCGGTGTGATGTTTGCCATAAAATCACGATTCTTTCGTTTTATTTGAGATTGACACAACAAAAGGCGCGTGATAAAATAAAGTTGGTGGCTTTATTGCGCTCCCTTTGTGGTCGTAGTAAGGTTATATTTTCAGCCGTTCGGTGTTGGTAGCGCCGGGCGGCTGTTTTTATTTGTTTTGTTTGCTATCTGCTATCTTCTTTCTCATAGCGGTCAACTCGTCTAAAATATCAACTAATAATAATCTTCTTACTTTTTCGGGTCCTAAGATTCTGTCGTTGTAATCAAGAGCATAAATCGGATCATCCTCTAAAATACCGTACAAATCTCCACGCCCCAATAAATAGTCATAAAGCAAATCCAATAAGTCGGGATTGTTGATAATTAAATCGAGCAGGTCTATACGGTGAGAAGTGTTGTCTATGTTCGACTGCATGATATTTAATTCATTTACCGACTTTTCAGAAAGCCCGGTATAATTACAAACTGCCTGTAAATTCGTATTAGGTGTGCTTACCTTTGAACGGCCTACAAGATAGTCAACCGTAACATTAAAGAAATTTGCTATCCCTACAAGCTGTATCACGCTGGGGACGCGACTACCGGAGCAGAAATAAGATATTGTGTTATCTGTAACTCCTAAATATTGAGCGAGATCTTTTTGTCGCTTGTTTGTTTCAATGAGAAGATCGTTTATATTGAAACCTATTGTACTGCCTAATTGTTCTTTGCTATTCATAGTATCATCTCCATTTATGACATAACACATTGTTATGTAGTTTAAGAGTAATAACAAAACCGCTTGACATTGTGTTGTTGTTATGTTACACTATGATTGTAACATACAGTTATGTTGTTGTCAATACTTAATTGACAATTATTTTGAGGGAGGTGTTTTTATGTCCGGAAATGAAGTGAAAAAGCTGATAACAGATGCAGGCTTGAAATTCTGGCAAGTAGCGGAATTGTGGGGCTGTAATGACGGTAATTTCAGCCGCCGTTTGAGAAAGCCTTTCAACGACAAAGAAGTTAGTCGGATAAAGGCTATTATTGCGGAACTGGTCAGTGAGCGTCAGAAAACCACATAACGAGGGAGGTAAGTAAACTTGCAAACAATTATTGATTTCAACGGCAGCGGTCCCGTTATGCTTGGCGTCAAAGAAACTGCTGAGAATTGGGGCATATCACAGCATTTTGCGCGGTCGCTTGCTCTAAGCGGTGCGGTAGCGGCTGTCAGAGCAGGACGCGGCAAAATTCTAATCAATCAAAATTCTGTACGCGAATATTTCAACAATAATCGTCTTACAGATAACACAACAGAAACAGGCAGCGGCATAAAGCCGATTGCTGTATAACGAGGAGGTTTATAATATGGCAAGATTTAGTTATTGGAACGATTTCAAAGAGGCGGTACACGAACAAGGCGTAACGCTTTCACAGCTTGCGGCTGCCGCGCATGTTTCGGTGTCAACACTGAAAAGGCACTATGACGGACGCGAGATAGACAGCGATTTTGACGCACACATTACCGAAATGCTCCGTGAGTGTGCGGCAGAAAATGAAAACGAAAAAATAAAAGCCGTCAGCTAACCACCACGAAAGCCAACGGCAAAGAGCAAGCATACGAATACAATGTACACGGCTCACCTTTATTTTATCACATTGGCGGGCTGTGTACAAGAAAAAATATTGTGATAAAATGGAGTGATTTTCAATGAATTTTACTATAACGGAGGTGAGCGCAAATGACGGCAAAAGAACGCATTGCGCCGGCCGCTGCGCTGCTTGAGGAATGGGGCGGTGATAAAAATTGACGCCTACAAACACAGACTATAACAACATTCCTCAGGAAATGAAAGCCTTGCCTCAATGGGTAGGTTACTTTCGTAAACCAAAGCTAAAAAAGGACGGAACGCCTGATTATCATTCAGACGGTACTCCGAGAATGGATAAGATACCTGTAAATCCTCGAACATTATACGGCGCGAGCTCTGCCAATGCGCAAGACTGGACAGATTTTAATACTGCTCTTGCCTCTGTAGGGAAAAGTGCAACGGTAGGCGGCAAGATGGGAATTATTGAGGGTATTGGCTTTATGTTTTCACCGTTGGAGGGGCAAGAAACTATTTGTGGTATTGATATTGATCATGTTATTGATAACAAAACGGGAGAGTTACATCCCGCCGCTGCCGAGCTTATTACAGACTTCAATTCATATACAGAGCTTTCACCGAGTGAATGCGGCCTGCATATTTTCTATAAAGGCAGTAATCATAGCGAATGGAAAAATAAGTTTGAGGGTATTTTCGGCAGCGGCACAGGGCTTGAAATGTACCAAACAAAACGATTTTTCACTGTGACGGGTAAGGCATACGGCGAACAGCGGCAGATTATAAGCGCAGACAATACGGCAGAAAAATACTATAATCGTTTTGCTGTTTCTGTTAAGGAACATAAAGAAAAAACGCCTGATTCTCCGATCATTATTCTAACCGATGATCAAGTAATCGAAAAAGCAACATTTTGCAACGGTGAGAAATTTTTGGCACTTATGCGCGGTGATACATCGTCTTACGGTGAAGATGAGAGCCGGGCAGATTTAGCGTTGTGCGGCATACTTGCTTTTTGGTGTAACGGTGATGCGGTTCAAATAGACCGCATATTCCGGCGCAGCGGATTAATGCGCGACAAGTGGGACGGAAAAAGGGGAAATACCACATACGGCAACATTACAATACAAAAAGCAATTACTAATTGCAGTAATTTTTATGATCCGAGCTTTAGTAAAGAAAAGTCGGCAGAAGATATGCAATCCTTGCTCACAATGCGAATGCTTGCCAATGCCCGAAAAAACGGATTTGTGCTCGACGGTGAAGGGCTGCCCGATTATCTTCAATTCAATAAGCGGCAGAAATGTTATAGTGTGTCTGTGCCGCTGCTTGCCGAGTATATCCGACAGCACGAAAACTTTATTACCGTACACGACAGGAACGGACGGGAAAATAAAATATTCTGGTATGCACATGGGGTATATTCTCCGGTCAACGATTCAATCATACAGGCATATATAAAACGGTATGTAGAAGTGTTTGACATAACGCTGATAAAGATGTCTCAAATCAGAGAGGTTTTGCAGGATATCCGAGCGTCGCACGATTTTGTGGATAGGTCAAAGCTAAATGCAGACGAGGATATAATCAATTTTCAAAACGGATTGTATCACCTTGAAAGCGGCGAATTGACGGAACATGATCCCTCTGTGTTGAGCAAGATTCAGTTACCCTGTGAATATGCTCCAAACGCCAAACAGCATAGTAAATTTGATTCTTATATCTGGCGGCTTACGGGCGGCGATACGGAACTAATGGAGCTTATCTGTCAGTTTATGGGTATTGCAATAACCAATGTAGACGGCTCACGATTCAAAAAGGCTATGATCCTGTTCGGCGCAGGAGATACGGGTAAAAGCCAAATACTCAAATTGACGCAGCGGCTACTCGGTAACGATAATTACAGCTCCGGCGGCTTGTCCGATCTTGAAAATGAACGCTTTGGCTCAAGCGCATTATATAATAAACGCTTGTTTGGTGATGCAGATATGAGTTATGCAAGTGTTCGTGAAATGAAAATTTTTAAGCAGGCAACGGGCAGAGATAATATACGCGGCGAATTCAAAAACGAAAACTCGTTCTCTTTTCAATACAGGGGGCTGCTTTGGTTTTGTGCAAATGCCCTGCCTAATTTCGGCGGTGATCGCGGCTCTTGGGTGTATGAGCGTATTATACCTATCAAATGCGATAATGTCATACCGCGCGCAGAGCAGGACGCACGACTGCTTGATAAGATGTTTGAAGAAAGAGCTGCTATTATTGCCGATGTGCTGATACCTGCGGCCAAACGAGCGATAAATAACGGTTATCGGTTTACTGTTCCTGCCGTGTGCGCTGATTTATTGGAGAAATATAAAAAGGAAAACCCTCCGGCTGTATCGTTCTATTATGAACGCTGTGAAATGCGAAAGGCAGACGATCCCTGCAAAGATAGGTTTACTTGCGCGGAAGTGTATACTCGTTTTGTGGGTGGTATTCGGTAAACTATTCGGGGCATACGGCTATATCAAAGAACACTTTTCGTAAAGAAATAGCGGCATATCTTAACACGGATACCGATGATATTGTTGTGAAAAAGCGTAACAATTATTATTATATTTTCACGATGAAAGCGGATAACATTTCTATAATGTGAAATGTGTGGTATATGTGGTATGAGTGTGGTATAAAAAATTCAATTTATACCACACGAAAAACCGCATTAAATCGGGCTTTGGGGGCTGTTGTGGTATATGTGGTATGTTTTTTCAACTCTAACGCGCGAGAAAATGTAATTGTATATTATACATGTATGCGTATGTATTATATATAAAGGATTCGGAAAAATGTACCACTTATACCACAGATACCGAAAAACATAGATTTTATCAGCGTTTTCGGTGTGGTATAAACCCCAAAAAACATACCACATTTATACCACAAACATACCACAGTACAAATAAAAGGCTGAAGAAAGAGGAATTTGTGAATACCATTCCAATAGAGAGGATTAACGACCGCCACATATAATATTTTTTATGGAGTGATGTTCATTATGGAAAAAATAAAACGCCGGATTACTGTGTAACAGGAGCACCGAATTGCAGAGACTGCATTTACAGCACAGATCCTCATTTGTACGACGGCTGTTGTATGAACGCATCGCCGGAATACTTTGCAGAGCGATTAAAGCAAATCAAAGAAGAACGCGAACAGAGGGAGGAACTATTAAAGGCAATGACAGGACAAAGACAGGAGCACTAACGGGAGTGAGGCAGATTGACAAATGAAGATCTGGCAGCGGCGATAAAGCAGGGCGGCGCTGATGATTTAATTCCCGTCTTGTGGGAGCGTGTTCGACCGTTGATTTATCAGCAATGCCGAAGAATGTACAATCAGTATGAGGGACTTTTTGCACAACGCGGTATTACGCTTGACGATCTGCGGCAAGAATGTTTTGCGGCATTTACAGAGGCGCTGAAAGGATATTCGGAGGAAAGCGGCTATAAATTTACAACTTTTCTTCGGCTGCCGCTGTTAAAGGTGCGTGATCGCCTGTTGTTTGGTGTGCGTATTGACGCTTTGAATACCTGTAAAAGCCTTGATGTCTCGGCGGTCGAGGAGGAAGAAAGCGAAAAAACACTGCTTGCATTGATAACGGACAGCGCACAAGGTCCCGAAGAACAGGCAGAGGAGAAATCCCTGCAAAGCGTTATAAACGCCGCTTTCGATCGTCTGGGCGATACGGAACAGCTTGTTATCCGTTCATATTACTTTTACGGTACGCCCATGACAGAAACGGCGGCGCGGTTACACGTTTCAAAACAGAGAGTAGGACAAATCAGAGACGCTGCCCTTGCAAAGCTGAGGAACGACACGGAGATTATCGCCTTGCACAATGCAATGAAATCATAGCGACAGCAATCGGAGAAATGCTCTTGACGGTGATTTTGCTGTATTAGCTTGAAATTTTATACCCGATAAATCAAAAGCTCACAGGACGGCATTACAGCGCGTTTCTGTGGGCTTTTGATTGGTAGTTTGCAAGTGTGCCTCTGGTTGTCTGGGCTGTTGGTAGCAGCTTATATCAATTCCGTGATTTTGCTTTCGTACTCGCTGTACTGTGTCGGGTGCAGCTGAATAACTGCTCTAACGCCAAAGTCGGCGAGAACATCAACCACCTCCGACAACCTGCCGTTTTCGATTACGGCAGCGGTCAGACAGCAGAGTTTGTGTAAAGGTATGTTCATTCTGTGCGCTCCTTTCGCCTTGCTCTTTCGGCCTGAATACCCTGCAAATATCCCAGCTGATAGATAAGCAGATCTCCGAATTCGCCCTAATATCCGTTGTTATCGCGCCGGGTACGCATAGCTCTGATATTGCGAGTGGTCGGCTGATTTATTGGCATTTTAGCGCAAATCTCGGCTGTTTTCCCGATACGGTCATCTGCCGCCGAAATTACTGCGGCGCGCTCGTCAACCGCTGCCCGGAGAATGTGCTTGAATTGTGTGACGGTCAATCCCGCCTTCTCCTCGTCGAAGAAAAGCTCCTGTGCGTCTGTACGGCCTCCGCAGTACCACGCAAGATAATAGCGGATCTTTTCGGGGAAAGCACGATTGTTAAACAGGCCGTTGTAAACAAGCTCCCTGTAATCGTTCTCGTCGAAGAACTCGTTTTCGGAGTGCTTAACAGCGAAATCGTATGAACGACTCAAAACGCCGTTGTATGCGTCGGGCAGGTTCTTGTTAAAAAGGAGCGTGAGCTTGCAAATAGATGCAAGCAGGGTGTTTCTTGTTCCTGCGTTGGTAATGGTTTTTCAAGTCATATTTTTACCTCCGATATTTTTCTTGACATATCGGAGCGGATACGATAAAATATATGTATCCGCTCCGTTGGTGCGGTTTGTGGGCTTTACGCTGTGCTTTGGTCGGTGCTTACGTATGGCCCTTTTTTTTACGATACTGTAAAGCGGCGGCTCTGCGTCTGCTTTGTGTACTGCTTGTGCATCTCGGCGTGTTCCTTCTTAAAGGTTGTTGTATCAAATCTGTTTGAAAGAATGGAAGTGAAACGAACGATGTGTGTTCCGCACTCCAGCTCCTCAACCTCTCTTGAAGTCATTTCTGCCTTAAGCTCGTCTTTAAGAGCCTCTACAACTGCCTTTGCTTCTTCAAGAACGGATTCCCATTCCTTAAGCTCTGCGATTTTTGATTCCATAACCTGTGTTGTCATAGTGATGACCTCCTATTTGTTTTATTTGGTTTAGGTGCGTTCCCTTAACCTGTTGTACTTATTATATCATATATGTACCCATATATCAATTGGCATTTCTTACGAATATATGGGTACATATTTGTCAAAAATGTATATGTACACATATACGAATTTGTGATATAATATAACTTAGAAAGGGGGCTTGTTTATGCCGATAAGTGAAGCACAGCGAAAAGCAACCGAAAACTATCTGAAAACGCAGGAAGAAATAAAGGTCAGAGTTAAGAAAGGACGCAAGGACGAGATCAGAGCCGCTGCCGAGCGATCAGGGCAAAGCCTAAATGGATATATTGTTACGGCTATTGACGAGAAGATTGCCCGAGACGGAGCAGGAGAGTAAACACAATGGAAATACGCTACGACAAAAAAGCAAAGAAGTTTATCGAGGCGCAGGATCGTACGACAAAAAACCGAATAAGAGCAGGGATAAACGGACTTACGCAAAAGCCGCCTGTCGGTGACATCAAAACTATGCAGGGATATTCCGATAAACGGCAGCGGCTCAGAATAGGCAAGTACAGAATAATATACCGTTACACAGAGGACAATAATATCGAGGTGCTTCATATCATGGATATTGACAGCAGAGGCGATATTTACAAGCACTAAGGAGGTGCAGTTTATGAGTACCACAGCACAGCAAGCGGCGGCTATGATTGATATGCTGCCGGCAAGCGATCAGCAGTTAGCTTTTGAATTGATAAAGAAGCTCGTTCTTGCATGGGATCCCGACTACACAAAGGTTACTCCGCAGGAGGCAGCGGCATTGCAGGAAGCTGAGAAGAATTTTGAAAACGGTGAGTATTATACCGACAGTGACATCAATTGGGATTGACAGCGAATAACACACCGCAGGACACTCAGAAATGCCCTATACAGCGTTTAACGGCTTTATTCGTGAAATTACCCTATCAACAAACAAAAGCCGTCACAGCGCATTGTGGCGGCTTATAGCGTATCGGAGGTTTGAACATGACAGAATTTGAACGAAAGCTGATGCAGCTCACGCCGGAGGAGAGCCGGGAACTATCAGCGGCACTTAATGCAGGATATAACAAAGCCGCTGCCGAAAGAGAAAAGGCAGCGGAAAAGCAAGCAAAAGAACAGCCGGGCAGCGGCGATACAAAGTAATCATATCAAGGACAATTTGAGGGCACTATTAGGGCACTAAGGGAACTAAAAACGGTGAAAGGATATGAGAAGATACAAGAGGATAAATAGCATAAAACCGAATTATATCAGTGTTTTTGATAAGTCTTGAAAAGCTGTAAAAGGTTTGATTTATCCCTCATAACCCGAAGGTCGTAGGTTCAAATCCTGCCTCCGCAACCAGTGCCGAGCGGCACACGCAGAACGCGTCCAAGATTATTGGGCGCGTTATTTTTTTCCCGCGCCTTTCATTTGATAAACGCGGGCTATATCTTATGTTATGAATAAAATATGTGCGCGTATTGCCTGCAGTGTGCGGGTCTCCTGCTTCGACCTCGACGAGGTCGAAGCACCGACCGACGCGGCAGCGGAGACCCGCACGCCTGCCCGTCTTAAAATGCGACCGAGCGGCTTCTTCGCAAATCTTGACTTCGTCATAATAATCAAGAAACGCCGCTTCATTATCCCGATAATCAGCCCGCAAATACGGCAGGACAAGCACAAAAGATGTGTTCTCCCACTGCCGGCGAGTAGAAAAGAATTTACTCACTCAAAGCCCCACGCCACTCACGGCAATCAGGGCCCGGGGCGAATAGGGTAAAAGAACAATAAGGTCGCGTTTTTATTATCTTTACCGTAAATGAGCAAAAAGATAAATGCATAAAGATCGGAGAGGCTTTGGAAAACGCTATGCCTCTTAATTTGTGAACAGCCGCGCGATAACCGTTGAAAATCATATCCCGCAGTGTTATAATTAAATTGATAAGAAATATTCCCTCGTTTGCTTGTAACGGAAGGTGCTGTATGTATCGGATTTTAATAGTTGAAGACGATCCCGATATACGGGAGCTTGCTGCGAATTATTTCACCAAAAAAGAAAAGGATATGTTTACTGTCGATACCGCCGCCGACGGCGAGGCAGGCTTGGTCAAGGCGTATGAGAACAACTACGATCTGCTGATGCTTGACGTTATGCTGCCGGAGATGGACGGCTTTGAGATCTGTCGGGAAATACGCCGTGAGAGCGATGTGCCCATTATGTTTATCACCGCGCGAGCCAATGAATCGGATATACTCAACGGCTACGCGCTCGGGTGCGACGATTACGTTGTAAAGCCGTTTCCGCTTCCTGTTCTGTATCAGAAGGTCACCGCTCTTATCAAGCGGTCTAAGGGGCTTGTCCGCTCCAGAATATTCAGCGTCGGAAGTTTGTCGCTCAATCCGAACAACGGTATTGTCATAAGCGGGGGCGAGGAAGTGAAGCTCACCGCGAGAGAATACGGCATACTGAAAGTTCTGCTGGAGAATAAAGGCGTAATAATCAGCCGCGAAAAGCTTTTGGATATCGTGTGGGGCTATGACAGCGACGTTGACGCGCGGGTACTTGACACCCATATGCGCAATCTGAGAAAAGCTCTAGGCGGCAACGGAAAGCTGATAAAAACAGCGGTGCGCCGAGGGTACAAAATAGGAGAATGACCGATGGAAAAAAGGCTGAAGCAGCAGCGAAGCAGGCTGCTTTCTCGAGTGATAACGATCATAGCGGCGGTGTGTGTTGTTATCTGCGCCGCCTATGCGGGGATATGCCTTTACAGCGAGAAAAGCCGCATACAGAACGCCATGGTCGAGGATATGTCGTATGCCATAAGCAAAGCGGCCGCCTCGTCAAACATATACAGCGTTACGGACAATATCTATTCAAGCATAGCCGATCTGATCTACCGAAGCGGCGAGAAACGGCGCGACTGGAACAGCCAGATCGAGGTTATCGACAGTAAGACCGGCGAAACGATAGTGAACACGGCGAAAAAGGAGATCGTGTGCTTCGGAGTAAGGCTCGGAACAGAGTATAACGAAAGGTGGTACGGTTTTATCGATCACGATGTATTGCGAGGCTCTCTCAGCAGCGAGCAGTACCGTGAGATCGAGAAGTGGCTCCAAACGGAGCGTGACGACGGAAAAAGCTATGAGCTTATATGCACAAAGTTTCACAATAATTATGTGGAATTTATCCCGTTGGAGCTAAAAATAGCGGCGGCAGGAGCAGACAACACATGGTTTCTGACGGACGAAATCGCAGAAACATATTCGCTTGACCAAAACAGGATCCCCGAAGAGCCTGTTTTTGTATGCAACGAGATGACGAGAAATATTGTGCCGAAGGATTTTATTCTTGGCTCGAACGCAGGCAGCGATTACATTTCGCAGCTTCTCGCCGATCAGGCGGAAGCCCCTATGATGATAGCGCCCGCAGGCTTTTTTGAGGATATATATTATGTGTCCGATCGCCTGTATATTGCCGATCACACCTCTGACGGCGGCGAAAGCGCGGAATACATTATCCGATTTGCAAAGAAGGTAGATCTTATAGACGTGTGTAAGGTCAAGCTTGCCGCAGGCGTTGGAATAATAGTATCGTTTTTTGGGGTGATCGCGTTTATTCTGTGCTTCATGCTCTGGAAGATGATAAAGGCTCAGGCGATACAGGAGCAGCAGAGGGCAGACCTCACCAACGCCATTGCCCACGATATCAAAACGCCGATATTTATCATTAGCGGCTACGCGTACAGCTTGAAGGAGAACATCGACAACAGCGAGCGGGAGCGTTATCTCGACAAGATCATCGAGCAGTCGGACGCAGTAAACGAGCTTGTACACAAAATGCTTGAATTCAGCAAACTCAGCTCAACAGGCGTAACGCTCAGCAAAAAAGAGTTCGATCTTTACAAGCTGGCATTGGACATTGCAGACGCATTTCCTGCCCTGCCCGACAAAAAGAGCATAAAGCTCACCCGCAGCGGAGACAACACCGTAAACGCCGACGAGGAGCTTATAAAGACAGCAGTCGGAAATCTTATCGACAACGCCGTGAGATATTCTTCGCCCGAAACCGAAATAACCATAGTCGTTTCCGACAAGACGCTCACGGTCAGAAACGAGAGCGAGCCGCTGACTAAAGACGAGATCAGCGAGCTTTTAAAGCCGTACACAAGAAAAGACAAAAGCCGCCACCAAAAAGGCAGCGGCTTGGGGCTGTCGATAGTCAAGTCGATAGCAGACCTTCACGGCGCAGGATTCACCATGACCATGAACGGCGCAGAGCTGGAATGCCAAATAAGATTCAATTCGTAATGCGTAATTCGGAATTATTTGTGAACAGATAGTTTGTCACAACGTCGATTTGAATTCTGAATTAAACCTATTTTTCCTTGACTTTTTGTTTTCTGTATTATATAATCAAACATGGATTCGTATAGATCTCGGTTTGTTCGCTGAAAAGCTGTTGGGAGGCTGTGAAATTATGTACAAAAATTATGTGTTCGATCTGTATGGTACTCTTGCCGATATCCATACAGACGAAGGGCTGCCCGAATTATGGGAGGGTCTTGCAAAAAAGTATTCCGATGAGTCCGCCAAGTACTCCGCAGGTGAAATACAAAAACGCTACGGGGAGCTGGTCGAGGACGAGAAGAACTTCGTGCGTAAGGCTCACCCCGGGTATGAGCATATCGACATCAGGATCGAAAACGTATTCAGACGGCTCTATAATGAAAAAGGGGCTGCGGCCTCCGAAAAGCTCGTTCTCGATACTGCGCTGTTCTTTCGCCGCGCGTCGAGAGAGTATATCAGGCTGTACGACGGTATAGCGGAGCTTCTCGGCGAGCTTCAGAAATACGGCAAGGTTTATTTGCTGACAAACGCGCAGCGCTCTTTTACGTGGGACGAGCTGGGAACTCTCGGGATCCTCGATAAGTTCGATGGGATAGTGATATCGTCGGACGAGGGCTGCTGCAAGCCCGACAAGGCGTTTTATCAGACGATCATCGATCGGTATGGCCTTGACCCTTCCGAAACGATCATGACAGGCAACGACCCCGATGCCGATATTCGCGGCGGCAAAGCGGCGGGCTTTGACACTCTTTATATCCACTCGAACATTTCGCCCGAGATCGACTATGACACGGGGTGCACATATTTTATCCCCGACGGCAATACACTTAGAATGAGGGATTTCCTGATATGACCCAAGCGCAGTTTATGTATGAGCTGATGACAGCCGTGCGCCATTTATCCGACGAGGCGCAGTATGTCATCATGCAGGATTACAACGAATATTTTTTTAACAAGAAGGAAGAGGGACTTTCGGAGGAAGAGATCATAGCCTCGCTGCCCTCGCCGAAAACGATCGCAAGCGACTACAAGCACGGAATGCCAACGCCGATGGACGGAATGAGGATGGCGCAGCGGCAGGAGCCGCCGTCAAAGCCAACGGGGCTCAACGTGTTTTTGTTTATTCTGCTTATCCCGGTGTGCGCAGCTTATGAGTTGATGATGGTGTTGTTCGCAGCGGTAACAGCGGCGCTGTTATTGGCGCTATGCGCAGCGTCGGCGCTTGCGAGCGTGGCGTGCTTCAGTCTGTTGGGGCTAAGCGCGGGATTCGCGGCTGCGGGCGCGGGCGGTCTGATCGTGACGGTGGGCTTTGTGCTGTTCGGCGCAGGGATATTCCGCGCGCTGTGGGCAGGGCTTCGGTGGTTCCCGAGGTATATGAACAGGGTGCGCATGAACAAAGCAAAACGCGGCGGCAGGAGGTAAGCGAAGATGAAGAAGCTATTTAAAATTTCGGCTGTACTGCTTGCCGTGGGCATACTGATCTCGCTGATCGGAGTGATACTCATCAGGCGCGACAACGTAGCTCCCGCAGGAATATATTCTGCGCTTGAAGATAATCTGAAGCTGAGCGACGATGGATTTGATTATACCGAACCTCAGAGGTACGATCTGACGGAAGTAAAGACCCGCTCGAACGCGAAGGAACAGGAATGCGAGCTGAACGAATTCAACTCGATAGAGCTTTACGGGGAGAAATGCAGCGTTAAATTTACGTCCTCCTCGGGTGAAAAGATGGCGGTGAAGCTTAACGGCGGAACGCTTATCACGGCGAACACCGGCGGTGTTTTTTACATTCAGGCGATAGGCGGCGAAAGCGACTGCGAACTGACGGTGGCGGTGCCGGACATTTACAAGGGCGGAGTGAATCTGCAGCTTGACGGCTGCGATGCAGATCTGGGCAGCATAGACAGCGCGATGGATATGACGCTGAATTTCAGGGACAGCGCGGTCGAAGCGAAGTCGCTTTCCGCCGACAATATAACGATCGCAGCAAGCGGGGCGTCGCTGAAGCTGGGAGCGCTGAAGGCGGCAGACGAACTGTATGCTGCGGTAAGATCCACAGATATCCGGCTAAGCGCGGCATCGGCGCAGACGCAGACGCTGAAAGCGGATCACTCAACGGCGGACATAAGGAATATAGCGGGACGCTGGACGCTCGACTCCAATATGTCGAAGGTCGAAGCGCTGTTCCGGCAGCTCAGCGGCGGCATAACGATAGATGTAAACGCGGGCAGCGCAGTGATACGCTTGCCGGAAAATGTGTCGCCAGAGGTCGAGCACAGCGAGAAATACGGCGTATTTACGAACGATCTGGTCGTTTCGGGATCGCCGTCAACAGCGGACGAAGCGGTGCGCAGCATGATAGATTGCCGCGTGCAGTACGGCGTAGTTACGCTGGAGAATTAATTAAAATAACAAAGGCGGTTGACAGCTATGAATATTGTTGTTTTGGCAGGCGGGCTTAGTACCGAACGCGATGTGTCCGTTACCTCGGGGTCAATGGTCGCAAAGGCGCTGCGAAAAAAGGGCCACAGCGTAGTTCTTCTCGATGTCTATATGGGCTATGAGCAGGACGAATGCGATGCTGCGGCGCTGTTCAAAAACGGCTATGATTTTACAAAGGATATCTCGGTTTCCGAAAAGATCCCCGATATCAGCGAGATAAAACAGAGAAGACGTATCCGCTCCGACAGCTACTTCGGCGAGCACGTTGAGGATATCTGCCGCTATGCAGATATCGTTTTTCTTGCGCTTCACGGCGGCGACGGCGAGAACGGCAGGCTTCAGGCTGCGTTTGACCTTATGGGCATCAAGTACACGGGCAGCGGCTATCTTGCAAGCGCAAATGCGATGAACAAAGGCGTTACGAAGAGCATATTTCTCGACCACAAGGTCGGCACGCCATACGGCGAGTGCTTCAGACCCGAGGATAAGCTCAGCGGCAGGATCGACGACTTCGACATTTTCCCATGTGTTGTAAAGCCCTGCTCGGGCGGCAGCAGCGTCGGAGTTTCTATCGTTGAGGATAAAAGCGATTTCCGCCGCGCGCTTGACGAGGCGTTCAAATACGAAACAGAGGTGCTGGTCGAGCAGTACATCAAGGGACGTGAATTTTCCGTTGGCGTTATTGACGGCAAAGCGCTGCCCATTATCGAGATCATTCCGAAAAGCGGCTTTTATGATTACGTGAATAAATATCAGAGCGGCAGGACAGAGGAGATCTGCCCCGCCGAGCTTGACGAGGAAACAACGCTCAGAATGCAGATCGAGGCTCAGAAGGCATATGACGCGCTGGGGCTTGAGGGCTACGGCAGGATCGATTTTTTGCTTGACGGCAGCGGCAGCCTTTACGCGCTTGAGGCGAACACGCTCCCGGGAATGACAGGCGCAAGTCTTATCCCGCAGGAGGCTAAAGCCGTGGGGATAGATTATCCCGACCTGTGCGATATGATCGTTGAGGTGTCGCTGAAAAAATACGAGTGATGCGCTCATTGCAGCATGATCGGAATGCAATTATTCTACAAAAACGAGGTGTTACTTAATGAGAGTGTTGATATTATCCGCAAAAACCGGCGGAGGTCACATGAGAGCTGCGCAGGCACTTGAAGAAGTAATCAAAGATAAAGATTCTCAAAACGAGGTAATTACCATAGACGGATTGGAATATGTAAATCACTATTTCAATAAAGCGGTGGTAGAGGGATATAAATTTTCCGCCACGAAGCTTCCGAAAATGTACGGCATACTTTATCGCGCGTCGAACCAAGACAGCGGGACTTACAAGCTTGTGCAGCGGACGAATTCGCACTTTGCAAAGAAGTTTGTGCCGCTGCTAGCCGATTTCCGCCCCGATGTGATCGTATCAACGCACCCGTTCATGTCGATAATGGTATCGAGGCTGCGGGAGAAGAACATCACAAATATCCCGCTGATCTCGATCATAACGGATTTTGCGCCGCACGCAGCGTACATCAATCCGTGCGTCAGCGAATATATCGTATCGAGCGAGCAGATGGTAGACGCGCTGGAGGAACTGGGCGTGGAGCGAAGCCATGTTCACCCTGTCGGGATACCGATACCGCCGATATTTTTTGAACATGACGAAGAAAGGGACGTTCATCTCAAGGAGATGGGTTTTGATCCCGAAAAAAAGACGGTGCTTGTCATGGCGGGCAGCTTTGGTGTGACCGACATACTGAAAATATACGAGAATCTGAACGATATCGATCTTGACTTTCAGATAATAGTTATCACGGGACGAAACCAAAAGCTGTTCAACGCATTCAACACGATCATCAACAACACACCCGAGATGAGGGTGGGCGACATTCAGGTGAATTTTGAAGTACACGACGAGCCGCTTCGCAGGGACAGCAAGCTAAGGCTCACGAAGGCCACGAAGCTGATATACTTTACGGATGAGGTGCACAAATATATGCACATTGCGGATCTCATCATTACGAAGCCGGGCGGGCTTACGGTGACGGAGTCGCTGGCGTCGTGTCTGCCGATGGTGCTGTTCAGGGGCATACCGGGTCAGGAAACGGACAACACGGAATATCTGACCGCAAACAATCTCGCGGTAAGCATACAGAAGGAAACGACCGAGGACAAGCTGCGCAATATGCTGCACGAGAAGAAAAAATCGAACGTAGGGGAGACAATATACAATCTGCTGAAATATCCGGAGAAGCTGCGTTCGATGAAGGAAAGCTGTTCAAGGCTGAACAACAAGGACTCGGCGTACAACGTATACGACATCATGAAAAGAGCGGCGGACGAGATGACGGAGCCGAAATATCTGATGACGCCGGACGATATAGAGCTTATGACAGACGAAGCGGAGGCAGAGCGTCTTATTCGGGATTTCGAGGAAGTTATCCGAAAATACAGCGGCGAAGACGAAGAGTTTGCGCTGCCTGACGACAATGACGGCGAATACGAATTTGAGGATAAGGGCTATCGCTTCATCGACATGATGTATCAGAACTTCAAGAAGATCAGAGCGGAGCATAAAAAAACGGGCGGGGGTTGATACCCTCGCCTTGTTTTGCGTCCGCGAGATTTCGCGTGGTCGGACTTCGGTGAAATGTGTTCCCGCAGATTTATTGCAGTCGATCGGACATTTTAGTTCTCACCGACTTTCGTTTCGTCACCTAATCCCCCTGCCCCCCTTTTCCTCAAGGAAAAGGGGGAACTTGGTCGGCGGGGCGAAGCCCCGCCGACCTGTTGTAAATTCCGCAAATTTGTTGCTCCGAATAAACTATGTAGCAGCTTGTGACTTCAAGTTTATGTTTCCGAAGTCCGACCACGCAAAAACTAGCGTGTGCATTGTTCCCGATCACAATTAACCAGTGGATAAGCCACACGAAAAAGCCCGACCATGCGAAAGCTAGCGGCTGCAATGTTCCCAACCGCAAAAAAGTCTTGGCGCGGTCGTAGAGTAGGCGGGGTTGGGTTTCTCAAGGGAGGGGCAGCGCCCTGCCCTTGAGTGCGTTTTTGGGTACTTTTGCCGCATAGCAAAAGTACCTCTCCCGCCCCGGCGAAAGAGGGGCAAAAACAAAGAGAACAGTTAATTACAGGAGAAAAGACAAAACAAACAAAAAAACACACGAAAAAGCCCGACCACGCGAAAACTAGCGGGTTCGACCCTCCCCCCGCCAAATTAAAACAGCGGCGGCGCAGCCAATAATACATCGCCTGCACCGCCGTTAACTAAAAATTATTTTAAAAGCTCTGCTTTAAATAAGCAGAGACAAAGCCAAAGGCTTTGTGCGTTCAGTAGGGGATTTATACCCCTACTGAACGTGGGGATGGAACCTGCCGCCTATAGAGGGTGCGGGTCTCCTGTGGAGACCTCTGCGCAGCAGAAGCACCGACCGAGCCGGCAGGCGAGACCCCGGGGGACATTCCCTTCTGCGGTTATATTTATTATTCAAGCATTCTCCGAATAAAGATATTTGCCATTTTCTGAAACTCTTTGTCCGCATCGTCGGGAAGAATACCGTGATCCAGCGGCAGCTCTTCGTCCAGCGCCTTGAGTATCCTCTGCCCGCCGACAGACTGCTCGGCGATCAGATAGCTTGTTTCCCCCGTTGTTTCTTCCAGACAAAAATAAAGCGTGTCGGCTATCCCGGGAGTTTCCGTCTTCGGCGTTTTTACCACCACAAAGTCAAAAAGCTTGTTCTCGGATTTCGCTCTCTGCAAATATACCTTGAAGTCATCAGCGCAGTACGATTCGTCCCTGACGCCTAAGTATACCGACATTATGTCCGTGAAAAATTTTCCCTCTTTGTCAAGTATAGAATTCAAAAGATTCGCGCGCTGCTGCGCAAACATCTGCGGCATGAGCGTCTGTTCCAGCGTTTTGCGGGCTTTTTCAAGCGTTGTCATTTGCTCCACTCCCAATCAGTCAGTTTTTTCATCTTCCGTTTCTATGAGATCAAACAGCTCCCGAAGCCTCTCCCCCTCGCCCTTCAAATATAAATATCCGAACAGCGCTTCCAGCCCCGTGGCAGTGTGGTAGGTCATTTTGTCTGCGTGCTTGGGAACCGTCGAAGCGTGGGCGTTCTTCCCTCGCTTAAACGCCGCCCGCTCCTCGTCGGTCAGTATCGGTGCGATTCGCGACGCCGCTTTCGATTGGCTCTCGCAGCGCACACGCTGTATTTTGTCTTCGTTCAGCGCTCCAACGGGGCGGTTGCCGCCGCATACCAGACGCTCCCGCACCATCAGATCATATACTGCGTCGCCGATAAATGCAAGCGTCAGCGGACTCAGTGTCCTTATGTCTATATTATCGCCAAGCAGCCGCATTTCGCACCTCCGTTAATCAATAAATTCAAACTCAAAATCATAGATCGATACCGTGTCGCCTTCCTGTACGCCTGCGTCATACAGCGCGTCTATCACACCCGCATTCAGCAGCACCCTCTGAAAATACTGCAGCGACTCGTAATCGTCAAAGTTGACCGAATTCATTATGCGCACAAGCCATTCGCCTTCAACGAAAAATACCCCGTCGTGGTTCGTTATCTTTACTTCGTTTTTGCGGCTCTTGTCTATCTCGACCACGGGCGCAGCCTCAGGCTCAAACCGCTTTACGGGCGGCAGCTTCGACAGCTGCTCCCGAATGCAGTCAAGCAGCGGGTCAACGTTGTAGCGTATCGCCGCCATGATAGGGAAAAATTTGTACCCTTGGTCTTCGATGAATTTTCTGAGATCCTCGATCTGTTCATCTGTCGCAAGATCGCATTTGTTGGCGGCAACTATCATCGGACGCTCGGACAGCTCTTCGCTGAACTTTTTCAGCTCCTCGTTGATAATGCGGAAATCCTCCTTGGGATCTCTCCCCTCGCTTCCCGCAGCGTCGATTATGTGAACCAGCATTCGGCAGCGCTCCACATGACGCAGAAATCTGTGACCGAGTCCCTTGTCTTCCCATGCGCCTTCGATCAGCCCCGGGATATCGGCCATTACGCAGGACTCCCCTTCGCCGAACCGCACAACGCCTAATACGGGAGTTATCGTTGTAAAATGATAATTTGCAATGATAGGCTTCGCTTCGCTCACAACGGAAACAAGCGTGCTCTTGCCGACATTCGGGAAGCCCACAAGACCAACGTCCGCCAGAAGCTTCAGTTCCAGCTGCACTTCGAATTCCTCGCCGGGCATACCGGGCTTTGCGAAGCGGGGAGTTTGTCGGGTCGGCGTTGCAAAATGGATATTGCCCCAGCCGCCTTTGCCGCCTTTCGCAACAATAACAGGCTCGCTGCCCGAAATATCGGCAAGCAGACGCCCCGATTCGGCGTCCTTTATTACGGTGCCCCTCGGCACTCTTATCACGAGGTCGTCGGCGTTTTTGCCGCTGCATCTGCCGCCCCTGCCGTTTTCGCCCTTGGGCGCTGCGTATTTGCGCTTATATCTGAAATCGGCGAGAGTGGAGAGATTGTCGTCCGCTTGGAACACGATATTTCCGCCTCTGCCGCCGTCGCCGCCGTCAGGACCGCCGGAGGCAACGTATTTTTCACGGTGAAAAGCAACTGCGCCGTCGCCGCCGTCGCCGGCTTTTATTTTTATTTTTGCATAATCCACAAACATTTTGTATACCTCCGAATTATTGAGTTTGTTAAATAATATTATCCATAACTATAAAGGAGCAAATTTGTAAAATTGCAGAAAAAGCTCGACAAAGCACAGCATAAAGTTTTGAATAAAACTTACATACCGTGTCGATAATATATCTTATAATCAAAATCCTTGGGCTTCTCCCCTCTGTATGAACCTGATTCCGGCAAAGGATAGAATTGCGTGTTGAGAATATTTTGAACATCATCGCTGATCGTGCCGGCGTTTACCTCGTTGACTATCACGATATCCACATTGTTCAGCTGCTCGATAAGCTGCTTTGAAAACCACGTATCTTTCGTCGGGAAGTTGTCGGGATCCTGCACAAAAACAGGCCCTTGCGGAAGATGCTCCGTCAGTCCCACAAACACGTCCTCGCCGTTGAAGCCGAGGTATTGATATCGATCTACTCCGTGAAAATCGAGCATATCGTCAACATACTGCGCCTTTTCTTTAAGCAGCTCGTACCTCTCGGTGTAATCTCCGCCGTAGCCTCTGCCTGAGTTCGAAACGGCGATCATCAGTATGGCTGCAAAGCAGGAGATCGCTGCAAAATCGGCGATTTTTCCGTTTTTTTGCAGACGATACATCTGCTCCGATCCATAGATCAGGAAAGCGCCGTATACGGGAGCCGCAAAAATGAAGTGGTGATTGAAATACTGACCGCCCATACCGACGCAGAACGAAGCAATGAAAACTGCGCACACAATGCGGCAAACGTGGTACACCGTATCGGTCGTTTCCCTTTTCGTAACCGCCCAAAGACAGAGAACAATGAAAAACAGCACTGCGGCGAAAAGTCCGCGGTCAAAATCAATGAGATCTCCCGAGAGCAGATCGATATCTCTTATGCGGGTAAACGCCGACGAACCTCCCGACAGGCGGGTAGAAAACATCTGCCTGATGTAGATCGTAAGATACGGCTTGAGCATACCCGACGCAGCAAGCGCCGTTACGGTCGCCGCTCCGCCCGCCGCGCAGGGAATAACGATGCATTTTAAGAGATCCTTGAAGCTTTCCATAAAAAGCATAGCTCCTGCAGCAGCCACAAGAAGGAACGGCTCCTTCATCATTACCGCAGCGCTTATAAATACCGCGGCAAAAGCAGTTCTGACTATTTGTTGTTTTTTTGTTTTTGCGTTCTTGACAGCCCTTGCGGCCATGATAAACAGCAGACTGAAGGCGGTGCCAATAGCCTCGATCTGATATCCGCCCGAACGATCCTCGCAATACGAGGCAAGGATCACGCCGCCGAGCAGCGCCAAGGCAGACGAACAGATCACATGGATATCATACGGTTTATCTTTCCCGCCGTTGTTTCGATAATACGCAAGCACTGCAAATAACGGCGTCAGCGAGATCACGAGGATCGACAAAACGGATATGCAGCTGCACAGTGTGATATCGTCCGTTAACGCAAACGATAAAGCACACAGGGCGAAAACCCCGACAGGCTTGTTTTCATACATATCGATATACGGGCGCATTCCTTTCAGCATAGCCCGTCCGACCGTCCAATACAGCGGTCCGTCGGCGGTGTAGGCGTGGCTGAATTCAAACGCCGTTACATGGGTGATAAAATCATGGAGTACAAGAACCGATAAAAAACCGATCAAAAATGCGCTTCGTTTATTGTCAGTATCGAGAAAGCTTCGCTTTGCCGATAATTTTTTGGCAGGCTTATGTTCTGCCGACCTCTTTTTTTCTTTTACCATAAAATTTCCTCTTGCAGAACAGTAAAAAGAGGGACAGTAAACTCTCACCGTCCCTCAATTCTTAAAATGTACCGAAAATTACTGCTCCGGATAAACCGAAACCTTCTTGCGGTCACGACCCATGCGCTCGAAACGAACGATGCCGTCTACCTTAGCGAAGAGAGAGTCGTCGCCGCCCTTTCCGACGTTCTCACCGGGATGGATGTGAGTACCTCTCTGCTTGTAAAGGATATTGCCTGCCTTTACGAACTGACCGTCAGCGCGCTTAGCGCCAAGACGCTTAGACTCCGAATCACGGCCGTTCTTAGTTGAACCCATACCTTTTTTATGAGCAAAAAGCTGAATATTAACCTGGATCATGGTTTACACCTCCGTAAATTTCACTTTGATAAATTCGCTGTACTGCTGCTCAAGTCCGAGCAGGTGCAGCTTTAACCCCTGCAGAACATTACTGCACTGTTCTGCGTTTTCACAAGGAACTGTTATACTGATATCACCGTCGCTGTCATACGCCTCGGCATTCACATTCATAATTTCCGTAAGCGTGTTTGCCGTCATGATAACGGCGGAGCTGACGGCGGCGCACACAATGTCCTCGCCTTCCTCGGCATAGCCCGTGTGACCAAAGACATGAACGCCCGTGATAACGCTGTCCTTTGTGAAAAATTCCGCTTCGGTCATGGTTTAAGCGTTAATGCTTGTGATCTCAACCTTTGTATACGGCTGACGATGACCGAGCTTTCTCTTCTCGCCCTTCTTCGGCTTATAGGTAGAAACTGTGATCTTCTTGCCCTTACCGTTTTTGAGGACTTTACCGGCTACGGAAGCCTTAGCTGCAGCGTCACCAACGATCATGTCGTTCTCTGTGCCGACTGCCACTACCTTGAAATCGACCTTTGTATCAGCTTCGGCGTTAAGCTTTTCAACGAAGATAACAGAACCCTGCTCTACCTTATACTGCTTTCCGCCTGTTTCGATAATTGCGTACATTTTGCAGACACCTGCACTTTCATCATAGACTCGCTATCATAACAAAGCAATGCGCAAAGCGCACGCTGCGGGCGCGGGACGAACCCGACTTGACATTTCGGAGCGCCGTACATAAAGTAAGGCAGCCGAAAAAAGCCCGTGATAAGCGGCATTTTTATTGTACCATTTGGAATACGGCTTGTCAAGGGGGAAACCGAAATTTTTCGTTTTTTTGAATAAGTAAACAAATTGAGAACTCAGCAGTTATCTGCCATACGTCCGGTACATTGGTGACGGCTTGTTTTTAGCTGTTTTGTGGGGCTGCACGCTCCCAACGCACTAAGTTATAGTAAACGACATTAATAATCACCTAATGTAAACTCTTGGATACCTCTAAAATAACGTAGGTACGACTTAGACAAATCCGAGGTGATTAACCTTAGGGGGAGATTCTTAAGAGGGGGAGCGACAACCAAAGCCCCCATACTACTTTTGTCGCTCCCCCTCTTAAGCGCGTTTTTGCCTACTTTTGCCGCGCAGCAAAAGTAGGTCGCCTCGCGGCGATAGAGCGGTT
>CACZCM010000008.1 GCA_902779615.1 uncultured Ruminococcus sp. | reverse complement strand
CGGGTCTCCTGTGGAGACCTCTGCGCAGCAGAAGCACCGACCGAGCCGGTTGGGAACCGTCCCCGACGGCAGGCAAGACCCGGGGGACATTCCCCTCTGTGGTTATAATACAACAAGCCGTCTGAATTATTCAGGCGGCTTGTCTGTATGATAAAATGCTTGAATTTTTTGATGAATACAAGGCAATATTCATAATTTTATACTTGACTTTATAAAAATAATATGATAAAACTATAAATGATATTAATTATGAAATGGTTGACAAAAATGACAAGTTGTGCGATTATGCCTATAGGCAGACATCAATATGTAGTTTTTGTTGATCATATTTTATTAGGTGCAGTGTATCCGTTTTGATACGGGTGTATTATGTTTTTCGCTATAATAAAAAGGAGGACATTTATGAAGAAAAAGTTACTTTCATTGATATTGGCGCTCACAGCGACAATATCGGGCAGTGTGACTGCGCTTACAGCAAGTGCAGCACAGCTATCCGAAATATCGGGTGCTGCCGTTACTGTTGAGGAGAGCGGCAGACTTCCTCGTGTAGAATCAGGTAATTATACGTACAGCATTCTCAAAGACGGAACAATTCTACTTAGAGGAATATCTTCACCCGAAACAAATGATATTGCTATTCCTGCAGAAATCGACGGAAAAGCGGTAACAATGCTTAGCGGTTCGTTTACATTTAAATCTGCATTTACAATGGGATCTGTATCAGAAAATCGGATCGTTAATTATTTTATACCTGATACTATAAAACATATTGAGTACGGTGCATTTAGTAGTTATACGTCTTATAATTATCTAAGTGACTACCACAGTATGGTAGTTTCGATTGAAATTGATGAAAATAATGAATCTTATATTATTGATAACGATGCGCTCTTCACAAAAGACCACGGAAATCAATTTTTAAAATCTTGTCATACAATTTTATTTTTTTGATACCGAAGGGGCGCGGGGGCGACCGGAAAGGGCGACCGGAAAGCCCCCGCAGGTTGCTTTAAATGCAAGTAAAATGTAAGAAAAAAGATTCAATAATATTTCTTTAAAAGAAAGTTGATTTCCGTGACAAAAGACAAGAAGGTGTTGATCTCTGTTTTTTCACAGGACAGCAGTTACAAAGTACCGGATGGTGTTGAATACATAGCAAATCACGCTTTTTCCGGCAGTCCCGCAAAGGAGATAGAATTGCCCGATAGCGTAAGAACTATCGGTAAAGCTGCCTTTGCTTGCTGTGATGCGGTTTCGATCACCTTGAACGAAGGACTGGAGATAATAGAACAGGACGCATTTAACCGGTGTACAAACCTTAATAATATAGTGCTTCCTTCAACCCTCAGACGATTGGGAAACGGCGCATTTGTAGGTTGTGAAAATCTGTCAAACGTTGATCTTCCCGATTCTTTGGTCGCGCTTGGCGAAAATGCGTTTCAAAGATCGGGTATTAAGAAGCTGAAAATACCGAATAGAATAACAACTCTTCCACCATGCTTGTGTATAGGGTGCGCTTCACTTGAGAAAGTAACGCTGCATGAAGGAATAACCTGTATAGGCGGGGGCGCTTTTGGCAGCTGCACAGCCCTTAGAGATATTGATCTTCCCGGTTCTATTACAAAGATAATGCGATTCACAAGTTATTATGATAATCTGGGATTTGTTGAGAATGGTATTCGTTATGAATATATGATAGACAGCTATACGGGTAAACTCGGGCTTTCGGTTGTATGCGCAGAAGACGATGAAAAAGAGAAAGCGGAGCTTGTTATTCCTTCAGAGGTTAGAGGAACTCCGGTTAAGGAGATCCGTGAATATGCTTTTGGAGGAAATGAGTTTTTAACATCGATAGTTATTCCTTCAAGTGTGTCTTATATTGGATACTGCGCATTTCAGAATTGCCGAAATCTTGAAAATGTGACTTTTTCGGAAGGTCTTATACATATAGGTGAAGGCTCTTTCAGAAATTGTGAAAAGCTTGTAAATCCGAAGCTTCCCAAAAGTGCGGTTGATGTGGATCCGTCAGCATTTGAAATCAGCAGTCAAAGCGAGAACGAATACTTCACGACAGACGACGGTTTGTTAAAATATCGGTATTTTGAAAACGAGGAAACAAGTCGTAAGGAAATTGAGATAGTAGATTTCCCGAAATATCGAAGTGATTACGGTGACATATTTGAGATCCCCGAGCAGATAAACGGTATACCGGTGACAAGCATAAGAGAATTCTATATATCGGATATCGTTGTCAAACTTCCTTCCGGCATAACTAATATAGAAGGATCGATACCGTACAATACTAATGATGATGACGATTTTCGGTATAGCTATGTTATCGATGAAGTAACTCACAAACTGGGTCTTAGCGTTACCTTCGATTACTACAAGGACGGAAAATATCAATGGAATTACAATGATATTGGTGTTGATATGGGTAACAATCCGGAGAATGTGGTTGTTCCTGCCGAAAAGGACGGTTATCCGGTTATTGAGATCGGAGAAGGCGCTTTTTATGATTTGGGTAATTCAGAGTCAACTTCTTACGGGTATTTTGGGGCAAATATAAATCGGCTCACTGATGAGCAGCGGGCTTACTGTGAGAATTTTACTCATTTAAAAAGTGTAGTACTACCTGATTCTATTGTTAAAATATCTCGACAAGCGTTTAATAACTGCGGATATCTTACTCACATCAATATTCCTGAAAGTGTTCGCACAATTGGGATGTATGCTTTTGACGGATGCAGTTCGCTTGAAGAGATCACATTACCTGCTTCACTTGACGATCTGAACATAGGCGGTACAAAAACTATACAAAGCTACACATATTATTATTATGGTTATGAGCCTTATGATAACTTTGTAAATATATTCGGCAACTGCAGTAGTCTGAAGAGAATTAATGTTGCCGAAGGAAACAAATATCTTCGCAGTGTTGACGGCGTTCTTTTTTCTAAGGATATGAACACACTCATATCCTATCCCGGGGGAAAACAGGACGCAGTGTATACAGTTCCTGACGGAGTAAAAAGGATATGCGGCACAGCAGAGATCACTATTGCTAATGGCGCTTCAAACAAGGGTGCATTCAGCTTTAACAATTATATAGAAGAGGTGATCCTTCCCGAAGGACTTGAGTGTATAGATTCGGGAGCATTTACGTTCTGCTCATCTTTGAAACGCATTACCCTCCCGCGCAGTGTTACAAGCGTTGGATATCATGCATTCTATAAGTCGATCTATGATTTTGGTAATGGCGATGATATCAGTGAAGAAGAAAGCGTAAATGTTTACATTTATCGAGATTCTCCGCTTGATTCCGATACAAACTATAACTATACTTATGTGATCGAGAACACAGAAAGTGATACCGACACCTCGACCGACAAGTCCACGGACACCGACACCTCGACCGACAAGTCCACGGACACCGACACCTCGACCGACAAGTCCACGGACACCGACACCTCGACCGACAAGTCCACTGACACCGACACTTCGACAGATAAGTCCACTGACACCGACGCAAAACCCATCGGCAATCTTGGCGATATCGACGGTGATAATATGATAACCTCCGCAGACGCTTTATTTGTACTGAGAATGAGCGTCGGACTAGAGAAGGAAACCGCAAACAAAAAGCTTCTCGCAGATGCTGACGGAGATAAACAGATCACTTCCGCAGACGCGCTTGCTGTTTTGCGGTACAGCGTGGGGCTGAGTGAGCCTAGCAGCAAGATCAACAAACCAATTACAGTATAACAGATCAAAATCATAGGCGAGTAGGGAAACCTGCTCGCCTGTTGCTGATGTGACCTGATTTTTTCGATTAAACGCTCGGATTTCAATAAGCAGACTCAAGCCGTATACCTCTGCGGTTATACTGCACGTCAGGCGCGTCCTGAAATATCGGCGAAAACTTTGTTGTTTGCTGATTTCTGCGGAAGTCTTCATCGGCGGTCTTGATATTTGTTCACAAAAGTGGTATAATGTCAATAAATTACTGCTGCGCAAAATCGGTGCGCCGGTTTGAATTGCATACGGTTTTGAAATATATCGCATCGGTTAATAATTATCTTCTGGAGGGAAAACTGTGAAGAATACAGAAAAAACAATGGATAAGATCGTTGCGCTCTGTAAAGGCAGAGGCTTTGTTTATCCGGGCAGTGAGATCTACGGCGGATTGGCTAATACTTGGGACTATGGTCCGCTTGGAATGCAGCTCAAGAATAACATCAAGAGCGCATGGCTCAAAAAATTTGTACAGGAGAATAAGCTTAACGTGGGGCTTGATTCCGCAATACTCATGAACCCTCAGACGTGGATCGCATCGGGTCATCTGGGCGGATTCTCCGACCCGCTTATGGATTGCAGAGCGTGCAAGACCCGCCATCGTGCCGATAACCTCATTGAGGATTTTGACGGAACAAATGTTGCAGGCTGGACTAATCAGCAGATGACTGATTACATCAATGAAAAAAATATTCCATGCCCCAACTGCGGCAAGCACGATTTTACCGACATCAGACAGTTCAACCTCATGTTCAAGACCTTCCAGGGCGTTACCGAGGATACAAAAAATGAACTGTATCTTCGCCCCGAAACAGCCCAGGGTATATTTGTAAATTTTGCAAATATTCAGCGAACAACACGCAAAAAGGTTCCCTTCGGCGTTGCACAGGTCGGCAAGTCGTTCAGAAATGAGATCACTCCCGGAAACTTTATTTTCCGTGTGCGTGAGTTCGAGCAGATGGAGCTTGAGTTTTTCTGTAAGCCCGATACAGACCTTGAATGGTTCGACTACTGGAGAAGCTTCTGCCGTGATTGGCTTTATTCCCTGAATATAAATCCCGAGAACCTTCGCCTGCGTGACCATGAAAAAGAGGAGCTGTCTTTCTATTCAAAAGCAACGACTGACTTTGAGTACTTGTTCCCGTTCGGTTGGGGCGAGCTTTGGGGTATTGCCGACAGAACCAATTATGACCTTACCCGCCATATTGAAACAAGCGGCAAAAAGCTTGATTATCTTGATCCCGAAACGAATGAGCGCTATGTGCCCTATGTTATCGAGCCGTCGCTGGGTGTGGAGCGTTTGTTCTTGGCTGTAATGACCGAGGCTTATGATGAGGAACAGATCGACGAGAAGGATACAAGAGTAGTTCTGCGTTTCCACCCCGCTCTTGCGCCTTTCAAGGCTGCTGTTCTGCCGCTTTCAAAGAAGCTTTCTGAAGAAGCAAGCGAGGTTTACGATATGCTCTCGAAGAACTTTATGGTCGATTTTGACGATACGGGATCTATCGGCAAGCGTTACCGCCGTGAGGACGAGATCGGTACTCCGTTCTGTATCACATTCGATTTCGATTCGAGAGATGACCATTGCGTGACCGTTCGTGACAGAGATACCATGAAGCAGGAGCGTGTGGCTATTGACGAGCTGACCGATTATCTTGCAAAGAAAACAGCGTTTTGATCGACAGTTTTATATTATCCGTCAAAGCCTTGACAAAAGGCTTTGACGGAAACGCTCTTTTGGGCTTGTGATGTGTGTCCTGAAAAATGCTCCGGAATGTATTTGGTTAAATTAGACTAACCGAATTTCTTTGTACATTTTTGACATATGATACAAGATCACTATTATTGCGATCATCAAGTTCGTTTTAGATCATCTGCCATTTTTATTGATTAATGATCGGTAGGATTTTTCCACAGTGACATCAGAATTTATAATTTTTCGTTGACGTTGCACAATCAAACATAGTGAATTGTCGTGAAAAACTTCAAAAAAATGAAAATAACTCTTGATTTTTCCTGAAAAAGTGTTATTATATTAGGTGGCAGTATTAAGGCATTTGGGATCGCAGACTTTTCGGTCAGTATCTGTCGAGGGGATTGCTTATTCCATTTTGTCTTTCAGAACAGATACCTTCACCACTCATGAAAATGGGTGGGTATGGTTAATTGCTTTTGCTTTCAAGTTGATTCTTGCCGATATGCACATTATTACTGGATTTTTGTACAGACAATACGGCATAATGACTAAAAAACAAACATATTTCCATACAAGACGGTTTTTCTTCTGTAAAAATGACGATTCATATCGGCAAAAGTTTGCAGTGCAAGTTTTTCGCTGAAACAGATAAAATTGGCTATTTTAACGAAAAGATTTCACACTTCTGCTTGTTTTTACCGAAAAGAGTGTTTTATAATGTGTAGAGTTTTATTAGACTAACTAAAGTGATCGTAAGGCTGCCAAGTTTCATAATATATCATAAGGGGGAACCTATAGTGTCAACTTTTTCTCAGTGGGAAGGCTTTGAGGGGCGCCTGTGGCAGGAAGAAGTAAATGTTCGCGACTTCGTCCAGAAGAATTATCACCCATATGACGGCGATGAAAGCTTTTTGGCGGGGGCGACCGAGGCTACCGATAAGCTTTGGGGCGAGCTTCAGAAGCTGCAGAAGCTTGAGCGCGAGAAGGGCGGAGTGCTCGATATGGATACCGATGTTGTATCGAGCCTTACCTCGCATAAGCCCGGATATATAAACGAGGAAATGAAGGATCTTGAAAAGGTTGTGGGTCTTCAGACCGATAAGCCGCTGAAGAGAGCGTTTATGCCCTACGGCGGTATTCGTATGGCGGAGCAGGCGTGCATTACGCACGGCTACACTCCCGACCCTGAACTTCATAAGATATTTACGGAGTATCACCGAACTCACAATGACGCAGTATTTATGGCGTATACTCCCGAGATGATGAAGTGCCGTCATTCTCATGTTATAACGGGTCTTCCCGATACCTACGGCAGAGGACGTATCGTGGGTGACTACAGAAGAGTTGCACTTTACGGCATTGATTTTCTTATTGAAGAGAAGCTGAAGGACCACGCAAACTGCGGCGACGGAACTATGACCGAGGAGATCATTCGTCAGCGTGAAGAGATCGCTGCCCAGATCCAGGCTCTTAAGGGTATGAAGAAAATGGCGGAGCTTTACGGCTTCGATATTTCCGAGCCGGCGAAGAACGCAAGAGAGGCTGTTCAGTGGCTGTATTTCGGCTATCTTGCAGCGATCAAGACTCAGAACGGCGCAGCAATGAGCGTAGGCAGGATCTCCACGTTCCTTGACATTTATATAGAAAGAGATCTTGAAAACGGCGTAATCACCGAGCAGGAAGCTCAGGAGCTTATCGATCATCTTGTGCTTAAGTTCAGAATGGTCAAATTTGCCCGTATCCCGTCTTACAATCAGCTGTTCTCGGGAGACCCGGTTTGGGCTACGCTTGAGGTCGGCGGAATCGGTATGGACGGCCGTTCAATGGTAACGAAGAACGACTATCGTTTCCTTCATACTCTCGAAAATATGGGGCCTTCTCCCGAGCCGAATCTCACCGTTCTTTACTCCTCGGCGCTTCCCGAAAACTTCAAGAAATATGCAGCGTTCATTTCGATCACTACAAGCTCTATTCAGTATGAGAACGATGATGTGATGAAGCCTGTTTGGGGCGATGATTACTCGATCTGCTGCTGCGTTTCGGCTACGCAGACAGGCAAGGAGATGCAGTTCTTCGGAGCAAGGGCAAACCTTGCAAAGTGCCTGACCTACGCCGTAAACGGCGGCGTTGACGAAATGTCGTTTGAGCAGATCGGTCCAAAATATGAACCTATTAAGTCGGAGTATCTCGATTACGACGAAGTTATCGACAAGTATTTGTTGATGATGGATTGGCTTGCCGGCGTTTATGTTAATGTGCTGAATCTTATCCACTATATGCACGATAAATACTACTACGAGGCAGCAGAAATGGCGCTTATCGATACTGACGTTCGCCGCACCTTCGCAACGGGTATCGCAGGCTTCTCGCACGTTGTAGATTCACTGTGCGCAATTAAGTACGCAAAGGTCAAAACGATCAGAAATGAACAGGGGTACGTTATTGATTACGAAACTGAGGGCGAGTTCCCGCAGTACGGCAACGATGACGAGCGTGCTGACGAGATCGCACGCTGGCTTTTGAAGACTTTCCTCGACAAGATCAAGAAGTACCACACCTACAGAAACTCCGAACCGTCAACATCTATCCTCACCATCACATCAAACGTTGTGTATGGTAAATCGACGGGTGCGCTGCCTGACGGAAGAAAGTCGGGCGAGCCGTTCTCGCCGGGCGCAAACCCAAGCTACGGCGCAGAGAAGAGCGGTCTGCTTGCTTCGCTTAACTCTGTTGCAAAGCTGCCGTATGAGTGGGCGCTTGACGGTATTTCAAACACACAAACTATCAGCCCTGCGGCTCTTGGTCACGATGACGAAGAGAGAAAGGTAAAGCTTGTTCAGGTAATGGATGGCTATTTCGATCAGGGTGCACACCACCTTAATGTGAATGTATTCGGTACGGACAAGCTCATCGATGCTATGGAGCACCCCGAGAAGGAAGAATACGCAAACTTCACAATAAGAGTTTCCGGTTATGCTGTTAAGTTCATCAACCTCACCAGACAGCAGCAGCTTGATGTTATTGCCCGTACCTGCCACAAGATAATGTAAGGTAAAGCAATGGCGTATAATTATGGTAAAAATGAGATAAAGGGCAATGTTCACTCGCTCGAAAGCTTCGGGCTTGTGGACGGTCCGGGCGTCAGATTTGTTGTGTTTCTGCAGGGGTGCGCTCTGCGCTGTAAATACTGCCACAACCCCGAAACGTGGGCGGGAGGCGGATCTCCCTGGACTGCAAAGCAGCTTTTCGACAAGGCACTTCGCTTTCGCCCCTATTGGAAAAATGACGGCGGTATAACGGTCAGCGGGGGAGAGCCGCTCTTGCAGATCGATTTTCTGATCGAGTTTTTCAGGCTGGCAAAATCAAAGAAGATCCATACTGCTATCGACACAGCAGGGCAGCCGTTTTGTACCGATGAAAAATGGTTATCTAAGTTTGATCTGCTGATGACGCTGACAGATCTGGTTATCCTAGATATTAAAGATTGGGATAACGAAAGTCACAAAGCGCTGACGGGTATGGGAAACGATAATATAAAAGCAATGGCAAAATACTTGTCGGACACAAATAAACCAATGTGGATACGCCATGTTCTGGTACCGGGACTTACAGATAATGAAGATGATCTGCAAAAGATATCGGATTTTATATCCGATCTGCGATCTGTAAAACGTGTTGAGATCCTTCCTTACCACGCTATGGGAATGCCTCAGTGGGAAAAGCTGGGTCTTGAATATGAGCTGAAAGATGTTAAATCACCCGATGATGAACAGATAAAGCGCGCTGAGGATATTCTGCGCATAAGCGAATATAACTGCAGAGGAAATGTAAGCCCCTAATGAACATACAAGCCCGCGGCTTGTTGAAAGCATTGATCATAAAACTGTCGCTGTAATATGCGGCAGTTTTTTTGTGCAGAATACGATTTTTCAACGCACTGCTTTTAACGATCTAATGTCCCTACGAATTGTATTCAGTTCAGTATGATATTGTACTTTCCAATGAACGGAAATATTTTCTCCTATAGAGGTGTGATATGTTCTTGGGTTATAAGTCGCTAATATATAATCCTTGATATGAATAAGGTTAGCCTTTATGTTAATGAAAATTATAAAAAATAATTGTTAACATGTCACAAATTACCAGTGATAAAATTGTAGTTAACTCACAAAATATATACAGATGAGAAATTTAGTTGACAAATTAAAGTTAGCGTAGTATAATTATATACAGTTAGGAATGTATAACAAGAGACTGAAGGAGGGCGTATATGTCAAAGCAGGACGAAACTAGCTTTGAGCAGATGCTTGCAGTTCATTCTGCGCCGACGCTTTTGGGCGTAAAATGCGGGAATTTATTTGCGGTTCATCAGAGCGATTTTTGTTTGGATGAGTTGTCGGAAATATTTGAAAGCAAGTTCGGCAATATGGGCTTGAAGATCCGATTTCTGTGCAGCTGCCGTGAACGTGCTCTTGTGTATGTCTATAGCAAAGATTTGCTTGAAATGTGGTTTGCAGAAGAAAAAACTGCGAGTTTTATGAAAGAATACGGTTATTCGTCCGATATGACGCTTGACGAAAAGCTGTCTCTTCTCGAAAGCCGCATTAACTGCGGCAGTTTTCCTCACGAGATAGGGGCTTTCTTGGGATATCCTATAGATGATATCAGGGGCTTTATCGAGAATGAGGGGCAGAACTTCTTGCTGTGCGGTTTTTGGAAAGTGTATTCCAATCCGGCCGATGCGCAGAACACTTTCGATCGTTATATATTTTGTAAAAACTATTTGTGCAATAAGATAGATCAAGGTATGGATCTAATCAGAGCACTTAGTATATTTAAGGAGGAAACACTATAATGAAAACAGCAGTTATTTATTGGAGCGGTACAGGCAACACCGAGGCTATGGCACAGGCTGTAGCAGAGGGTGCAGGAGCAGAGCTTTTTACAGTTGCCGATTTCAGCGGCAGCGTTAACGATTATGAGGCTATCGCATTTGGCTGCCCCGCAATGGGCGCAGAGGTGCTTGAGGAAGACGAGTTTGAGCCTTTCTTCACGTCTGTTGAGGGTGATCTAAGCGGTAAGAAGGTCGTACTTTTCGGCTCCTACGGCTGGGGCGACGGCGAGTGGATGCGCAACTGGGAAGAGCGAGTTAAGACGGCAGGCGCAGAGCTTGTTGGCGGCGAGGGCTATATCGTAAACGAGGCTCCCGGTGACGATGATGTAGAAAAGCTGAAGGCGCTCGGCGCACAGCTTGCATAAATTGAGTATCTCCTTTGTGTATACATGATGAAAAGAGCGGCACGGTTTGTGTCGCCCTTTTCATTATATATTATATATTGCGATTGTTTGTATATTCTTCTCAATGAAAAGATCCGCAGGAAATAAAACCTGCGGATCTTATGTGAACAGTCCGAGTGACTGGAGTCGAACCAGCGGCCTCTTGAACCCCATTCAAGCGCGCTACCAAACTGCGCCACACCCGGAAATGTGTTGTTCACTCAACAGATATCATTATATCACGCTTTATCTAAAAAATCAACCTTATTTTAGTTACAGTTTTGTAACTATTTGTTCGTGGTTTTGATCTGATCAGAATTTGTTTAAAGTTAATCAATTTGTACACGGCTTTTGAATGAGAAAAACTATTAATTAGAAGTTTTTTGCGCAGCTTTTTTCAAAAATAGCTGCCGAAGGTGAGGGGGTACGAGTCTCCGGGAGAGACCTCTGCGAAGCAGAAGCACCGACCGAACCGGCAGATGAGAACGCAGGCCCACAAAGTTACTAAAGGTAAGCGAAAAATTCAGAAAGAGAAAAATATTAGCAAGCGAAGCAAACTTTAACCGGCGTAAAAAAGCTGTCACCAATGTGCCGAACTTATGGAAGATAACGGCTGACTTCACAATTTGTTTACTCATTCAAAAAAACTGTCAATTTGTATTAAACGTATTGACTTTATCGTAAAAATGTGTTAAAATAAACATATTATTATTTAAGGAAGTGGTTTTTATGTATAAGCGTCCTACAAAAGTGCTCTCGGTGCTGTTAGCGCTGTGTATGCTTTTGATGACGTTCGCAGTATCGCTGACAGCGCAGGCTGCCGAAACCGATGTTCAGCCCAATTTCGACTACATCGGGGCATACGGCAGCTTGAGCGAAGATGAGGTGGAGAGCGCTTGTCTTCAAATCTATAATCAGCTGTCTGAGTGCAAGTCTACTATCACCGTAGATCTTGGGAGAACTATTTCAGCCGATGATGCAGGAGTCATTGCGAATCTGATTTTTGAGGTTTCTCACAATCATGCTGTGGGTATGCTGTTTGATGGGAGAAAAGAACTTAGTTATAGCTATGGAAGCCGCTTTAGTGCAAATGTAAGCTATTTTGCAAACGGCTCGGTCGATACATACAATGAGCTTATTGCTTCTCTCGACAATATTCTTGCAGGCGTTCGTACAGACTGGACAGACGTTGAAAAAGCGTTATATCTTCATGATACGATTGCGGTAGATTTCGATTATGATAATGCAGGGTTAACAACCGGGAACGACAAGCATTATGTTTACGAATTCCTTACCACTAACAATGAAGCGGTATGCGACGCTTATGCGTCATTGTACTCATACCTTATGAACAGATTGGGTATCAGATGTGTAAAGATCGCAAGTACCCCTAATGTCCATGCATGGAATGCGGTGGAGATCGACGGCGCATGGTACTACGTTGACATTACTCATGACGATTCATTCCACGGATATCACCCGGGAATGCTTTCGCATGAATATTTCCTTAATTCCGAAACAGAAAACGTTAATACACGCAACAATGCGGGCAGCGATACATGGAACGCATCTCAGTGGACGCTGATCTGTAAAAAGAGTCTTCAGGATACGAACCTCAATATCAGCAAAACAGACTCTGTTCACGGTTTCTGGGAAGGCATTGAAACTGCGATAGAGCCTATAGGTTCCGAATGGCTTATTGCCGATAATGCTAAAGATCCAGACGATCGAGGTCCGTACACTATAAAAATAGTTAATATCAACGGCGATGAAACCGAGATATATCGCAAAGACACCGGTGACTGGGAATTCACGAACGGTAACTACATTACGTGGTATCCCGGCAAATTTATGGTACCTGTTTATTATGGAAATGTAGTATTCTTCACGACGGGCAGCGCCGTTTACGGATTATACAATAATGCAGATGGCACCGAGCCGTACGAAGTGGCTGCTCTTAACTCTTCCAATTCGCAGGACAAGATCTATGGACTGAAACAGAGCGGAGATAAGCTTATCTACTATTATTCTGATTATCCATTTTCAAATTATACCGGTACGGGATATGATCACCCCGGAACTCCGGTGGAACTTGATCTTGAAGAGTGCGCTTCAAAAGTAAGATTGAGTGCGGTTAGCAATGAAAGCGTAAGAAGATGGAAGGCAACCTACTATTTGAAAAACAGTACCGGAAACTTTGATTTTAAGAACAGTGAGAGCATGGACGGTTTTGAAACTCCTATGCGTCTTAAGTTCAGCGATATCCAAGAACCTTTTTACTATCAGAGTGACTGGTTTACCGATCAAGAAATGACGGTTCCTTTCGATTTCAGTAAGGTACTAAAAAATGATGTTGATTTGTACGGCGAATACTATTATTGCCAGCCGATAGGTGTTGATGCAACACTTGACGGAAATATCCGAATGAATTATTTGTTTAACATAAATGAAATGATGCTGAATGATCCTACGGCGCGTGTAGATTTCTATATCCAAAACGGTGATGAGATTCGTACGGTTACAGTTCCGTTCAGCGAGGCGGAGCCTGTTGTCGACGAGGAACTGAAGAATACCGGCGCAACTCACAGCTTTTCGGTAGAGATATATTCTCGTGAGATGGATGCAACGATCAACGTGGCTGTTCAGTCGGATCATGTCAATTTCTATTGGAGCAGTGCTCAATTCAACAGTGTTAACGAATATCTGGATAGTGTTATGAATATTCCGGGTCTGGCGCAAAAAGAAATGAATATGGCAAACGCAACTAAGGTGTATGGCATGTACGCTAACCAGTACTTTGATGATGTTCCCACTGAAACTACAGAGAATTTTAACTTGACTTCCGACCAATGGAACGAGCTTACCGGCAGAAAAGCTAATTATTCGGGAACTAATGCTCCGAGCGCACAATACGTAGGTTCATCGCTTGTTCTGGAAAATACAACGGCGATCCGTCACTATTTCAAGGTTGAAGATCCAAGTGATGTTCGTGAAGTAAAGGTGGACGGAGAGGCTGCGGAGCTGATCCGGAAATCAGACGAGCAGGATATGTATTATGTTGAAATCAAAAATATTTCCGCCGATAATCTTAACAAAAACTTCATTGTAGATGTTGAGGGATTCACTATGGATTATTCCGCTTGCAGCTATATGTATACGGTTATCAACAAGATCAATCCTTCGACTGAATCAAATGAAAAAAATGTTCAGCTTTGCAACACAATGATGGCAATGTTCCTGTATGCTCTTGCAGCTGAAGATATGGCAGCTTAAATATCTGAAAAAAAGAACTCGGTTGATAACCGGGTTCTTTTTTAAAAGCTCTGCTTTAAACAAGCAGAGACAAAGCCAAAGGCTTTGTGCGTTCAGTAGGGGTTTTATACCCCTACTGAACGTGGGGATGGAACCCGACGCCTATAGAGGGTGCGGGTCTCCGGCTGGAAGCCGTCCCCGACGGCAGGCGAGACCCGGGGGACATTCCCCTCTGCGGTTATAAAATTTCTTATGACTATGGCTTTTTTCAGATAATTGTGGTATAATCACTGGTATGGGATCAAAAATAGATATATACTTCAATACCGGAGGTGTACACGTCATGTATATTGATCTTAGTTATCTGATATTTATGCTGCCGGCTATTTTACTGTCAATGTGGGCGCAGTTTTCGGTAAGATCGGCATACTCGAAATATTCAAAAATTGCCAATTCACGGGGATTGACGGGTGAAGACGCCGCCCGTGCAGTTTTAACAGCGAACAATGTCAGCGGAGTGAAATTTGAACATATAAACGGTACTATGACTGATCATTTTTCTCCAACGGAAAATACGATCCGTCTTTCCGACGGTGTTCAAACGAACCGTTCGGTGGCTGCGGTGTGTATTGCGGCGCATGAAGCGGGTCATGCTGTGCAGCACGCGGAGGGATATGTGCCGAATAAGATACGTTCGGGAGTGATCCCTGTGGCGAATATTACTTCAAGGCTGTCGATGCCCATGATAATTCTTGGGTTCTTAATATCGGATTCCTTAGTGTGGCTGGGAATAATAGCATATTCAATCGCTGTGCTTGTGTATATCGTGACGCTGCCCGTAGAATTTGATGCATCACGGCGTGCACTGAAAACGATAAAACAAACGGGAATACTCTCGGAGGAAGAGTTTAAGGGCGCAAAAAAAGTTTTGACGGCAGCCGCAATGACATATGTAGCGTCTGCGTTAACGGCATTGGTTCAATTTTTGAGATTGCTCTTGATCGTCAGCGGCAGACGCAGAAACAGATAGAGAGCAGGAACGACCGAAAAACAAGGTTACAGAAAAACGCTGCATGGCAGGTTTACCATGCAGCGTAATTTATTCAAAGCTATGCTTCTGAAAAACAGTGAGCTAGAGTTCCTTTCAGCGGGATATTGTATTCTCCATTGAAAGGTGAATATGGGATCCGCCGTCTTAGAGGCGGGGGACATGAGCTTCGGTTATATAATCAAATGCGGGCAGCGCCCGTTTCTTTTGCGGCTTTGATAACTGCGTCCGCAACAACACGCGCAACACGCTTGTCGAATGCAGCGGGGATAACATAATCTGCGTTCAGCTCGTCATCACCGACCAATCCTGCGATGGCGAACGAAGCAGCGACTTTCATCTCCTCGTTGATCTCCTTTGCTCGGCAGTCAAGAACTCCTCTGAACAGGCCGGGGAACACAAGAACATTGTTGATCTGATTTGGGAAGTCTGATCGACCCGTACCGACAACTGCCGCGCCTGCAGCCTTCGCAAGATCAGGCATTATCTCGGGAACAGGATTGGCCATTGCAAAAACAATAGCGTCCTTGTTCATTGTCTTGACCATGTCTTCGGTCAGAACGCCGGGAGCAGAAACGCCCAGGAACATATCTGCGCCGACAACTGCGTCTGCAAGAGTTCCCGTGAGCTTGTCTTTGTTGGTGATCTCTGCCATCTCGTCTTTTGCGGGATTATTGTGGCTTACTCCGCTGCAAATAATGCCCTTGCGGTCAACCATGATGATCTTTCCTGCGTCTGCACCAACGTTGATAAGGTGTTTTGTGATCGCAATGCCTGCTGCTCCTGCGCCATTGACAACGATCTTGATGTCACCAAGTTTTTTGTTGACTAGTTTCAGCGAATTGATGAGCGCTGCAGCAACAACAACGGCGGTTCCGTGCTGGTCGTCATGGAAAACGGGAATATCACACTTTTCTTTTAGCTTCTTTTCGATTTCGAAACATCTCGGAGCGGAAATATCCTCAAGGTTTATACCGCCGAAGCTGCCCGAGATAAGATATATAGTATTGACGATCTCGTCGACATCCTTGGACTTTACGCAAATCGGAAAAGCATCAACGTCTGCGAATGCTTTAAAGAGCGCGCATTTGCCTTCCATAACGGGCATTCCCGCCTCGGGGCCGATATCGCCCAAACCAAGAACGGCGGTTCCGTCTGTGACAACGGCAACAAGATTATGGCGGCGAGTCAGGTCGTAGCTTTTTGAGATGTCTTTTTGTATCTCAAGGCACGGTTGAGCAACGCCGGGAGTGTAAGCGGTAGAAAGTCCGTATGTATCGCTGACATCACAGCGAGTTGTCACTTCGATCTTACCCTTCCAGTCGTAATGCAGTTTCAGGGATTCTTCTTTTATATCCATTAACGATCTTCCTTTCGATCAAAATACGGCAGTCAGCGGCAGAGCGCTGTCCGTGGAATATTATAACACCTTTCTTGTAAATAATCAAGCGAAACTTAAGGGAAGACCTCGGGTTTTGAATGAGTTAAAATACTATTATTATAAGTTTTTTGCGCAGCTTTTTTTCAAAAAAGCTGCCGAGGGTGTGGGACGAGCAGTCCCACAAAGAAGCTAAAGGTAAGCAAAATAATAAGAAAAAGAATAATAATAGCAAGCGAAGCAACAAATTGTAACCGTCGTTAACAAAAAAAGCAGGCATGAGGTGGTCGGCGAGCGCAAGTAAGCCGTCACCAATGTGCCAAATGTATGGAAGATAATAGCTGAGGTCACAATTTATTTGCTCATTCAAAAGCCGTGGAGGAAAGATCACGGGTTTTGAATGTTGGTAATTCTGTTCACCTTCGTATATCAGGCATTACGACAAAAAACGTCAAAAATTGATAATTCTTCAAAATGCAGTCTATCAAGATGATGGGGCGGCATTTATCTTCCTTATTTGGATCGCTGTTTGGAAACATTTCTGAAAATATTTTGAAAAATCTGTTTTATTTTTCGTCAATTTGTGGTATTATATTCATAAGGCATTGTTTGATACTGCTTTTTGTTTGATAAAATATGAAAGCTTTTGTTTTGAGATATTAAAAGCTTTGTTTTCAACAAGCAGATCCAAGCCGCAGGCTTGTGCGGTTATATGAATTGGCTCAAAACAGTATAAACAGTTCATTCGGCATTATAGTTATCAAACCGTAAATATACGTTTTCAGAGGTGTCACATTGGGAGAAGACAGCTTTTTTGATGCGCTTGCCCACATAATGTGGGATATGGAAGTTGATATTTTTTCGGAAAAAGACAGAACGCTTGCACTTGTGATGGATTTTGCACCCCGCTGCAAAAAGCAGTACAGCAGGCTAAAGGTGATGTATGAGTGCGGAGCAATGGATCTTATCGAGAGAGCTGTTGGCGATAAGGATAATTACGCAGAGCTTATGTGGGAAGCAGCCGATAAGATCATGTCGGCGCTTCATACAGACGAGGAGCATGCTGCCTTTGCGGTGAACAGGATAATTGCGCTTTGGGACGGCGATCTGCCCGAGTTGGAGCCTGAAGAAGATGAAGACGATATAGAGGCTTTTGAGTCATTTGAAGTTGATGATAAAAAACAAGAATACGATGAGCAAGAGGGTGATGATGTGATATTCTTACAGGACGTTGCGGAGGAGCAGCAGGATAACCCGGAACAGGCGCCTGCCGAAGAACAGAACGAGCAGCCGAGCAGCGGCGAGTCCATTCTAAAAAAGATCGTTCATTTCTGGTGCAGCAATGAGTGCGAGCAGGGACGTCCGCTGATGATAACCTGCCCGATAGGCTGGGTCGAGATCTTGTTGTGCTGCGCATTGGGCGTATTTATGATCTACGATGTAACTGTCGGAGATAAGCTGTCCGTCCCCGTTTTCATGTTTATGTTTATCGTGCTTGTCGGAAAAAGACATTATCGGTTCGATTCGGTTGGAAGACTCAGCATCGCGCTTGCAGTGTTCTACCTTGCTGCCGCAGTCAGAGCAGTGTGGGTAGGAAGCGCTGCGACCTTGAGGTGCGTTCCTATCATTGCGGCAGCGCTCATTGTGTTTAACAACGGCAGGTTCTCGGTCTTTTTAGACGGACAAAAGCGGCGGCCTGCGGCTGCGTATACGCTTATTATTTTGATGTCGGCGGCAGTTGCAGCGGGCACATATGCTATACAAAATGTAGAGCTTTGACGGCAGGAAGGTGAAGAAGCTATATGAATGAACGGCGAAAGATCATATTCAAAGAGGCTCTTTTCAACGTGCCGTTTTTGCTGATCGTTGGTGTGGTCACTTTTGTGGTAATGTTTAAGTCGGGCAGAAGCGCATTTGATATCGAGCAGATCATAACAACGAATTTTCATTCCGACCCGAAGGCGTCGGTCGAGGCGTTCCTTAAAACGGAAGCTAAGTCGTATTCGGTGGATTATTATTACGGTGACACGAAGGATAAGGTCTTGTATGCCGAATTTGAGTATGTTGGGCGGGGCGATGATCCTCAGAGTACACTTACGCTGTATGAGGGACGCGACGGATTTGACCCCGGTGTGTATTCCACTGCATGGTTTTTTGGCGAACAATATGTAACATATTGGCCGTTGGGTTCGTCGGCGGACGGCAGCGGCTTTGAAAAATACCTCACAACAGATGTTCCGCTGATGTATAATCTTGTGAACTCATATTCATGGGAGGGCGCTGCAAAGTCATTCGGCGCAGACGAAAGTACCTTGAAGGGATACACGATGCTGGGCATAAAGCTTTTTTCGTGGGATTACTCCGATAATGGCGTAATGCGTGAGAATTTTGTGTGGGGAATAGGCGGCAACCCGAGGGAGATGTACTCGTATATTCGCGGCTCACAGGGTGAATACAAAAAGGCGGTGCTTAAGTGATACGACAGGCAGCGCAGAAGGAGATACTTATATCATGCCATCATTTCACTGCGGCAGTGCCGTAGAACTGGAGAACCATAAAACTGCATACATAAAAGATAAGATCGGCGAAGGCGGTCAGGGCACTGTTTATCTGGTGGAACTGGAAGGCAGAAACTTCGCTTTGAAGTGGTATCACAGAAAGATAAACAACGGAGATAAGTTCTATCGAAATCTTGCGTATAATATTGATTTCGGTTCACCTTCGGAGCTGTTTGTATGGCCAAAATATTTGAGTCTGAAGATCGGCGATGAATATGGCTACGTCATGGACCTTGTCCCGGAGAGATATAAGTGCTTTTCTGATTTTTTGCTTACAAAAGAAAAGTTTTCGTCTATTTCGGTCGTTATCAATGCTGCGCTGAATATTACAAATGCGTTCAGAGAGCTTCACCGAAAGGGCTTTTCTTATCAGGATCTTAACGACGGAAACTTTTTTATCGATCCTAACACAGGCGACGTGCTGATCTGCGATACCGACAATGTTGCGCCGTACGGTGACAGCCTGGGTATTGCAGGCAAGGCAAGATATATGGCGCCCGAGGTCGTAAGAGGGATCAAAGCGCCCGATGTTATGACCGACAGATTTTCGCTTGCGGTTATTCTTTTCAGACTGCTGTTTTTGGATCACCCGCTGGAGGGGCGGCGGACGCTTTGTCCGTGTATGACGGAGGAACTGGAGCAGAAATTTTACGGAAAATATCCGCTGTTTATATATGATCCGCTTGACAACACAAATATTCCCGTTAGAGGAGTACACTGCAATGTGATCCGTATCTGGCCGCTGTATCCGCAGTTTGTGCGCGATATGTTTATCAGAGCGTTCTCGCAGCCGTGTTTAAAGCGTGAGGCTGCCAGACCGACCGACAACGAGTGGCAGATACTTTTTACAAGACTTCGCGACTGTGTGGTAACGTGCCCGTGCGGCGGAGAAACGTTCCTGGATCTTGACAGCGAGGAAAGCGAGTGTGTAAACTGCGGTATGAAGATACCGAGGCCGCCGCTGCTGTATACAAAAAAATACAGGGTCGCGCTTTTTCCGGGGACTAAGCTGTATAAATGCCACACCCGTGAAGAAACGGACAACTACAATTGCGTGACAGGCGCTGTTATCCGAAGTCAGAATCGTCCCGGCGTATGGGGACTTAAAAACCTTTCCGGCGATGTGTGGACAGTGAAGACAAGAAGCGGCGAATCGGTCGAGGTCCCCTCCGGCAAGGTCATGGTTATCGTAAAGACAGATTCCATCGATTTCGGAAATTGTGTGGGGAAGGTCGAAGCAAACAGAAAAAACTGAAAAAGATGTGTTTTCATTCAAATCTTAGCTTTCAATAAGCTGCGAAAATCGATTTTTTAAGAGAAAACTGATTAAGCTTTTTCTCAAGCCTTTTGAAAAAGGCTTGGCGAAAACTTTATGCTGTTGTTCTATCAGACTTAACTTAGTGCATATGGGGTTGAATCCCCCTACAATACACACAAGCCTGCGGCTTGTGTCTGCTTTCAATAAGCAGAGCTATTAATATTCGGAGGTTGATCCATGCCGAACAGATCTTATATGCAGCGTGCAATTGATCTTGCAATATTGGGAAAAGGCTTTACAGCCCCCAACCCTTTGGTCGGAGCTGTTATTGTAAAGAATGATGTCATTATCGGAGAAGGCTGGCACAAAATGATCGGAGGACTTCATGCGGAACGGGAGGCGATCGCATCGCTGAACGAATCGTGCGAGGGCGCCGACCTTTACGTTACTCTTGAGCCGTGCTGCCATTTTGGGAAGCAGCCGCCCTGTACTCAAGCGATAATTGACAATAGAATTAAGCGTGTTATAATAGGTTCGCGAGATCCAAATCCTCTTGTTGCAGGCAACGGAGTCCGCATGCTGCGCAATGCGGGAGTAGAAGTGATCGAGGATTTTATGCGTGAAGAATGTGACGCATTGAATCCGATTTTCTTCCATTATATTACAACGGGTATGCCGTATACGGCGCTTAAATTCGCCGAAACGGCCGACGGAAAAATTGCGGCTTTTACAGGCAAATCAAAGTGGATAACAAACGAAGAGTCGCGCCGTCATGTTCATGCGCTCCGAGGTGAGTATTCGGCGGTGCTTGCGGGGATCGGTACTGTTCTGGCTGATGACCCCCTTCTGAACTGCCGCCTCGAAAATGCTCATCAACCATTGAGAATTGTCGTGGATTCGCATTTGAAGCTGCCGCTCACAAGCAAACTCTGCAAAACGGCAAACGAGTACAGAACGCTTGCGGTATACGCCGATGCAGATGAGAGCAAAGTCCGTGCGCTGGAGAACATTGGAGTCAGCGCAGTGAGGTTCTGCGGTGAGGACGGCAGAGTGGATCTGCTGGCATTGGCAAAGTATCTGGGAGATAACAGTATTTCGAGCGTTTTGATCGAGGGCGGCGGAGAGATAAACGAGGCTGCGCTGAAAAGCGGAATTGTAAATCATGTTTACGCTTACATTGCTCCGAAGCTATTAGGCGGCAGCGCTGCAAAAACGCCTGTTGAGGGGCAAGGGTTTGCCTCGCCTAACGAAGCGGTGAAGATGACGCTGAAAAAAACCACAGTATTCGGCGATGACGTTCTGCTCGAGTATGATGTTAGGAGTGACTTGTATGTTCACCGGGATAATTGAAGAGGTCGGAACGATCCGCAGCGTAATGGCAGGCGGACGTTCGGGTGAGATTGCAGTAAATGCAGCCAAGGTGATCGCTGATACAAAGGTCGGCGATTCGATCGCAGTGAACGGAGTATGCTTGACGGTCACTGCGCTTGCGCCGTGGGGGTTTACTGCGGACGTGATGCCCGAAACGCTGCGCCGAACCGCGCTTGGATCGCTTGGCGTTGGCGATACGGTGAACCTTGAACGGGCGATGCCTGCAAACGGCAGATTCGGCGGTCACATTGTGTCGGGGCATATAGACGGTACCGGAACGATATCGGCTGTGACGAAGGACGAGATCGCAGTACGTTTTCGGATCAGAGCTGCGAAGGAGATCTTGGATCTAATAATTGAAAAAGGCTCTGTTTGCATTGACGGAATAAGTCTGACAGTGACTGATTTAGACAATGAGTCGTTCGGTGTTTCGATAATTCCGCATACTGCGGCGGAAACTACGCTTCTGCACAAAAGAGTCGGCAGCTGCGTCAACCTCGAAAACGACGTTATCGGCAAATATGTTCAGCGGCTGATGAGTATTGACCGCAAGAGAGAGAGTAAGACTGAGATCACAGTTGGCTTTCTTGCAGAGCATGGCTTTATATAACCACAGAGGGGAATGTCCCCCGCCTCTATAGTCGGTGGGTTCCATCCCCACGTTCAGTAGGGGTATAAATCCCCTACTGAACGCACAAAGCCTTTGGCTTTGTTTCTGCTTGTTTAAAGCAGAGCTTTTAACCTAAGATCATGTTCCGTGGAGAGTTTACCCCTGCTATACGGAATAAAAGCCGCAGGCTTGTGTCTGCTTGTTAAAAGCAGAGCTTTTAAATTAGCATTTCATCACTTCAAATGATATATTGATCTACTAATCAGGATTTATTGATGTGGAAAGTTTGAGAGAGATAATATACGAAAGGACAATACAACATGAGTTTTAAATACAGTACTATACCGGAGGCACTGGAGGCGCTGCGTCAGGGAAAGCTGATCCTCTGCACCGATGATCCCGACAGAGAGAATGAAGGCGATCTGATATGCGCCGCAGAATTTGCAACAACAGAAAACGTGAATTTCATGGCAAAATACGGAAGAGGACTTATTTGCACACCGATGTCGGAGAAGATAGCCTCGCGGCTCAGACTGCCTCAGATGGTTCAGGAGAATACCGACAATCACTCAACAGCTTTTACGGTGTCGATAGATCACGTTGATACGACGACCGGTATATCTGCAGAGGAACGAGGATTTACATGCCGTGCGTGCGCCGACGAAAACACGAAGCCCGAGGATCTTCGCCGCCCGGGTCACGTTTTCCCGCTTACTGCCCGAAACGGCGGTGTGTTGGTTCGCAGCGGTCACACCGAGGCAACGGTGGATCTTTGTCGGCTTGCGGGACTTGCGGAATGCGGATTATGCTGCGAGGTCATGCGTGATGACGGAACGATGATGCGCGCGCCCGAGCTTCAGCAGATGGCTGTCGAGCACGACCTCTGTTTTATTACGATAAAAGAGCTTCAGGATCATATTCGCAGAACCGAAAATCATATGCAGCAAAAGGCGAGCGCCAAGCTTCCGACAGCATATGGAGATTTTCAGATATACGGCTTTGTAAATGACATTACGGGAGAGCATCATGTTGCGTTGGTATGCGGCGACATAGGCAGCGGTGAGGATATTTTGTGCAGAGTGCATTCGGAATGCTTGACAGGTGATGTATTCGGGTCGGCGAGGTGTGACTGCGGAGATCAGCTGCACACCGCAATGCAGATGATCCAAAAAGAAGGCAGGGGCATTATCCTTTATATGCGTCAGGAGGGCAGAGGGATCGGACTGATAAATAAGCTTCGTGCCTACGAACTTCAGGAAAACGGAAGAGATACGGTTGACGCAAATCTGGAGCTTGGTTTTGCTGCAGACCTTCGAGAGTATTGGAGCGGTGCTCAGATACTTAAAAATCTCGGAGTAAAATCGCTGAGGCTGCTGACAAATAACCCTGGAAAGGTTTACGGCTTGGAGGGCTTCGGTTTTTCAATAAAAGAGCGTGTGCCGATAGAGATCGAGCCGGGTAAATACGACTATAAATACCTGAAAACAAAAAAAGACAGAATGGGTCATATCTTTAATTCTGTTAAGCTTGATAACGATTGATCTAACTTGTTGTGTTATATTAAGGTTTTTTCGATCCCTTTGCAGGCGAGGAACAAAAGTTTTTTATCATTAGCAGGCTTTTGAACGATCAATTTATAGATAAATAAAACGGCAAATTTACCGATGTCAATGTAACTGCACAGGCTTATGGCTTGTTTCTGCTTGTTGAAAGCAGAGCTTTTAATACAGGAGGAATCATTATGTACAATATAATCACGGCTGAAGGAAAAGTAGTAGCGCCCGAGGGAATGAGGGTCGGTGTCATCGCGTCGAGGTTCAATAGCTTTATTGTAGAGAAGCTGCTGGACGGAGCGATCGACGGACTTGTGCGCCATGGAGTGGAAGAAAAAAACATCACTGCCGCTTGGGTTCCGGGTGCATTTGAGATACCGATCACTGCAAAGAAAATGGCGGAAAGCGGCAAGTATGACGCCGTGATCTGTGTGGGTGCAGTTATCAGAGGTTCCACATCACATTATGAGCTTGTTATCAACGAAACAACAAAAGGTATCGCCCAGGTGGGTCTTCAGAGCGGTATACCCGTACTTTTCGGTGTTATAACAACCGAAAACATCGAGCAGGCTATCGAGCGTGCGGGCAGCAAGGCTGGCAACAAGGGCTATGACTGCGCATTATCGGCGATCGAAATGGTCAATCTTATGAAGCAGCTGTAATATGACTATAATTTTTGATTATGACGGAACGCTCCACAATACGGCTCGTTTGTATTATTCGGCTATACGCGGCGTCTGCGATAAGCTTGCTGAAGACGGCTTTGCCGAAAAAAAGGAATTGTCGGAGCGGCAGATCAGCCGTTACTTGGGAATGACTCCAATGCAGATGTGGGACGACTTCATGCCCGATCTGCCCGATGAAGTTAAGGAACGAGCCTCACGAATGGCCGGTGAGTTGATGGAGCGGAACATCTATCACGACGCGCAGCTGTATGACGGCGCGACAGAGCTGCTTGAGCAGTTGAAGGCTAACGGCTGCCGATTGATAATTTTGTCAAACAGTTATAGCTCGTATATTGACGCGCACCGAGAAAGATTTGGACTGGATCGCTTTTTTGACGATTATTTTACGGCTGAGGAGTATGGATTTACTCCAAAATACAAGATCGTTCCGATCATCATGGGCAAATACCCAGACAGAGAGTACGCTTTGGTCGGCGACCGCTCAAGCGACTTGGAAGCCGCAAAGAAAAACGGGCTTCCGTTCGCTGCGTGTTTATATGGATTTGGAAGCGAGTTGGAGCTTAGCGGAAGCGACGCAGAGGTTGACCTAAAAAGCGGGGCGGCGTGTGAGAATATTATTCGCGCAGCGAGAATGTTTAGTGCTTTGAGTTCAGAGGTGGATCATGGATAAGATCGTAGTCGGCATTTTGGCCCACGTTGACTCGGGAAAAACCACTTTGTCGGAAGGGCTGCTTTATACTGCCGGAACTATCGCTAAAATTGGGCGTGTCGATCACGGAAGTTCATATCTCGATACATTTTCATTGGAGCGGGAGAGGGGAATAACGATCTTCTCCAAGCAGGCGGTCATAACATATAAAGATAAGCTTTTTACACTTCTCGATACTCCCGGGCACGTTGATTTTTCCGCAGAAGCGGAGCGAACGCTCAGTGTTTTGGATTATGCGATATTGGTTGTCAGCGGAACTGAACCGATTCAGAGCCATACAATAACCCTTTGGAGGCTGCTGAAAAAGTACAGCGTACCGTGTATAGTTTTTGTGAACAAAACAGACTTATACGGAGTTGACAGAGCCGATGTACTGATGCGCTTGAATGATAAGCTGAGTGAGAATATCATCGATTTTTCGTCAGTGTATGGCGGTGGATCCGGCAATAGATTTGCCGATGAATTTGCCGATGAATTGGCTATGTGCAGCGAAACGCTTCTCGATAAATTTACCGACACAGGGGGCTCTATGTGTTGATGATGCAGCAGCAGCTATAAAGCGGTGTGAGATCTTTCCGTGTTTGTTTGGTTCGGCTTTAAAGCTTGACGGTGTTGACAGGCTTCTTGAGCTGATGTACAGATACACTGTTTTTATTCCGAAAGAGGGCGGCTTTGGCGCACGTGTTTTTAAGATCGCCGATGACGGAAAGGGCAGCCGCCTGACCTATATGAAGATCACTAGCGGATCTCTCAGCGTTAAGGATATCCCGAAAAGCGATAAAAATAAAAACGGAGAAAAGATAGACAACATCAGGATCTATTCCGGCGAAAAGTTCACCCGTGCGCAGAGTGTCTCGCAGGGAACGATATGCGCAGTGACGGGACTTTCGTTTACAAGACCCGGTGACGGTCTGGGCGTTGAGGGAGAGTTCGACTCGCCCGTGCTCTCCCCCGTGATGAGCTATTCGGTCGTACCTGATGATGCTTCAAAAATACATTCGCTTCTTGGGTATCTGAAGATCCTGGAAGATGAAGATCCGCAGCTTCAGGTTTCGTGGAATGAAGTGACGCGAAGCATTTCGGTTCGCCTGATGGGAAGTATTCAGCTTGAGGTGCTGAAAAGCGTGATAAAAGAGCGATTTGGGATCAATGTTGAATTTACCTCGGGCAGTATTATTTATAAAGAAACGATCACAGATACAGTTGAAGGAGTGGGGCATTTTGAGCCGCTGCGCCATTATGCTGAGGTGCATCTGCTGATGAAGCCTGCTCCGCCGGGCAGCGGTGTTGTCATTTCAAGTCAATGCAGGGAAGACAAGCTTGACAGAAATTGGCAGCGGCTGATATTGACTCATCTCTATGAACATACACATATCGGTGTTCTTACAGGCTCGCCGATTACCGACATCGAGATAATTCTTGCGGCGGGCAAAGCTCACCCGAAGCATACAGAGGGCGGCGATTTTCGACAAGCAACATACAGAGCTGTTCGGCAGGGGCTGATGAGCGCAGAAAGCGTACTTTTGGAGCCGTATTACGATTTTACTCTTGAGGTCCCTTCCGAGAATGTAGGCAGGGCAATGACGGATATTCAACGTCTTTGCGGAAGTTTTGATCCTCCCGAGAGTATCGGCGAATTTGTTGAGATACATGGAACTATACCGGCGGCTTCGGTCGGTGATTACAGCGCCGAGGTAACTGCGTATACTCACGGAAAGGGAAGGCTTTCGTGCACCTTCAGGGGTTATGAGCCGTGCCATAATTCAGAAGAAATCATCGGCAAATTTGCCTATGATCCCGAAGCGGATATGAATGAGCCATGCGATTCGGTCTTTTGTTCACACGGCGCAGGTCATATCGTGAAATGGAATGAGGTATGGCAGCATATGCACCTTCCAAGTGTTCTCGAAAGCCCCGGCAGTGATAATGAATATGCTTCGGATGCTGACGAGCTGTTTTCAAAGTGCAGGACGCAGAGCGATGTTTTTGCGCTGGATAAGGAATTGATGTCAATTTTTGAGCGTACCTACGGTAAGATAACGAGCAGGAGCGAGCAGTCACAAAGCAGCCGTATCAGCTATGACAAAACGCCTTCAAATTATAAACGAAAGGGTATAAAGAACTACGACGGCGAGGAGTATGTTCTTGTTGACGGATATAATGTCATTTTTGCATGGGACGATCTGAACCGTATTGCAAGATCAAATATTGACGCCGCAAGAAATACTCTTGTAAATATTCTTTGCAATTATCAGGGATATAAAAAGTGCAGCTTGATACTGGTGTTTGACGCATATAAAGTCAAGGGCGGAGTAGGAGAAGTTGAGAATATCGGCGGTATCAGCGTGATATATACAAAGGAAGCCGAAACGGCAGATACGTATATCGAAAAAGCCGCCTATAAGCTCGCAAAAAACCATCGTGTCAGAGTTGTGACGTCAGACGGAATGGAGCAGCTGATAATTCTTGGCAGCGGAGCGCTGAGAGTATCGGCGAGAAGCTTCAGAGAAGAGGTCGCACAGGCAGAGAGTGAGATCAGAAACATCATAAACACATTATAAATGCGGATTATGACCTTCGTCTTTATTAACATGCGGTCAAGCAGCAATGGGGAATTTCAGCGGACTATATTTGTGAAATTACAAAATCCCCGCATATTGACGTTATTCTTTTGCGGACTGACCCGGGGACATACTCCGTTCAGCGGAAAGCGCGATTTCCCACTGAACGGAATGTAACCTTACGGCTTTGTTTAAAGCAGAGCTTTGAATCATAGATCCCATCTTGCGGCATAATATAATTACGGATTTTGAATATGATCGGAATTTATCAACAGGAGTTTTCACAAAGCTTTTTTTCAAAAGACATGCCGTCGATGGGGAGAGATGTCCGCTTTGACGACGGAGAGGTTTAAACGTCCTATTATTTAGCTGCATCATTTATAATGATAGTTTTGATTGTTCAAAAAAACGTTCAAAAAAACTGAATTAATAATTAAAACACCTTGAATTTAGACTTTTATTGTGGTAGAATTAGACAAAAGGGGAAGCGCAGCAGGCGGCTGTGCTTCCGAAAAATATTTTCGAGGAGAGATAACTATGAACAGAAAAATTAAGCCTGCAGCGGCGCTTTTTTCGTCTGCGCTTTTGGCCTTGTCTATGATGCCGTTCGCAGCCGGCGCAGAAACGGTTGAAACTGACGATTATACGCTTGATGTAGACGGAAGTGAAGCAACGATCGTAAAATATATCGGTGAAGATGAGGACGTTGTTATTCCGTCGGAGATAGAGGGTCATAAAATCACCGTTATCGGCGATGAGTCCTTTAAGAGTAATGCCGATATTGTAAGCATTACGATCCCCGAGGGCGTAACCAAGATCGGAGGTCACGCATTTGCAGTTGATAAGGGGATCGAGAGTGTGACTCTTCCTTCGACTCTTGTCGAGATCGGCGAGGCAGCGTTCCAGCAGTGCAGTTCGCTCAGTACTGTAACTTTCTCGGGTGATGAAGCTGCATGGCAGGCTGTTACGATCGGAGCAGAGAACGAGCTTTTGACGGCTGTTACTCCGACATACAGCGGGGCGCCCGCAGACGATGCCGGCACAGAATCAAGCGCAGATACATCAAGTGCGGATTCATCCGGTGAGGAGTCTTCAAGCGCAGAGGCATCTAGTGAAGAAACAGCGGCAGCGGAAACAACGAGTGAAGAATCGTCAAGCGCAGTATCGAATGATACAACGAGTGATGACACAACAACGGCTGCAGAGAATACGTGTGCGGGCGAGGACGCAAGCGAAACAGAAGTTCCTCCAAGCTTCGGAGTTAATATTCCGTATCTTCTCGGCGGTATAGTTATTGGCGTTGCGGTTCTCGATATTCTTTATTACAGCATCAAAAAGCCGCAGCCTCCGACTCCTGAGATCCCGGACAATAACGGGGGATACGGTCAGCGCTGATCTAAAGCTGCGGACATCAGATCATTACCGGTTTAAAATACGGTCTGTATTACAACAAGCGTAATACAGACCGTGTTTGTTTTGTATATTGATTTGCTTTTTTGCAGTATGTTTTACGGATCGAAAACAGTATCAAACGGTTATTCTCCGAACGAAATACCAAGATCCTTCGCTTGCTTAACTATTTCGCAGTCGGGCGGTACTTCCTTCAGTTTTCCTGCTATTTCGGACAGCGGGACAGCTACGATCTCGGTTCCCTTGAGCGCAACCATTTTACCGTAATCTTTATTGATGATCAGATTTGCGGCAGCAACTCCGAAGCGTGTGCAGATCAGGCGGTCATAAGCATCGGGGCTGCCGCCTCTCTGGAAGTGTCCGGGTACGGTAACTCGTGTTTCCTGACCGGTAGCCTCTTCGATCTCGGCTGCGATCTGATATGAAATGGAGGGGTACACCATCTCTGCCATTGCCTGCTTCTTTTTCTTTTTGGGAAGTGCGGCAATGTCCTTAGATACTGCGCCCTCGGCAACTGCAAGGATCGAGAAGTTCTTGCCCATCTCATTGCGCCGCTGAACTGTACGGATAACGGAATTGATATCGTAGGGGATCTCGGGAATAAGGATAACGTCCGCGCCGCCGGCAATGCCGGCGTAGAGCGTAAGCCAGCCTACTTTGTGTCCCATAACCTCAACGATAAAAACTCGTCCGTGTGATGTAGCGGTCGTATGGATACAGTCTATAACCTGCGTTGCAATATCAACAGCAGACTGGAATCCAAACGTCATGTCGGTGCCCCAAAGGTCATTGTCGATCGTCTTCGGCAGCGACACTACATTCAGTCCTTCCTGAGAGAGCATATTGGCTGATTTTTGAGTGCCGTTTCCGCCCAATATAACAAGACAGTCAAGCTTCAGCTTTTTGTAGTTTTCTTTCATGGCAGCGACCTTGTCTACCATTGTATCTTCATCGATAACTCTCATAAGCTTGAACGGCTGACGAGATGTTCCGAGGATCGTGCCGCCTCTTGTAAGAAGGCCCGAAAGATCTTCTCTCGAAAGCTCCTTTGCCTCGCCGTTGATAAGCCCTCTGTAGCCGTCGATTATGCCGACTATCTGAACGTTGTCGCCGTAATGGTGGTACAGCGTTTTTGATACGCCTCTGATGCTTGCGTTCAGACCCTGGCAGTCGCCGCCGCTCGTTAAAATACCGATCCTTTTCATTATTAGGAGTCCCCCTTTTTTAGTGTGTATGATAACACACCTAATATTGATGTCAGATTTGTATGTGCGCCGAAATAGTCATTGTCCGCTGCTTGTCAAAGCAGATTCCTGAGTGGATTCGAGCACTTTTTTCTTCAAAGCCTTTTTGGCGATCGCCGCAAATTCAGCCTGGCAGTTGTGGGCTTTTTTCCCTCTGCGGTCGATCATCATATAGTCTGTGGTCGGCAGCTGTATCCGTGTGTTCACGTTGTCGTTCCACATGATTTCCAAGATCTCGTCACACCTGCGGTGAATGTCGTCGTCTTCAATGGGGAATACGAGTTCCACTCGCTTATCGAGATTTCTGGGCATCCAGTCAGCAGAACCAAGATACATCTGCGGCTCGCCGCCGTTTTCGAATCGGAACATTCTGCTATGTTCGAGAAGCTGACCGACGATGCTGTGTACCTCAATATTTTCACTTGTTTTTTCGATCCCCGGTATCAGGCAGCAGATGCCTCTGACGATAAGCCGAACGGGAACATTAGCTTTTGAGGCGTCGTAAAGCAGTCTGATGATGTGGGGGTCAACGAGCGAATTGATCTTTACCGTAATTCCTGCAGGCATTCCGTTTTTTGCGTTTTCGATCTCACGACGTATCTTGTCTTCAAAGAAAGCTCTCATTCCGTGAGGCGCAACGATGAATTTATTGTACTGCGGCGGAATTGAGTAGCCAGTCAGAACATTGAAAAGTGACGAAGCGTCTTCGCCGAATTCCTCTTTGCAGGTAAAAAGCCCCATGTCTGTGTAAAATCTTGCGGTGCTGTCGTTGTAGTTGCCGGTACCCATATGGAGATAGCGGCGGATCCCGTCAGGCTCGCTTCGTACAACAAGACAAATCTTGCAGTGTGTTTTCAGTCCGCTCAAACCGTATACAACGTGGCAGCCCGCCTTTTCAAGCTTCTTAGCCCAGTGTATATTGTTCTCCTCGTCAAACCTGGCTTTAAGTTCAACCAGCACCGTGACCTGCTTTCCGTTTTCGGCGGCTTTTATCAGCGCTGCAACGATCGGAGAATTCCCGCTTACTCTGTAGAGCGTCTGCTTGATCGCAAGAACGCTCTCGTCCTTTGCAGCCTCGCGAACAAACGCAACAACGCTGTCGAAGCTTTCGTAAGGGTGGTGAACGAATCGATCCTTTGCGCGTATTGCGGCAAAAATATCGTTCCAGCCGTAAAAATCGGGGCAGGGTGAAACAGGCTTTATCGGCTTGAAGCACAGAAGCTCGCAGCCGGGTATTTTTGCAAATTTCGATAAGAACGTCAGATCGAGAGGACCTTTACACTCATAGACCTCGCTTTCGTCCACATCAAGCATTTCCGTTAAGAATTCGCGAAGCTGCTTATCGCATTTTGAGGTGATCTCAAGGCGTATCGGTTTGCCTCTGCGGCGCTGCTTTATCGATTTCTCAATCTCGCTGAGAAGGTCGTCGGCTTCTTCGTCAATATCGAGATCGGAATCCCTTGTTATACGGAACGGGCAGTATGCCCTGATGCGAAACAGCTCAAAAAGCTCGTCAAGACGTGATGTGATTATATTCTCCAGAAGGATAAAGTCACGCTGCTTTGGCGAATTGTCGCCTGTATCGTCCTGCGGAAGCTCGATAAATCTCGGCAGAACAGACGGCACCTGCATAACTGCAAAAAATGTTTCTTTTTCTTCGTTCATCAGCCGGATCGCAAGGTTCAGGCTCTTGTTCAGCAACAGCGGAAAAGGTCTGCTTGTGTCAACAGCCATCGGCGTCAAAACGGGGAATATCACCTTGTCGAAGTATTTATCGATAAATGCTTTTTGCTTTTCCGACAGTTCTTTTACTTTGCGAAAGCATATCCCGTGTTTTTTGAGAACAGGCAGTATCGAGTGATTCAGGCAGCTGTACTGCTTTTCGGAAAACTCGTGTATTTTTTCCGAAAGCCGATTGTACTGCTGCTTTGGAGTAAGCCCCGACAAATCGCTTTCTTTTATGCCGTGCTCCATTTGATCGATCACGCCCGCTAATCTCACCATGATGAATTCATCTAAATTTGACGCTGTGATCGACAGAAAGTTTACCCGTTCCATTACGGGATTTTCTTTTTCGAATGCCTCTTCCATGACCCTGGAGTTAAAATCCATCCAGCTGATCTGGCGGTTGTTGTAAGGGAATTTTTTTCCCCTTCCCTTAATAATGTGGTCGTCCATAATATCACTATACCTCCGGCGCACGCATCGAAAACGCGTGGTTCCGGTCAAATTATTTTCAGGGAGATCGAGTTTATTTCATGTCCGCCATCGCTTTTTTGCCTTGGAAAGGCGGATCAAAAATGCTGTTATGCCATTATTAAAAACGATCTCCCGATCTGTTGTGTTGATTATCCGCGCGCTTCCGAGAACGCTTGGCTCAGCGGGATCAATATCTCTCCTTGAGAAGATCCGACATATCGTAATTGCCCGCGGGTTTTCCCGCAAGGAATGCGGCGGCGTTGATCGCGCCGACGGCGAACAGGTTCCTTGACTGAGCCTGATGAGAGATCGTCAGCACCTCGTTGTCGCCTGCAAATATAACGTCATGCTCGCCAACGATCGTTCCGCCTCTGATGCTGCTGATGCCGATCTCGTTTGTACTGCGTTTTTTGCGAATGCTGTGACGGTCATATATATACTCGGGATCGTCCGTGCGGACAGATGAAATACCGTCTGCGATCATAAGAGCGGTTCCCGAAGGAGCGTCTATTTTTTTGTTGTGGTGTTTTTCTACTATCTCAACGTCAAAGTCCTGACCGAAGACTTTTGAAGCCATTTTTGAAAGTTCGATCAGCAAATTGATGCCAAGCGACATATTACCGGATCGGAAAATTGCGATCTTTTCGGCAGCTTTGTCGACAGCAGCGATCTGATCTTCACTGTAGCCCGTTGTACAAAGAACGCAGGGGACTTCATGTTCAAGCGCATAAGCGAGAAGTCCGTCCAGCGCAGCGGGGTTTGAGAAGTCGATGATAACGTCAGCCTTTTCTGTTATAGAAGAAAAATCGGAATAAAGCGGAAAATCGGTCTTATCGTTTGCAACGTCAACGCCGCATACAAGATTAACGTCGCTGCGCTGTGAAGCTGCCTCTGCGATGACCTTGCCCATACGTCCGCAAGCGCCTGACATAATAAAATTAACCATATGAAAATCAGTCCTTTTCTGTAAAAAATCTACAATTCCATTTTAACACAGGAATGGGATTATGTCAATTGTTTAGCAAAATGTTATCGCATTTTTTGAACGAGTTAATATTTATAGACAAAAGGTTCGGCAATAACTATTAGTCAGCCGTTATTTAACAGGTTGAAAAACCCCCGTAAACTTAAAAATACCTATTGGAATTTTTTTCTGATTGTGGTATAATGAAAAACAGTATCGATCGGGGCGCGGTAAGACCCGATCCGCAAAGGAGAATCAAAATATGAAAAAAGTCAGAACTCGTTTTGCGCCCAGCCCTACCGGGTTTATGCATGTGGGCAACCTGAGAACAGCGCTGTATGAATATCTGATAGCAAAATCACAGGACGGTGATTTTGTTCTCAGGATCGAGGATACGGATCGTGAACGCCTTGTTGAAGGCGCTGTGGATCTGATATATAAAACGCTTGAAGAGGCGGGGCTTAGGCACGATGAAGGACCCGATGTCGGCGGCGATTACGGGCCGTATGTTCAGAGCGAAAGACAGGATATCTATATGCCTTACGCTCAGAAGCTGATCGACTGCGGCTGCGCCTACCGCTGCTTCTGCAGCAAGGAAAGGCTTGACGCTCTGAAGGAAACGGAAGAATTTGCAAACGGCGGATATGACCGCCGCTGCCGCGATCTTCCCAAGGAGGAGATCGACCGGCTCATGGCTGAGGGAACCCCGTTCGTTATTCGCCAGAAGATGCCGCTTGACGGAACAACAACATTTACCGACGCAGTGTTCGGAGAGATAACCGCGCCGAACGAGGAGCTTCAGGATCAGATACTGATAAAGACCGACGGTTATCCGACCTATAATTTCGCAAATGTTATCGATGATCATCTGATGGGCATTACTCATGTGGTGAGAGGCAACGAATATTTGTCTTCAACGCCGAAGTATAATCTTTTGTACGAAGCTTTCGGCTGGGAGATTCCCACATATGTTCATTTGCCGCTTATTATGGGCAAGGACGAAGACGGCAATGTGTCGAAGCTGTCAAAGCGCCACGGAGCAACGGGATTTAACGATCTTATTGCGGACGGATTTTTGCCGCAGGCTGTTGTAAATTACATTGCGCTTCTGGGTTGGTGTCCGAAGGACAACAAGGAGATGATGACGCTTAAAGAGCTTGAGCAGGAGTTCTCGATCGACGGAATAAGCAAATCACCTGCCGTGTTTGATTATGCAAAGCTGGAGTGGTTCAACGGCGAATATATCAAGGCGATGACGCCGGAGCAGTTTGAGGAAACTGCGCGTCCGTACATTTTACAGGCGATAGGTGACAAGCAGCTTGATACGCTGAAAATCGCAGGCATACTCCAGCAGCGTACAACTAAACTGACGCAGATACCCGAGATGATAGATTTCTTTGCTCAGCTTCCGGAGTATGACGCAGAGCTGTTTATCAATAAAAAAAGCAAAACAAATGCCGAAAATGCGCCCGTAATGCTCAAGGCGGCATATGAGGCATTAAAGGCGCTGCCGGAATGGACGGCCGACGCAGTTCACGATCTGCTGATAGACCTTGCTTCGAAGCTTGAAGTTAAGAACGGAACCGTAATGTGGCCGGTAAGGATCGCTGCGGCAGGCAAGAAAGTAACGCCGGGCGGCGCAGTCGAGATCCTGACGATCCTGGGCAAAGAGGAATCGCTCGCAAGAATCGAGTCGGGACTTGAAAAATTGGGAGCTGGCGTGAACTAAACTACAGAAATCCGTTTTGTAAAACACAGCTAAAGTTTTTGCCTAGCTTTTTTCAAAAAGCTTGCGGGGTTTGGGGCAGAGCCCCATAAAAATCGGTATGCGTGTGTCGAAATAAATAAAGAAAGACAACGCGCAGCGCAATAATTGACTCACCGCCGCAAAAGCAGGCACGAGGCGAAGCCGATGTGCCGGACGGAGAAACGAAAAATTACAAATTATGCAGACGACATAGAAAAATTCCTTAGAGAGAGGATTTGACCGGAAGCCGCTGCGATCTGCCAAGAATGAATTAAAGGGAAATATCTATTGTCGTTTACTGTACAATCGTTAATATAAGGGGAGTATTTATATGTCCGAAGAAATGACCAATGCGAATTTTATTCATGATTTTATTGACGAGGATATCGCCGAGGGCGGAGATTATGCGGGAATGACCGTTCATACCCGTTTCCCGCCCGAGCCGAACGGATACTTGCATATCGGCCACGCAAAGGCGATCTGCATTAATTTCGGGACTGCCGAAAAGTACGGCGGACTGTGTAATCTGCGTATGGACGACACGAATCCTACCAAGGAGGACGAGGAATACGTCGATGCCATCAAGGAGGATATCAACTGGCTGGGCTTCGACTGGGGCGACCGTTTTTATTTTGCTTCAGATTATTTTGAGAAAATGTATGAGTGCGCAGAGGAGCTGATAAGAAAAGGGCTTGCGTACGTCTGCGAGCTGACTCCCGAACTGATGAGGGAGTACCGAGGCGATCTGACGACTCCCGCCCGTTCGCCGTACAGAGATCGTCCCATAGAGGAGAGCCTTGACCTGTTCAGACGTATGAGAGCCGGCGAGTTTGAGGACGGCAAGCTTACTTTGCGCGCAAAGATCGATCTGGCTTCGGGCAATTTTAATATGAGAGATCCCGTGATTTATCGTATTAACAGAATACCTCACCATCGCACAGGCACCGAGTGGTGCATTTATCCGATGTATGATTTTGCTCACCCGATCGAGGACGCTATGGAGTGCGTTACTCACAGCCTTTGTACTCTTGAATTTGAGGCGCACCGTCCGCTGTACAACTGGGTCCGGGATAATGTTACGCTGCCGTCAAAGCCTCGTCAGATCGAGTTTTCACGTCTAGGTATCACCAATACGGTAATGAGCAAGCGCAAGCTGAGAAAGCTTGTCGAGAACGGTATTGTAGACGGCTGGGACGATCCGAGAATGCCGACTATCTGCGGACTGCGCAGAAGAGGCTACACGCCTAAGTCAATACGGAATTTCTGCGAGCGCATCGGCGTTTCCAAAACGAATTCTACAGTTGACTATGCTTTTCTGGAGCATTGTCTGCGCGAGGATTTGAACGAAAGCGCGCAGCGCACGATGACGGTGCTCGATCCCGTTAAGCTTATTATTACCAATTACCCCGAGGGCAAGAGTGAAAGCTTCGAGATCGAGAACAACCCGAACCGCCCCGAGGACGGAAAGCGCACGATCACATTTTCCCGTGAGTGCTGGATAGAGCGCAGCGACTATATGGACGAGCCGGTCAAGGGCTATTTCAGAATGTTCCCCGGCAACGAAGTCCGGCTTAAAACTGCCTACATCGTGAAATGCACCGGCTGCCTGCGCGACGACAGCGGAGAGGTCATAGAGGTCTATGCCGAGTACGATCCCGAAACAAGGGGAGGCGATACACCCGACGGCAGACGGATCAAGGGTACTATACACTGGGTAGACGCAGCAAACTGCGAGGACGCAGAGGTGCGTATGTATGAAGATCTCTTCACCGATCCCGACCCCGATACGGGCGACAAAGATTTTCTTGATTATGTTAACCCGAATTCACTCAAAATACTCACGGGGTGCAAGGCTGAGAAAGGCGTTCTGGATACCGATCAAACTCATTTCCAGTTCATGCGTATCGGCTATTTCTGTGTTGACAGCAAATCGCAGGGAAAGCTTGTATTCAACAAAAGCGTGTCACTAAAGGACGGCTTCAAAAAGAAGAGCAAGTAATAAAACTTGTAAACCGTAGATAAATCCGCAGACGGGAGATAAACCATGAAATTTGCAGTAACAAAATGTACAATTCCGTCCTGCGATAACGTGCATCGCCTTAACGGAGTCGGATATATTCCTATCGGAACGGTCAAGGCAGCGGTGCTGATAATTCACGGCTTGTGTGAACATACCGACCTGTATGCAGAGTTTATGTCGGCTCTGGCAAAACGGGGCGCAGCTGTTTTTGTTTATGATCAGCTGGGGCATGGGCATACCGCCAACGGAAGTGACGAATTGGGGTATTTTGCGAGTAAAGACGGCGATCGGATTTTAGTTCGTGATGCGTATAACTTCGCAAAAGAGTTTATGAAGGATTATACCGATGTTCCTCATTATCTTTTCGGACACAGCTTCGGCAGTTTCATCGCAAGGATATGCGCTGCGGATTTTCCCGGTATTGCTGACGGGATCATCCTGGCGGGAACATCGGGAACCCAGCGAGCCGCTTCTATGAGTGCGGCAGTTACCGATCTCGGGAGCCTTCTTCAAAGCGGAAACAGACGCAGTGAATATTCACAGCGTCTGTTTTACGATGTTTTTAATATGGAATTTCGCAGCGAAGGCAGAGATTATGCGTGGCTTTCGTCCGATCCTCAAGAGGTCGCGCTTCACGAGCAGGACGAGCTGTTTTGCTTTACTTTCACGATAAAAGCGATGAACGATATTGTTCGTCTGTGCTTGAAATGTACCGATAAAACGTGGTATGAAAGGATAAATAAACATTGCAGGATACTGATACTGTCGGGACAGAAAGACCCTCTCGGCGATTTTGGCAGGGGAGTTCTGGAGTTAAAAAAGCGTCTTGAAGAGAGCGGTTCGGAAGATGTGACACTCAAGATCTACAGCGGCGCAAGACACGAGATACTTCATGATGTGTGCAAAAATGAAGTTTATGATGATGTGCGCGCATGGATAGGCTGCGGCAATAATCACGATCCAGGTTAGTTTTTTAATGTATTTTCCGAGTTCTCCGTATTCTCTTCGCATTCGTAGCGTTGGCTTCGCTTTGCGCTTGATTTTTCGTTGGGCGGCATTCTGACGTGTGTACATATTCGGCGCTGCTTGTTCCAAATGTCGATGTGAGAATAGTTATTTTTTATTCGCTGCCGTTTAGAGGAAAGTTACCGGAAGCATGAACATAACCGACGACCTGTTGTGAAGTCCGCAGATCTGTTGCTCCGAATAAACTTTGTTGCAGCTTGTGCCTTCAAGTTTACGTTTCCGAAGTCCGACACTTTGGTGCGCAGCACCAACGATTGCCGAAGCCCGACCATACGAAAACTAGCGGCTGCAAAATTCCCAATCACAGTAAACCGGCGGATAAGCCACACAAAAAAGTCCGACCCTTTGGTGCGCAGCACCAACGACTCTAAGAGCATGACCATGCGAAAACTTGCGGATTTAAAGTTCCCAACCAGAATAAAGTATCGGCGTGGTCTTAGACCGGGCTGGGTTGGGATTCTCAAGGGAGGGGCAGCGCCCCCTGCCCTTGAGTGCGTTTTTGGGTACTTTTGCCGCATAGCAAAAGTACCTCGCCCGCCCCGGCGATGGAGGGGCGTAAGCAATTCGGAATTCGTAATGCGTAATTAAGTGAGATCGGAGAGTTAATAAAATAACGTTGATCCACACGAAAAAGTACGACCCTTTGGTGCGCAGCACCAACGACTCTAACAGCATGACCATGCGAAAGCTTGCGGATTCAAAGTTCCCAACCAGAATAAAGTATCGGCGTGGTCGTAGAGCAGGCGGGGTTGGGATTCTCAAGGGAGGGGCAG
>CACZCM010000007.1 GCA_902779615.1 uncultured Ruminococcus sp. | reverse complement strand
GACGCGGCAGCGGAGACCTCTGCCTTTGGAAACCGCAAGCCTTTTGAAAAAGGCTTGGCGAAAACTTTATGCTGTACTCTATCGAACTTTAAGTTAATGACATTGCTCCGTCCCTCCACCCTGCCCGCTTTTTGAAATAAGCTGCGCAAAAAACTTTCTGATAAATAGTTTTTAACTTGTTCAAAAGCCGTGGTATCAGGTCTAATAATCCTTGATTTTTTGCGGGAATATGGTATAATATTACTCAGTAAATAATTGCGCTCAAGGCGCACGGAAAGGTGTGTTAATTATGAATTTTAATATCAGCGATTCGGTCGTTTACATTGGCGTGGACGATAAGACCCTTGATCTCTTTGAAAGTCAGTATATCGTTCCCGAAGGTATGGCGTACAACTCCTATCTTATCAAAGATGAGAAGATCGCCATTATGGATTCCGTAGACAGCCGCAAAACTTACGAATGGCTCGATAACCTTACAAAAGCTCTTGACGGAAAAACACCCGATTATATCGTTGTTCAGCACGTTGAACCGGATCATTCCGGCTCTCTTGCCGCTGTATTTGAAAAATACCCCGATATGAAGCTTGTGGGAAACGCAAAAACATTCCAGATGCTCGGTCAGTTCTTTGATATTGATCTCGGCGGCCGCTCCGTTACCGTAAAGGACGGCGGCGAGCTTTCACTAGGAAAGCATACCCTCAAGTTCTACACAGCTCCCATGGTCCACTGGCCGGAGGTCATGATGACATATGATCCCACCGATAAAATACTCTTTGCCGCAGACGCTTTCGGTAAATTCGGCACTCTCGACGCTGAGGACGACGAAGGCTGGGCATGCGAGGCAAGACGCTATTACTTTAACATTGTCGGCAAATACGGCGCGCAGGTGCAGGCTGTTTTGAAAAAGCTTTCCGGCTGCGAGATCAAAACTATCTGCTCACTGCACGGTCCCGTTCTCAACGAAAACATTTCTTATTACATCGACAAGTACAACACATGGAGCAAATACGAACCCGAGGACAAGGGCATCACTATCGCCTGCGCTTCCATTCACGGCAACACAGCCGCTGCCGCGCAGAAATTCAAGGAGATCCTTGAGAAGAAAGGCGCAGAGAAAGTAACATTCTTTGATCTTGCCCGCGACGATATGGCAGAAGCGATCGAGGACGCATTCCGCTATGACCGTCTTGTACTGATGTCGGCGTCCTATGACGGCGGCGTTTTCCCTCCGATGCTTGCATTTGTAAACAAGCTCGTATCGAAGGGCTACAAGAACAGAACCATTGCCATTATTGAAAACGGCTCATGGGCGCCCTCTGCTGCACGCACGATCAAGCCGATCATTGAACAGCTCAAAGACATCAAGCTTTGTGAAAACACAGTCACCATCAAGTCCTCACTGAAGGATTCCGATATCCCGAATCTTGAGAAGCTTGCTGACGAGTTGGTTAAGGGCTAACGCACAATTTCTCCGGCGGCTAGCCTTTTGAGAAATGCTTGATCTAAAACTTTAAAAAAATTATGGGAACAGCTTTCAGAACGCTGTTCCCATTTTCTATTCTTTACCCTGACTTTACTTAAAAATATCTACCGATTCTGCGAATATGCCCTCCGGATACGATTCTTCTATCACGTCTGAGTGAGTTATGCGCAGCGATGAGAGCGAACCGCAGCCGCTGTTCACAAGCATTTCCGTCTGTTCATCGGTAAGCCTGCACACCGCCTTTTCGAACATTAAATACTGAGGACACACAACATTCACGCTATTATGATCGGGGTCAAAATCTATAACCACGCAGTCGAACGTTCTGTTCTCGGGATCTGATTTCATTGAGGTCAGCGACTTTGTAACAAAAAACCAAGGATTACTGTCGTAACTGCCATCATACATCAAATCGACCTCTCTGTAAACATCGAGCGCTTTGTCATCAAGTGTATCGTACTCGATAAACAGCATTGTATTGTAATCATCGGTCGTGTAATAGGCAATATCGTTTTCGCTGTGATCTTCAATCGAATCGCCGCCGATATCGTCAAAAAATTCCGGCTCGCCTAAGATCTCGATGGCTTCTCTCACCGTCATGCTTCCTGTAACCATCTTGAGCCGCTCTTCGCTTGTTATACCCTTCATTGCGCTATGGATCTCCTCATCATCTTCGCCGCTGCCGCGCTTGCCGGCGCCGCTGCTCTCGGATCCGACCTCGGCGCTGCTTTCTGCCGCTTCACGATCATCAATTACGCTTTCATCGTTCCACTTCTCCGAGTTCGAGTAATCACTCGTGTTACTGCGCCCGGTACCTGACGCACTTTTACTTTCGGCATTTTCCGCCGGGCTTGCAGCGCTGCTATTCAATGCAGATTTTTTTAACGCACGGCTTGTTTCATCAGCTCGACTGTCAATTATCGTCTGTGATCCTTTCGTGTCACTGCGCCGGTTGCCTGACTCACTTTTACTTTCGGCATTATCTGCCGGGCTTTCGGCGCTGCTATCCAATGCAGATTTATTTAACGCACGGCTCGTTTCATCAGCCGAACTGTCGGTAATCATCTGCGATTCAGCTGTCGATGCAACCCCCTCCGCTTCCGACACATAACATTTTTCTTCTGCGCCATTATCGTTCGCAGCGTTTTCGTAAGTTTCTACCGAACCAACGTAATTATCGGACACACCCGGCACGACTGCATGTAACATCACCAGCGACCCACCCGCAGCGACAATAACAGCAACTGCAGCCGCATAACGCAAAAACGAACTCCAAACAGGCGCAGCGGAGCTTGTCAGCACCTCGAAACATTCGGTATTATCATGCCGTTCGTAACTGCCGTCGAAATTTTCACTCTTTTTCATATCTTCCAACTTGATCTCACTCAGTTTAAACATTCTGTCCGTATCATTAAGCGGCAATTTCAGATGTTTTGACAGCCGCTGCACCTCAATGTCATTCATCTTATTCGTTTTTAATAATAGCTTTTTCATCATATTCACCCTTCCAGATCACTCAGCATAGATCTTAACCGCTTTAATGCTCGGCTGCACCTCATTCGCACCGCAGACGCCCTCATATCCAACATTTCTCCGATCTCCCGTGACGACCGATCATAAAAATATTTCTGTATTACGATCGTTGAATCAGGCTCTCCCAAACTCTCCAAAGCGTCAATAAGTCTGCTGTTATCAAATTCCGACTCTGCATTTTCCTCGATGTCAAAATCGGACGAGATTGCTGCCAGTTCACTGTCGCTGATATTATAGGTCAAATCCGATCGGCGGCTAAGCCGTCTGTACATATCCACGGCACGTCTTTTTGAGATAAGTGATACGATACCTTTAAGATCGCCTTCATAATTCTCCCCTTCAAGGTGCAAATAGATCGATGCAAATACATCGCTCACACATTCCTGCGCATCCTCATAGCTTCCGACACTGCGAATACGCGCCCATACAATAGTATACACATAGCTGATATATTCATCAAACAGAGCCTTATGCGCATCATATTGTGAAGCACGCAAAAGTCCTGCATATTCCGAGCCTGTCATAATTCACCTCCCGGGCGGACAAGCGTCCGCAGGCAAGTTCCATTCTACTTTTCTCTAACCGTTAGATATCCCCGCAGCGAACATTAGCTCGCAAGCAAATTCCTGCGGATATTCTGCCGCTCTCCAGTTACGTCCAAGCTTACTCTGACCGATATCTGATCCCTCGCTTGCAGATCAGTGTTGCCATAGTTCTAACCTCCTTCTATTAATAACAATCGGCAGCAGACTCAAAAATGCAACACGTTGTGAATATAACATTGATATACAATAAAAGAAGAGCGCCCTTAATGAGCACTCTTCCATATAGTTTTATTATTACTCTTCAATATCGGTATCGGCATTTTCAGCGGATGAAGCTTCTTCTGCCTTCTCTTTATCGATAAGAGTGATCGAGTTGTAGCGGTTCATACCTGTACCTGCGGGCACAAGCTTACCAATGATAACATTTTCCTTCAAGCCGAGCAGCGGGTCTTCCTTACCCTTAATAGCTGCATCGGTGAGAACTCTCGTTGTTTCCTGGAAAGATGCGGCCGACAGGAACGAATCCGTAGCCAGCGACGCCTTCGTAATACCGAGCAGCAGCTGGCTGAACTCAGCCTCTTTAAGATCAGTTTCGCCGTTTTCAATACGCTCTCTGATCTCCTCATTTGCAGCCAGAACATCGTTCTTCTCGGCAAGCGTGCCTGTAAAGAACTGCGTATTGCCGCCGTCTTCGATCTTTACCTTCTTCATCATCTGACGGACAATTACCTCGATATGCTTATCGTTGATCTCAACGCCCTGCATACGATACGTCTTCTGTACTTCCTGGATCAGATAATTCTGAACGTCATCGGGGCCGAGGATCGCAAGAATATCGTGCGGGTTTGACGAGCCCTCGGTGATCTTGCTGCCCTTTTCGATGATCGAGCCTTCTTCGACGATCGCTCTCGAGCCAAAGGGAATGAGATACGATCTCTCGTCCATGGTTTCGGGATCACGAATGACAACGTGCGTGTTGCCCTTGATCTCCTCGAAGCTTACCTTACCGGAGATCTCCGCAAGTATCGCAAGATGCTTAGGCTTTCTGCCTTCAAAAAGCTCCTCTACACGGGGAAGACCCTGTGTGATATCTTCACTGGACGCTACGCCGCCGGTGTGGAACGTTCTCATCGTAAGCTGCGTGCCCGGCTCACCGATCGACTGCGCCGCAATAATTCCGACTGCTTCGCCAACTGTGACTGCCTGTCCGTTCGCAAGGTTCGAACCGTAGCACTTACGGCATACACCATGCTTTGCGCGGCAGCCGATAACAGAACGAACTGTAATTTTTTCCGTGCCTGCGTCAACGATAAGCTTTGCGTCATTTGTATCCATAAGCTTATCCTTTGATACAAGCACCTCGCCTGTATCCTTGTCTACAAAGTCATCAAGCAGGAATCTGCCGACAAGTCTTTCGGAAAGCTCCTCAATAAGCTGCTTTCCTTCTTTTATGTCGAAGATCTCAAGACCGCTCTTTGTGTGGCAGTCATCTTCATAAATAATAACTTCCTGAGATACGTCAACAAGTCGTCTTGTAAGGTATCCGGAGTCCGCTGTTCGAAGTGCGGTATCGGCAAGACCCTTTCGCGCGCCACGGGAAGAAATGAAGTACTCCAAGATATTCAGACCTTCACGGTAGTTTGCACGAATCGGGATCTCGATAGTTTTACCCGATGTATTTGCGATAAGTCCTCGCATTCCGGCAAGCTGACGGATCTGGCTCATAGAACCACGGGCGCCCGAGTCTGCCATCATGTAGATCGGATTGTATCTGTCCAGATTGCCCTGAAGTGCGGCAGTTACCTCGTCGGTCGTCTTCTCCCACACCTTCAGCACACGGGCGTAACGCTCGTTGTTGGAGAGCAAGCCCATGTTATACATATTATAGATCTTGTCGACCTTTTTCTCTGCTTCGGCAATAAGTTCTTTTTTCTGCGGCGGGATAGTCGCATCGCAGACTGCGACCGTGATCGCACTCTTAGTCGAATACTTATAACCCTGCGCCTTTATTGCGTCAAGAACAACGGAAGTAGTCTGTGTGCCGTGCTTCTCCAGGCACTTCTTGATGATCTGCCCCAGCTGCTTCTTGCCTGTAAGGAAATCGACCTCAAATTTAAGCTCGTTTCCGGGAATGCTTCTGTCAACAAATCCGAGATCCTGAGGGATAGGACGGTTGAAAATGATCTTACCGACAGTCGTGGGAACGATCGCCGAGATCATCTCTCCGTTGTACTCCTCCTCGCGGCGAACCTTTATATTCGCATGAAGGCTGATAACACCTGTTTCATACGCCATCATCGCCTCGTTGATATCACGGAATACCTTGCCCTCGCCCTTTTCGCCTGCTTTGTCGAGCGTCAGATAATACGAACCAAGGATCATATCCTGCGTAGGAACGGTTACAGGCTTACCGTCCGACGGCTTCAGAAGGTTGTTTGAAGCAAGCATCAGGAATCTTGCCTCAGCCTGCGCTTCGGCGGAAAGCGGAACGTGAACTGCCATCTGGTCGCCGTCAAAGTCCGCGTTAAACGCAGTACAAACGAGCGGGTGAAGCTTGATCGCGCGACCCTCAACAAGCACCGGTTCGAACGCCTGGATACCTAATCTGTGAAGCGTGGGCGCGCGGTTAAGCATTACAGGGTGACCCTTGATAACTACTTCGAGCGCGTCCCAAACCTCGGGGCTTGAACGCTCTACCGCCTTGCGGGCAGCCTTGATGTTCTGAGCCTTCTTTGTTTCGCAAAGTCTTTTCATAACGAACGGCTTGAACAGCTCGAGCGCCATTTCCTTCGGAAGACCGCACTGATACATTTTAAGTTCAGGACCTACAACGATAACCGAACGTCCCGAATAGTCAACACGCTTGCCGAGCAGGTTCTGACGGAAACGTCCCTGCTTACCTTTAAGCATATCGGACAGCGATTTCAGCGCTCTGTTATTCGGTCCTGTTACGGGTCTGCCGCGTCTGCCGTTGTCGATCAGCGCATCAACAGCCTCCTGGAGCATACGCTTCTCGTTGCGGATAATTATGTCGGGCGCTTCAAGCTCGATAAGCTTACGCAGACGGTTGTTTCTGTTTAAAACTCTGCGGTACAGATCGTTCAGGTCGCTCGTTGCAAAGCGTCCGCCGTCAAGCTGCACCATCGGTCGAATATCCGGGGGGATAACGGGGATAACATCAAGTATCATCCATTCGGGACGATTGCCCGAAAGCCTGAACGCCTCAACGACCTCAAGACGCTTGATAAGCCGTACCTTTTTCTGTCCCGTTGCGCCGTCGAGCTCTTCCTTCAGCTGCTTGGAAAGCTCGTCAAGATCGATCCTCTGAAGCAGCTCCTTGATCGCCTCTGCGCCCATTTCCGCCTTGAAATCATCGTCATACTTCTCTTTAAGCTCACGATATTCTGTTTCGGAAAGGCACTGACACACTTTCAGCTCTCTGGCTTCGCCCGGATCTGTTACGATATATGCCGCGAAGTAAAGCACCTTCTCAAGCGTCCTCGGGGAGATATCGAGCATAAGACCGATCCTTGACGGGATACCCTTGAAGTACCAAATGTGCGATACGGGAGCGGCAAGGCTTATGTAGCCCATTCGCTCTCTTCTTACCTTGGAGCGAGTGATCTCAACTCCGCAGTTTTCGCATATCTTACCCTTGTACTTAACTCTCTTATACTTTCCGCAGTTGCACTCCCAGTCCTTCTGCGGTCCAAAAATACGTTCACAGAAAAGTCCGTCTCTTTCGGGCTTCAGTGTTCTGTAGTTAATGGTTTCAGGTTTCTTGACCTCGCCGTCCTCGGCATAAGCCCAAGATTTTATCTGATCAGGAGATGCAAGACCTATCTTCACAGAGTTGAATGCATTAAATGCCATAGTTCTTTTTCCTCCCTTAATTAAAGATCATCATCGCCGAAATAGTCATTCTCATCGATCTCCTCATCAATGAAATAATCGTCATCGGAAAGATCGCTGCCGTCGAAATCTTCATCATCTTCGTTGAAATCGTCGTCATCATAGAATGCGTCGTCGTTATATACATCGTCAAGCACATCGGAATCGCCAAAAATGCTCTTGTTTTCGGGGTTGTCGTCGGCGCTGAATCCCTGCATATCCTTTGAAACGATAACATTCTTACCGGGGAATGCGCTGTTTTCAACTGCCTTCGGATTTGTTTCTTCGTCAAGATCCTGCTTGAGATCGATCTCATTGCCCTCGTCATCGATAACGCGAACGTCGAGCGCAAGCGACTGAAGCTCCTTGATGAGCACCTTGAACGATTCGGGGATACCCGGCTTCGGGATATTCTCGCCCTTTACGATAGATTCATATGTCTTAACACGTCCTACAACATCATCGGACTTAACTGTCAGGATCTCCTGAAGAGTATATGCCGCGCCGTAAGCCTCCAGCGCCCAAACCTCCATCTCACCGAAACGCTGACCGCCGAACTGAGCCTTACCGCCCAAGGGCTGCTGAGTAACGAGTGAGTACGGACCTGTTGAACGCGCATGGATCTTGTCGTCAACGAGATGATGCAGCTTTAAGTAGTACATATATCCGACTGTAACAGGGTTGTCAAAGTACTCGCCGGTTCTGCCGTCACGCACCTTAGTCTTACACTCCATAGAAATGCCGTCCTTCTCGAAGCACTCCGTAAAGTCTATAAACTTCGGCGACGCAGGCGGCGGAAGCTCGCCGTTTTTCGCCTTGACAGCAAGATCTTTGTAGATATCGAAAATGTCCTGCTCATGCGCGCCGTCAAATACGCTGGTCATGATCTTCCAGCCAAGAGCCTTTGCGGCATAGCCCAAATGCACCTCAAGCACCTGACCGATGTTCATACGCGAAGGTACGCCCAAGGGGTTGAGCACGATATCGAGCGGCGTACCGTCCGGCAGGAACGGCATGTCCTCCTGCGGCAGTATCCTCGAAACGACACCCTTGTTTCCGTGACGTCCTGCCATCTTGTCGCCTACGCTGATCTTTCTCTTCTGAGCAAGATAGCAGCGAACGACCTTATTAACGCCCGGCTGCAGCTCGTCGCTGTTCTCTCTTGTAAACACCTTTACGTCAACGACCGTGCCGTATTCGCCGTGAGGCACTCTGAGCGAAGTATCACGAACCTCACGAGCCTTCTCACCGAAGATAGCGCGCAGCAGCCGCTCCTCTGCGGTAAGCTCCGTTTCGCCCTTCGGCGTTACTTTACCTACAAGGATATCGCCCGTCTTGACCTCTGCGCCGATCCTGATAATACCCTCTTCGTTGAGGTTTTTCAGCAGATCCTCGCCGACATTCGGGATCTCACGTGTGATCTCCTCGGGTCCAAGCTTGGTTTCTCTTGCTTCCGTTTCGTACTCCTCAATATGAATTGACGTATAGTAGTCGTCACGCACCATCTTCTCGTTGAGCAGAACGGCGTCCTCGTAGTTGTAGCCTTCCCATGTCATGAAGCCGATGAGAGCATTCTTGCCCAGCGAGATCTCACCATGATCTGTTGCAGGACCGTCCGCAAGCACATCGCCCTCTTTTACTCTCTGACCAACTTCAACGATCGGGATCTGATTTATGCAAGTACCCTGGTTTGAACGCAGGAACTTTGTTACTTCATATTCAACGACCTTGCCTGTGTCGTCAAGCACTGCGTCTTCACCGTGAGTATCGTAACGAACCGTAATGCGGTTTGCGCTTACCTGAGTAACAACGCCGTCACCCTCGGCAAGGATACAAACGCCGGAGTCAACGCCTGCCTTGTACTCGATACCCGTACCGACGATAGGCGCTTCCGTTGTGAGCAGCGGCACTGCCTGACGCTGCATGTTCGAGCCCATCAGAGCACGGTTTGCGTCATCGTTCTCAAGGAACGGGATCATCGCAGTTGCAACCGAAACAACCATTCTCGGCGATACGTCCATGAAGTCAAATCGCTTTGCTTCAAGCTCCACGAACTCATCTCTGTAACGTCCATGAACCTTTTTGCGGACAAATCTGTGATTCTCGTCGAGAGGCTCGTTCGCCTGAGCAACGATGTATTCGTCCTCCATATCGGCTGTCATATAAACTACCTCATCGGTAACAACGCCGGTTTCCTTATCTATCTTTCGGAAAGGCGCTTCAACAAAGCCGTATGAATTTACCCTTGCAAATGTAGCGAGGTAAGAAATAAGTCCGATGTTCGGGCCTTCAGGCGTTTCGATCGGGCACATTCTGCCGTAGTGGCTGTAGTGAACGTCACGAACCTCGAATCCCGCGCGATCTCTCGACAGACCGCCCGGACCGAGCGCGGAAAGTCTTCTTTTATGTGTAAGCTCCGCCAGCGGATTGTTCTGATCCATGAACTGCGACAGCGGCGAAGAACCGAAGAATTCCTTTATGGCAGCCGTCACGGGGCGGATATTGATAAGCGACGAAGGAGTAATGCCCTCAAGGTCCTGCGCCTGCAAAGTCATTCTCTCGCGAACAACGCGCTCAAGTCTTGAGAAGCCGATGCGGACCTGATTCTGAAGCAGCTCGCCGACACAGCGGATACGGCGGTTGCCGAGGTGGTCGATATCATCGGTAGTTCCGACGCCGCACGCAAGATTGTTCATGTAATTAACGGACGCGAATATATCATCAATGGTAATAGTGTTCGGTACAAGATCGCCCTTGCGTCTGGCGCATTCCTGAATAAGCTCTTCACCTTCAAGACCGCTGTCAAGGATCTCGCAGAGAACGCTGAAACGAACCTTCTCGTTGATCTCGCACTTTTCGCTGATATCGAAATCAACATATTTTGTCATGTCTACCATGCCATTGGAGATGACCTTGATAACCGTGTCGTTTTCAAGCTTCAAAAGAACCTCTCTGACGCCTGCGTCTGATATCTCCCTCGCCTTTTCTCTCGTGATGGTTTCGCCGTCCATAACAAGCAGCTCGCCCGTTCTGGGATTGACAACAGGCTCTGCGGCAGTTTGTCCGGTGATACGTCTTGTAAGACTGAGCTTTTTGTTGTATTTATATCTGCCGACCTTGGACATATCGTAGCGTCGCGGGTCGAAGAAAAGGTTGTCGATGTGCTGCTGAGCGCTCTCCACCGTAGGCGGCTCCGAGGGGCGCAGCTTTCTGTAAACCTCAAGGAGTCCGTCCTCCTGGTTTGTGCAGCCGTCCTTGGCAATGGTAGCCTTCATTCTGTCATCATCGCCGAAGTAACTGAGGATATCCTCGTCAGAGCCTAAGCCCAGCGCACGCAGGAATGCGGTAACGGGGATCTTTCTGTTTTTATCGATACGAACGTAGAACACGTCGTTAATATCGTTTTCGTACTCAAGCCAAGCGCCTCTGTTCGGAATAACAGTTGACGAAAAAAGCTCTTTACCTGTTTTGTCGTGATCCATCTTGTAGTAAACGCCGGGGCTTCTGACAAGCTGCGATACAATAACACGCTCTGCGCCGTTGATAACGAATGTACCGCTTTCGGTCATGAGCGGGAAATCGCCCATATAGACCTCAGACACCTTTATCTCATCGGTCTCGCGGTTAGTAAGGCGCGCCTGAACCCTGAGAGGCGCAGCGTATGTTGCGTCACGCTCCTTGCACTCGATCACCGAATGCTTCGGGTGAGCAATGTCGAGAAAATAATCGGTAAAATCCAGCACAAGATTGCCGCTGTGATCCGAAATACCCGACACGTCCTTGAAGACCTCTTTAAGCCCTTCGTTTAAAAACCACTCATAAGATTTTTTCTGGATCTCGATAAGGTTCGGCATTCCGATGACCTCGTCGATCTTCCCGAAACTCATTCGGGTGGTGCTTCCCAATTTTACAGGCTTTACATTCACCATAGGCTTGCTGTCACTCCAATCTTAATGTTTAGCCGCGCCGCACAAAAATTATGCGGCAATACAAATTCGAGTAATACAAAGTTTGTATCATTGCACAAACTTTTAGATTCATTTTTGTGATATTTAGTCAAATTGCACTGACAAAAATATCAAAAAAACGTTTTTTGCCCAAAATCGGCTATTATGATACAATAATCTATTATAGCGTATCGTTCCGGGTTTGTCAAGGGGTAAAACAAAAAAATATGGACTTGACAACACAAAAAACGGCATAGAATAAGCCACAGTATACCCAATATCGCAGCTCCTTTATATTGGAACACCGGCTTGGGTGTGCATTTTTTATGTATATCCGCATCATATGGCGGGATATTTCCGTGCGTGGTTCGATAGAGCACAGCATAAAGCTTTCGCCAAGCCTTTTTCAAAAGGCTTGCGGTTTCCAAAGGCAGAGGTCTCCGCTGCCGCGTCGGTCGGTGCTTCTGCTTCGCAGAGGTCTCCACCGTCGGGGACGGCTCCCAGCCGGAGACCCTCGCCCCTTTAGGGCACTTGCGCCCACCTTAGCATTTAGTCTTCACTATCGACTTCAATATTTCTCGTTATGACAAATTTTTGACGTCTCCATCATCCCTAGCCCCCTTCTTCCTCAAGGAAGAAGGGGGCTGTAGGCGGCGGGCTGCGCCCGCCGCCCCTCGGGGAGCTGCGCTCACCGAAGCCCTTGCATGCTCTACCGAACCTTGAGTTAATGACATTGCTCGTCGAACACCCTCGGAAGCTTTTTTGAAAAAAGCTGCGCAAAAAACTTTTATTAATAATTTTTAACTCATTCAAAAGCTGCGTGTTTACGAAACTTTATTCTTGCCTATCTCCCTAACTTATGATAAAATTTTTATATACTAAACAGTGAGGAGTTTTTTCTCCTCATACGACTAATCTATGGGGGTGGGCAAATGTGCTGCGCTGAGGATTCTCTCCGAAAATATATTGATGGCGATAAACAGGCTTTTTCCTCGATCATTGAACAATTTAAAGACCCGATCATATTCTTTATTTCGACATACGTTAAAGATCCTCACACCGCCGAGGACATTGCCGCAGACTGCTTTGCGCAGCTCGCCGCCTATCCCACAAAATTTTCATTCCGATCATCGCTTAAATCATACTTATTCTCGATGGCTCACAACATGGCTGTTAATTACATTCGCCGTCACTCAAGAATAACATTTCTTGAAAATGTTCACCAAATGGCAGCCGATGATGAATTTGAACATCTGGAATCAGCAATGCTCGCCGATGAACGCTCAAAAATGCTTCATAAGGCGCTGCCTAAGCTTAACGATAACTACCGAACTGCGCTGTATCTGGTGTATTTCGAAAATATGTCGTACAGCGAAGCCGCAGCTGCAATGCACAAAACTGCGAAACAAATCGACAATTATGTCACACGAGGGCGTGCCGCTCTCAAAAAAATTCTGACGGAGGAGGGCTTTTCTTATGATGGATAATACGGCGTTTGAAGCGCTTGTGTTTGAGCGTGCCGAGGAAATCAGGCGTCACGATAAAAAGATCCGTCTTATTTGCATGAGTGCCGTTCCGGCTGCGGCTGCCGTAATGGTTTTGACCGCCGTTGGACTTGACCTTCTGCCTGTTCGCAGCGTTTTTGAGAATACCACGCAATCAGACAGCACTTTTTACAATGCGGATACCGCAGCTGCCGATTTTTCGAACGCAGCCGAAGCTCCCGCTGACACCGCTGCTTTGAACGAAGAATATGCAGCGGGGGACTCTGCCGAAGAATTCAGCGGCATGGTACCTAAAGGCGATATCGCGGAAGATGCAGAAAACGGAGCTGATGTAGTTTTCACCCCATACAGAGCCGAATTTTCCGAAGATTTTTCGGTAAAAGAGAGCGTAACGATAACCGACCCCGCCGTTATCTCACGTCTGATGTCCCTGACGGAACTGCCTGCGGTCGAAACCGAGCTTTCATCAGATGATGTGAACGAATACACTATTAAAGGCGAACTGATATTTTCGGATCGGAATTATGACAACACGATAACAATGACAATAACCGACAAGAATATCATACAATTCAGCAACGGCAGATCTGTCGAAAAGCTCGAACTTGATGACGCTTCAAAGAAAATGCTTACGGAAATTTTTGATATTGCTTTTACTGAATGATGTACCTGCGAAAGGAGTTTTTACGTGAATAATTTTAAACGGATCCTGACCGCTGCCCTGGCGCTGTCTGCATTTATGAATTTCACTGCCTGCGGCGCTTCCGAGCCAATATCCGAAGCGCCAAACAATGATCCCTCCCCCAAAAGTATCTCAGCGTCAACATCTGATATTCCCGACTACGCAGCTATGACACTTGCTTTGAATGCCTTTTCAACGCAGCTTTTTAAACAATGTGATGATTTTTCGCCCGAGACCAACACGCTCGTTTCACCTATCTCGGTTTACATGGCGCTTTCAATGGTCATGAACGGCGCTAATGGCGACACATTGACCGAGATGGAACATCTTCTCGCAGGCAGCAGGAACAGCGCCGATAATATCAACAGTTATGCATTGAATTATTTGAATAGCGCCAATAACAATATATTAAGCATTGCAAACTCCATGTTCATAATGAAGCGTGACGACATCACGATCAATGATAAATTTAAAAACAAATTGACCCAAACCTACGGCGCGGAGCTTTTCAGCGAGGTTTACAGCGAAAAAACAGTTGATCATATCAACTCTTGGGTGAACGACAAGACCCACAAAATGATACCGAAGATCCTCGATCCCGATTCAATAAACGAAAGCACCGTATCGGTACTTCTCAACGCTGTTGCTTTTGAAGGCGAATGGACTGAGGAATACACAAAAGACAACGTAACCACCGAAGATTTTATGAACCTTAACGGTACGTCAACAACTGCCGACTACCTCAACTCTACCGAGAGCATATATATTGAGAATGATGACGCTGCTGGATTTATCAAGCCTTATAAGACCGATAAAAACGGAGACTACAGCTTCATCGCAATACTTCCGAATGAAGATATCGATATTTCTAATTATATTTCCTCCTTAACAGCGGATACGATCGACAGCCTTGTCAACGATCAAACATATACAGATGTTTTGGTAAAGATCCCGAAATTTACATTTGACAGCACTTACAGCCTGAAAAATATGCTTTCAGACATGGGTATGCCGTCTGCGTTTTACGATGCCGATTTCAGCGGAATAACAACAAGCACAGACATAGTGATCGGAGATGTGATCCATAAAACTCATATTGAACTTGATGAAAAAGGTACGAAGGCCGCTGCCGCAACTGCTGTCACTATGTTTGACAATGCAGCAGCGTTTTCTCCCGAAGAACCTAAAGAAGTTTTTCTAACCCGTCCATTCGTGTTTATGATATACGACAATACCTACAGCTGCCCGATATTCATCGGCAAGCTCTGTACGATGGATCAATAATACCGGATAACAAAGCATACATTCATAGCTTATTATCACTTCGGCAATTAAACAGCCGTTAAAAACAGAGCCTTTTATTTACGGCTTTATCCATGGGGCTTTCCGATCGGTCTCGCTTACCTTCAAAATCCCAAGCCTTTTGAAAAAGGCTCGGCGAACCCCTCTTGCTGCGATCTGTCAGACCTTATTAATGTGGCAGCCGAGACCGAGACCAGTCCCCCTTCTTCCTTGAGGAAGAAGGGGGTTGGGGATGATGGAAACGTCAAAAATTTGTAATGACGAGAAATAGTGAAGTCGATATTGAAGACTAAATACTAAAGTGTGCGCAAGTGTCCCCCGCAAGGTACCTCTGTTAAAGAAACCAATTAACAGCTTACTATTATTTAATTGTCGGAGTAATAATTGTCGGAGTAATAATTGCCGCATTAATAAGAAAATACGTTTATTAGCGAGCTTCTCTTTTTGAATATTGCTTCTGCCGCTTCCGAATAATATAAAAAGTATTAGTGAGCTTTATACAGCAAAACAGAACAATAACAAACCACTCAAAAGACAATATCCGGTAAAAAGACACCCCCGAAAGCAGTATCATATCTGCCTTCGGGGGATCTTACATACACCTAACCTTTGCTGCCAAATGTTCAGGAGTAATTGTATTGCATTTTACTTTTTGCTCTGAGCATTTATGTGCTGAGCTTTACGCTTTGTACAACCGCAGCTGCACGCCGTTACGTAGTCATTGTTGATCGTTCCGCAAAGCGGGCACTTCCATTCATCAAAGTAAGGCTCTCTGTCCTTATCCTGCTTTGTAGTAAGCGGCGGCGATTTCATCACTCTGCTTGCAGGACCTGCCGATGCTGCCGGGCCGGTTTCGGGGCGCTGATTTCTCTTTGAGGCAAATATTGACTTCGGCGGAGTTCTACGCTCTTCACGCTTCGGCTGTTCGGGTATCGGCGGCGGAGTTACCGCTGTGCCAATCTGACTCGAACCTGCCGGGCCTGCCCCGGGACGCAAATTCTGCTGAACTGCAGCTCCCTGCTTCATCAGTCTTGCCTGCTGCTGAGTAAATCCGCATGAGCATACATCGGTATACTTGTTATTAATAGTTCCGCAGTTAGGACACTTCCATTCATCGAACTTCGGCTCTCTTGTTTCCTGCTGAACCGGTGCGGGAGCCTGCTGCTGTCTGTATCTTTCCAAACGGTCTTCCGGGCCGGGTGCCGCAGCATTTCTGCTGCTGACCTTTTCTACCGCATTATTCAGCATATTTGTCATCTTGCGCTCCAAGGAGCTTTGCCTTGAAACCTGTTCTACTTCAACTATAACATGATCGTCAAACAGCTTCGGACCGTAGTTGCTCTGCTGTTCACGGATATTCTCCATTGCCTTTTCACGCTCAGCTGCCTTCTTAAGATCTTCTTCCTCCTGAGCGGCATAAGGATCCTCGCCGGTTTCGTAGAACCGCGCACATCTGCGTTTTGTTACACCGCAGGCACACGTCGTTACATAGCTGTCGTTTGTACGGTGACATCTGAAGCACATCCACGGTTTACTCATATCCATCTTTGTTCCGATGGGCGGCAGACCGCCTTCGTTGGATATCTGTACCTCAGGCTCGGCAGCCGGTGCGGGAGCCGGTGCAGGTGCAGGTGCCGGGCGTGCCGGAGCAGGATATCGTCTGCTGCTGGTGATAGGTGCGGCAGATGCATTTGGCCTTGACTGCTGCGGCGGAACTGCCGGCTGATATGTTCTCGACGGAGATACCGGCGGAACAACAGATGCTGGACCGGGCGTTCTCGGCATCACGGGGTTCACTGTTCTGGGCGGCATAGGCGGACGCTGCGATCTGGGCGGCGCGGCAGGTGCCTGAACGGGCGCTGCTGCCTGCGTGGGATTATTTCGAGGAGCTGGTGCACCTTCGCTGTGTCGCTTCTTTGTCGATTTGCGATATCCGCACGCACACGTTGTTACGTAGTTTGCGTTTATCAGTCCGCACTCGGGACACTTCCACTCATTTGCGCCTGCTTCGGTTTTCTCCTGCTTGTAAACAGGTTTTTTCTTGAAACCGAAAATTGATCTTGTCATCGGCGGCGCCTGCTGAGTTCTAGGTGAAGTGGTCTTCGGAGGCTCTGATGCGGGCTGTACGGGTGCAACGGGCTTCGGTCGCTCTATCGCACGCTGAGAACGCTGTGTTCTCGGCGCTACCGTCCTAGGCGGCTCCTGTACCGCATGCTGAGCGGCATCTACAAGTGCGGGCTGAACGGGCTGCTGCTCCGGTGCGGCTGCAGGCGCGCGGCGCTGCGCATTCATACGTGAATAGGAGTTTGTATCTCGCCTTGCCTCAAGCGCCATTCTGCGCTTCTGCTCCTCAATACTTCTCTGAAGAGGCGTAAGCTTGCTGAGATCCAGTCCGTCATCAAACAGATCGTCCTCTGCGGCTGCCTGCTTAAGCTGCTCGGCTTCTCTCTGCTGTGCTTCTTCGCGTTTGCGCTCTTCCTCACGCATTTTAGCCTGAGCTTCCTGTATAAGCCTCATACTGTCGGCTCTGCGCTTTGCCTCGGCATCGCTCTTGGCTGCAGCCTGCTGAGCCTGAGCTTTTGCAGCTTCTGCTGCTCGGCTAGCCTCTGCTTGTGCAGCCTGCCTCTGTGCAGCAGCCGCTTCTTCCTTGGCCTTCGCCTCTGCGGCTGCCTGAGCCTGCTGCTCCTCCTGCGCTTTGCGCCTTGCCTCTTCTTCGACCTTGAATTTCGCCTCGATCTCCGCTCTGATCCTGTCTCGCATTGCTGCAAGCTCGGCTTCCTGACGCTTTTCTTCTTCCGCACGGATACGCGCTTCTTCTTCCGCACGGAATCTAGCCTCCTCCTCCGCACGGAGTCTGGCTTCTTCCTCGGCACGAATACGTGCTTCCTCTTCGGCTCTGATCCTTTCCTCCTCGGCTCTGATCTTCGCCTCTTCTTCAGCCCTTATCTTGGCTGCTAATTCTGCTCTGATTCTTGCTTCTTCCTCGGCTCTCATACGTGCCTCTTCCTCGGCCCTGCGCTTCGCTTCTTCTTCAGCTTTGCGCCTTGCTTCTTCCTCTGCTTTGCGCTTCGCTTCTTCTTCAGCTTTGCGCCTTGCTTCTTCCTCTGCTTTGCGCTTTGCCGCTTCTTCTGCCTTTCGCTTGGCTTCTTCCTCGGCTTTTCTCTTAGCCTCCTCTTCCGCCTTACGTCTGGCTTCCTCCTCTGCTTTTCGTCTTGCCTCTTCTTCGGCCTTGCGTCTTGCCTCTTCTTCGGCCTTGCGTCTTGCCTCTTCCTCGGCCTTGCGTCTTGCCTCTTCCTCGGCCTTGCGTCTTGCCTCTTCCTCGGCCTTGCGTCTTGCCTCTTCCTCGGCTTTACGTCTTGCCTCTTCTTCGGCTTTGCGTTTTGCTTCTTCTTCGGCTTTACGTCTTGCCTCTTCCTCGGCTTTGCGCTTTGCCTCTTCCTCGGCTTTGCGTTTTGCCTCTTCTTCGGCTTTGCGTCTTGCCTCTTCCTCGGCTTTGCGCTTTGCCTCTTCCTCGGCCTTGCGCTTTGCCTCTTCTTCGGCTTTGCGTTTTGCCTCTTCTTCGGCTTTGCGCTTTGCCTCTTCTTCGGCCTTGCGTTTTGCTTCTTCTTCGGCTTTGCGCTTCGCCTCTTCCTCGGCTTTGCGCTTTGCCTCTTCCTCGGCTTTGCGCTTTGCCTCTTCCTCGGCTTTACGTCTTGCCTCTTCACGAGCCTTCTGGCGTGCCTCTTCAATTGCTTTACGCTTTGCTTCAAACTCTGCTTTGATCTTAGCCTCTTCCTCTGCGCGAATTCGTTCGATCTCGGCAGCTCTCTTCTTCGCCGCTTCCTCTTCTGCTTTACGCTTCGCTTCCAGTTCAGCCTTGATCTTCTGCTCCTCTTCGGCTCTGATCTTCGCCTTAAGAGCAGCCTTTTCTTCTGCTTCCTTCTTAGCCTTTTCCTCTGCGGCTTTCTTTTTCTCCGCTTCCTGCTTGACCTTGCTGTCGGCAGCCACATTTTTGTCGTCTGACTTATCTGCCGACGGAACAGCAGCCTTCTTGCGTGTCGCATTTATAAGATCCTGAGCAGACATCGTGCGTTTTCCTCTGCTGTGACCGCATTTGCACTTATTGGCGCTGACCGGATTTATATTGCCGCACGATGAGCATTTCCACTCATTTTCGTTAACAAGTCCATCCAACTCGCCGCTGTCGTTACTCTCAGGCTTACTAACCTCAGGCTTAGCCTTCGTATCATCAGCTTTCGCCTTATCATCTGATTTTTTATCTTCGGACGCCTTCTCCTTTTCGGCAGCTTTATCCGTTGGTTCTTCTTTATTATTTTTAGTATCTTCTGTTTTCTTATCGTCGTTTTTGTTTTTGCCAAAAACATAGATCTCACTTTTGGCTTTATCGTTATCACGTCCGGCAGCAGATTGCGGCCGCCAAACCTGAACGGGAGCACTCATAAACTCGTCGATCTCAGCCTTTATCTCCTCGGCGGTCAGCTCCACTTTATCAGGCATTTCCGGATCGAATTCCTCCTGCGGCTCCACCGCAGCTTCGGCTTCACCGTTCGGCTGCGCCTCGGCTGTGTCCTGCGGCGCTATTTCAGCCTGCGCTTCCGCTTTTACCGCTTCCGTATCTTGTTCGTTTGGACTGGTGACTTCAGTTACTTCTTCGGGATCCGTTTGATTGGCCTGTGGTCTGGCAAATCTATCCTGTGCAGACGGCTGAGCCTGCTGAAGGTTAATTTGAGGACGATTCTGCACCTGCGGAGTTTGCTGCGGATTTACAAACCGCCCGGCAGGCTGCTGTCTGAACTGCGCCTGTGGCTGAACGAACTGCCCTGCGGGCTTAGGCTGACCCTGCGATTGACCGGGCTGTACAAACCAGCTCTGCTGCGGTCTTTCCTGCTGTTGGCTCTGCCCCGACTGCTGTGCCGGACGTGCCTGCTGCTGATCGGGGGTACTGGACTGAGCTTCTTTTGCTTTCTGCTCCTCGGCTTTTCGCTGCTCGCGCTTTATACGCTTTGCCTCACGCTGAGTGCATCCGCAGTGGCAGGTACCGATCGTGTCGGGATTGACCATTCCGCACTTCGGACACTTCCACTCAAAATCGAACGCCTCACGGTCTTCGTACTTTCTCTTCGGAGGTCCTTTGAGCATATGCTCCAGAGTTGGCTCATAGTGACCCTCGTTGTCGGATTTTTTCTTTTTCTTCATATCCGACTTGTATACTACAACAGCGCCATTTTCCAGCGCGTGTTCGCCCAACTCCGATTTTATCTGATTCTCAAGATATTTATTTGGCTTTTTCTGATCGTTCTGACGGTTGCCGCCGTCGCTGTCCTGTGCCTTTGGAGCGTTATTCTTCTCGCTCGTTTTCGGCACTCGGCGAACAACGTACTTCTTGCCGTCCGGCCCTATCTCCTCACGAACGAAGTCGCTGTCGGCAGCCGTTGTGCGGTTGTCCTCCATCTTTCGCTCTCCCTGCTGCGGAGCTTCTCCGCTGCCGGGCGCTTTAATAACAGCCTCGCCGTTTTCGGTAATGGGAGCATTCGGGTTCTTGGCACGCTGATTTGCGTAATTTGCCGCCGCTGCCATTTTCTGCTGGTACGGATTCATTCCGGCCTGCTGCTGTGCATATTGGAAGGGCTGATTCTGCTGTGGATACGGCTGCTGCGGATAATATCCGTAGCCGTTTTGCATTTGACCGTACTGATAGCCGGGATACATATTGTATGCCGGCTGATAATTCATCTGCTGCTGTGGCTGCTGCGGACTTTTCCCGGCCTGGCGATAATCATACTCGCCGGGGCCTGTTCCGCTCTGCTGATTGTAGCCCTGCTGCGGATAACTGTTCCTGTAATTGTATGCGCCCGCAGCCCCCTGCTGAGGGTAGTATGCCTGAGCATTTTGCTGCGGATAGCCCTGTCGGTAAGCTCCCTGCTGCGGATAGCTCTGTTGGTAGCCGTATGCATTCTGATACTGCCCTACAGCTCCCGGCTGCCCGCCCATATGAGCAGGATAACCGCCCGCCTGAGGAGACGCGCCGATATCGCCCGCAGCGCCCATACCGGGCATCTGCTCCGCGCCCTCATCTTCAGGCTGAGTGCCTAAAGGATTCACTCTCTCTTGTTCTTCCATGTTATAACTTCCTCTGCATGATGAAATTATAATGGACAATTCCAAGCGCCGCCCCGCATTCTCGAGGTGCAGCTCAGATGTGCCCTAATCATATATTAGATGTAAGACTGCCGTTGTCCGATCATGCTTTTGCCGTCTATAGCTGCATAAGCATCATGTCGGAGCCTCGGCATTTAGTGTTCTTCTTGCGCCGCCCCGCCTGACTCCCAAAGCAGCGCTCAAAGTAAATATATGTTATGACTTTACGGATATACCTTCATAACTTCCCATATTATTCAATTTAAACCGGACGCACCTTGTTTTCGGGGTCAAAGTGCTCGCTGTCTATACCTGCTTTTTTGTTGCGGCGGCTCTCGAAGAACTTCACTGCAACTCTGTCGAACTGAGCATAGGAGAGAACGTCCTCTTCCTGCTCGCACCACTGCTCACACTCCTTGCGAAGCTTATCAAGCTCGGGCTCCAGCAGATCTGCCGGGCGGCAGGTGACGGGCTTCTCGTCGCCGATTATCTTTTTTCTGAATTCCGGATCGATCGGAACGGGCGTTTTTCCGTATTTGCCCTGAACCAGATCCTTGAACTGTCCGTTTACGTTTTTATATCTCTCGCCGAAGATCACATTGCTGACTGCCTGTGTGCCCACGATCTGTGAGGAAGGAGTTACAAGCGGCGGATATCCCGCGTCTTTGCGGACTCTCGGCACTTCCTGCATTACCTCTTCCAGCTTATCCTCCTTGCCCATCTGCTTAAGCTGCGACAGAAGGTTCGAGAGCATTCCGCCGGGAACCTGATATATCAGCGCATTTGCGTCTGTAGCAAGCATCTTCGGGTCGATCAGACCGCTGTCTATGTACTTCTTGCGAAGATCCATAAAGTAGGAGCGGATCTCGGTCAGCGCAACAAGGTCAAGCCCCGTATCATAAGGCGTATCCTTCAACGCTGCGACCATCGATTCAGTGGGAGCGTGGCTCGTTCCCAGCGCAAACGGAGACATTGCCGTATCGATAACATCTGCGCCCGACTCGATCGCCTTCATAAGGCACATCGAAGCAAGACCCGAGGTGTAGTGTGTGTGCACCTGGATAGGCAGATCAACAGCGCCCTTGAGCGCCTTTACCAGCTTCTCCGTTTCATAAGGAGTGAGCAGCGCAGCCATGTCCTTTATGCAGATCGAATCTGCGCCGCAGTCTGCGATCTTTTTTGCGTAGTCTATATAATAATTTGTATCAAACACAGGACCGGTAGTGTACGAAATAGCGATCTGTGCGTGCGCGCCCTCTTTTTTAGCCGCTTTAACAGCTGTCTTGAGGTTATCTATATCATTTAATGCGTCAAATATCCTGATTATATCGATACCGTTTGCAACGCTCTTCTGTACAAAATATTCGAGCACATCATCGGCATAATGACGGTATCCAAGCATATTCTGCCCTCTGAACAGCATTTGCAGCTTTGTGTTCGGGCAGCTTTTGCGAATTATGCGGAGTCTTTCCCACGGATCTTCGTTCAAGAACCTCAAGCAGGAATCGAACGTTGCGCCGCCCCAGCACTCAAGCGAATGAAATCCGATCTTGTCGAGCAGCGGGAGCGCAGGAAGCATCTCCTCTGTTGTCATTCTGGTTGCTGCGAGCGACTGGTGAGCATCACGCAGAATTGTTTCGGTAATGCCGATCTTCTTTGGCGTGATCTTCTTTTCAGGCGCTGCATTATTTGCAGGGCAAGCGTCGGTTTTGTTTAATGATGCGCCGCCCTTTTTATTAGCCGTTCCTTTAGCCATCTGTCAGGTTCCCCCTTATTCCAAAGTAAGGAGGACCGCACCGGACTCCTTGTTCTCGCCCTTTGTGCAAAGCACGCTTGCTACCGTACCGTCCTGAGGCGACTGGATCTCGTTTTCCATCTTCATAGCCTCGAACACAACTAGGACATCGCCCTTCTTTACGCTCTGACCGGGCTTTACATTTACGCTGATGATAGTGCCCGGCATCGGGATATCGATCTTCAAGGAGCCTTTGGCTTCTGACTTGGCGGGCGCTGCGGGTTCAGCAGCAGGCGCAGGCGTCGGAGCTGCTGCGGGAGCGGGTGCTGCGGAAACAGCGCCGCCCTGTGCGTCCTCTACCTGAACATCATATACAACACCGTTTACGGTAATCTTCAAATTTCTCATTGTCCATACTCCCTTTATCAAAAAGCGGAATCCCGCCGAATTTTAAAAGCTCTGCTTTCAATAAGCAGACACAAGCCGCAGGCTTGTGCGTTCAGTGGGGGATTTAAACCCTTACTGAGCGTGGGATGAAACCCGCCGCCTTATAGAGGCGGGGACATTCCGTCTGTGGTTATAATGTGCTGTGCTTCTTCGGAAGAGTTGATTCTCTCTTGCCCGAAAGCATCTTAAGCGCACCGATGAGCGCACTGCGAAGCTCCTGCTCCGTTAAAACCGAATCAATATAGCCCTGCTGCGCAGCCTTCAGCGCGCTGCACTGTTCCTCCTTGAACTGCGCAAGAGCCTTCTCCCGTCCTGCCTTGTCGGTCTTCAGCATATCGGGCGCAAGGATAATGATCCCCGCCTCGGGATTTACCGGTGAAACGCATGCTCCCTCAAGAGCAAACGCAACGTCTGCCGACGCTCCCGTGCCTGCCAGCGCCATATAGAATGCGCCGTAGGCCTCGCCTGTAACGACCGTCACCTTCGCAGTCGTAGCTTCGGCGTAAGCCGCAGTAAGCTTAGCCGCCGATCTTATGCACTTGAATCCGGTAGAATCGGCAAGCGTAACAACAGGTATCGAAAACGCATCGCAGAAGCGAACAAGCTTCGATGCCTTCTCGGCTGCGCGTCTGTCTATCTCGCCGCTCGTCTTTACAACGCCTGCCGTGGCGCCGTCTATGCGGACAAAACCTGTTTTGACGTTTGCGGCAGTGCCTTCATAAAGCTCAATGTAGCTTCCGCCGTCCGCAAATGATGTAATAAGATCACCGCAGGATACGGGATCTGCCGTGTCGATCTCGAATGCGTCTGAAAGGTTGTTGCGGGGCAGCATGGAAACGAGATTTTTTGCAGCCTCCAAAGCTGAAAACTCATCTTTTGCGCAGATCGCAGCTGCGCCGTGCTTCATGTTCTCCTCTGCGCTTCCGCCCTCGCCGTTTGTATTGACGGTAAACTTACCCTGCTCGCTCTGGATAACGAAGTCAGCCTCTGCCGCAAGCAGCGCTGCAGTGCCCAGGCACGGACCGAGAATGACCGAGATCTGGGGAACAACTCCCGCAAGCTTGCCACTCAGATTCAAAAGTTTGCCGTAGCTTTGGAGCATATCGACGCCCTCGTCCACTCTTGCGCCGCATGAATCGTAAATCCCGACAACGGGAGTGCCCGTTTTGAGTGCCAATTCATAAAGCTTCTCAAGCTTCGCAGCCTGCGCCTTTGACATTGCGCCCGAGCAGACGTCGCTGTTCTGCGCAAACGCATACGCCTCGCAGCCGTTTATTTCGCCGAAGCCGGCTGCCGCCTCCGCAGGCCCGCCGCACGAATTTGCAAACGGAGCGATCGGAGAAAAGCTGCCTTCATCGAAAAGAGCCTCCAGCCGCTTATAACCCGCTGTGCCCGCAAGCTCCGACTTAATCTTTTCAATACTCATTTATAACTCCAACCTTTCAATGTGTTCATTAACGACATTTCGTCAAAGTCATATAAACACACTCGATTTTCTCACTCAATTAGACTTATTGTAATTATAAAACAAAAATCGAATATTGTAAAGGTGGTTTTGAGAAATTTATACAAAAAATTTTAAAAAAATATATGTAAAAGAATTATTAATTTTCTTATTTAGAAATATAATTTTATTTTTGTTGATATTTCATTAAATTCAAGCGAGTAATTTTAGCTTATTTATTCTGTTATTTTTATTTTATTATATTTGTTTTTGACAAAATTTGCTCTTTTGCGGCTCTTCTCTGTAATAACGGTTCTGTTATCGGAATGCCGATACTGCTCTTTTATCCGACTGTTTTTACCGATCCCATAATTATTCTATGCTGAAAAGACACGTATTTGTCAATATCTGACATCATTTCCGCAGGGCTTTTATTACTTCGGCAATTAAATAATCTCAAGCTGTTAATTTGTTTCTTTAACGCAGATACCTTGCGGGGGCTTTCCGGTCGCATTCTCAGCTGCCGCAGCGTTCTCTGTTTGAATTTTCAATGTAAATATATAAAAAAAGAACAGCCGAAACCGACTGTTCAAAATGTTGGCACTTTCCTATTTTCCCGGGGCGTCGCCGCCCAAGTATCTTCGGCGTTATTGAGCTTAACTTCTGTGTTCGGAATGGGAACAGGTGTACCCTCAATGCCATCAATACCAACTGAATTTCTGTCGTTTTTCGACTGCTTGATTATTATAACACATTGTTTTGGAAATTGCAAGAGTTTTTTTAAAATTTTTTTATTTTTTATTCTTGCCGCAGCGTTTCTCTGACCTGCATCAGCGTAAACCCGAGAAGATTCTGCCCTTCCCATTCCGCCATGTTAAACCGACGCCCGTCGCGCATTGAGATCCCGCAGCCCCATATCTTGTCGCTTACGGCACATTCTGCCAGAATATCAACGTTCGTAGCCAGCAGCTTCTCTTTCAGATCCGCATTCTGACGAAACTTCTCTAAAAGACCTTTGTATATCACGATCTGCCTGATACCGTTCCACACAACATCATCATAATTCCTGACCTGACGTCCGAGCGCCTTGATTTTCCCAACGTTGCTGTCAGACAGTATCTTATTGGCAGAATCCGCGTCATAAAACGTGACCGCTTTTTGATACATCATATATTGCTCCATCGACGTAAAACGGATGCCTTCTATCTCAAAATCAGACAAATACCAGTTGCTCAGATAGCCGTTCTCACCATCGGGGTTATGAAAACACACAACACGTTTCAATATTGATCCCTCACAAAAATAAAATATACCCTCACCGCAGCGATGAGGGTATTCTGGTGGACCATCAGGGACTCGAACCCCGGACCGACCGGTTATGAGCCGGTTGCTCTAACCAACTGAGCTAATGGTCCGTTACAATGCTTAACCATTATACCATTGAAAAAGCCATTTGTCAAGGGATTTTTAAAAAAATTCAAGGGGATTATTTTTGTTTCCTCGGCGATATAACTGCGCTCTTTTCTGTTATGATTCGGCATATGCTCACAAACGCTGACAATTCAAGCGTTATATCAAGCACAATATACACACCTGCGGCGGCATTCCGAATATCTTCTCCGGAAATCCCGATATTATCCCGCGAAACTCCGAATACCTTTGCAGTCAGGGCGAGCAGCAGCTCGATATCCATCAGCGGCCCGAAAAACAGCGCTGCTGCCCCGACCGGTATAGTTATAACCGCAAATATTACGGCTAAAAAAGGCAGTATCTTTAGTCGGCTCTCAACTCTGACGGTTTTCATTCTGTGCTTTTCAGATATAAGACAGGCAGCGTCATTTGCGAACAAAATAGTTGACGCAAGCATGATAACAATAACGGCTGCCAAAAATTTGACATCGTTGTTTTTGAACTTGCCTATGCCCGAAACAAGCTATCCGAGCAGAAAGAGCACCGCATAAACAAACATAATAAATGCGGCGATCACGTCTGTTATTATTCTGATCCTTCTTTTCATAATACCCATCCTGAAAAGGGAGCGATATCTCTACCGCTCCCCAAGATCTCATTAGCCGATAACTCTGACGCTGATAACGCCTTCAACAGCTGCGATATCGTCGCTTACATCTGCATCGGTATCGATAACGGTGTATGCTACATCGCCTCTAACTTTGCTCTCAACAGAGTTCGTGCCTGCAAATTTAGCCGTAACAGCGGGCAGAACTGCCGCGTTGTTCTCATGGATAATGCAAACTCTCTTGCCCTTGATCGCGCCGAGCTTCATTGCAGGAAGGTTCACACTGTTGATAACAGAGCCGTTCTCAAGGTAAGCCTTAATCTCATCGGCAGCCATAACAGCGCAGTTATCCTCGCTCTCGGGAGTAGATGCGCCAAGGTGCGGCAGCGCGATGACCTTATCCTCGCAAAGGATATCGTCTGTTGCAAAATCCGTAACGTAAGCTGCGATCTTGCCGCTCTTGAGTCCTGCAAGCAGGTCGGTCGAATTAACAAGACCATCTCTTGCAAAGTTCATAATGCGAACGTTATCCTTCATCTTAGCGATGCTCTCTGCGCAAACAGTACCCTTTGTGTCTGCGTTAAGCGGTACGTGAAGCGAAATATAATCGCTCTCTGCGAAGATATCGTCGAGGTTAGCCTTATACTCAACCGCGGTGTCGAGCTTGAGCGCGCCTGCAACGGAGAGGAACGGATCGTAGCCGATAACCTTCATGCCGAGCGCAACAGCCGCATTTGCAACGAGCGCGCCGATCGCGCCAAGACCTACAACGCCGAGTGTCTTACCCTTGATCTCGGGGCCTGCGAACTGGCTCTTGCCCTTCTCGACCATCTTGCCTACCTGATCGCCGTTGCCCTTGAGCGTCTTTGCCCACTCGATACCGCCGAGAACGTTTCTCGAAGACATGAGCATACCTGCGAGAACAAGCTCCTTAACTGCGTTAGCGTTTGCGCCGGGAGTATTGAATACAGCGATACCTGCCTTTGTGCACTTATCGATCGGAATATTGTTTGTGCCCGCGCCGGCTCTTGCGATAGCCTTCAGGCTTGCGGGCAGTTCCATATCGTGCATCGAAGCCGAGCGAACAAGAACAGCGTCGGGAGCAGCGCAGTCATCGGAAGCTGCATAATTGCCGCCAAGTCTGTCAATGCCGACCTGAGCGATCTTATTTAATTTCAATACATTATACAAAGCCATTGTAATCATCTCCATACAGAATATATGTTGGTCGGTCTATATACACAGACCGACCCAATTAAATCATCAGGAATTCTTAGCCTCGAAATCCTTCATAAACTCAACGAGCTTCTCAACGCCCTCGATCGGCATAGCGTTATAGATAGACGCTCTCATGCCGCCGACTGTTCTGTGGCCCTTAATGTTCACGAAACCAGCCTCTGTAGCCTCTTTAACGAACTTAGCGTCAAGATCGGCGTCGCCCGTAACGAACGGAACGTTCATGAGCGAACGGTCTTCCTTAACAACAGTGCCCTTGAACAGCTTGGAATTGTCGAGGAAATCATAAAGGATAGCAGCCTTCTTCTCGTTGCGCTCCTGCATCTTCTCAAGACCGCCGATATCGTTCTTGATCCACTCCATAACGAGCTTTGCAATATAAATAGTATAGCAGGGAGGAGTATTGAAGAGCGAATCTGCGTCTGCGTGAGTCTTGTAGTTGAACATATTCGGAGTGATATCCATAGCGTTGCCGAGGAGATCCTCACGAACGATAACTATAGTAAGACCTGCGGGAGCGAGGTTCTTCTGCGCGCCTGCAAATACAAGACCGAACTTCGAAATATCGAGCGGCGTTGACATAATGCAGGACGAAATATCTGCAACGAGCGGGATATCGCCCGTGTCGGGAAGCTCATGATAAACGGTGCCGTAGATCGTATTGTTCATGCAGATGTAAACGTAATCAGCGTCATCACGGAAGTCTGCGCGGGTCGTCTTTGGGATATACGAGAAAACCTTATCCTCGGAGGAAGCAACAGCCTTAGCGTCTCCATAGCGAGCGGCTTCCTTCCACGCCTTCTTAGCCCACTGACCTGTGATGATGTAATCGGCCTTATTGTTCTTGTTCATAAGGTTCTGAGCTACCATCGTAAACTGCGAGGAACCGCCGCCCTGAAGGAACAAAACCTTGTAGTTATCGGGAACATTCATAAGCTCTCTTACGAGCTTCTCTGCGTCCTTAATAATGCCGTCGAACACCTTGGAACGGTGCGACATTTCCATAACGGACTGACCGCTGCCCTGATAATCGAGCATTTCCTCGGCTGCCTTTTTAAGCACAGACTCGGGGAGCATAGACGGGCCGGCTGAAAAATTATAAACTCTGCTCATTTTATAAAGCCTCCAAAAATTTAATTAAGCCGTGGTATTATTCTACACAGAAAAATACATTCGGCAGCAGCACACATTTTATCAAAGCTATTTGCGCAGATCGGTATACAATATATCACAACTGTTAGCCATGACAAATAACAATGTATCAAACGGTGCATTATCAATGCGGCATTGCCCCGAAAAGACAATTATAAGCACACTATTAATTATATTACATTCTGAAAACATAGTCAAATGATTTTTGAAAAAAACCCAAAAAAAACGTTAATTTTTTTTACGATATCCGATAAATTTCGGAGAAAAAATTGCGAAATAAGAGAAAAAAATCTTATGTTCCCGTAAGTCTAGCATTGATTTTTGCAGGATTTGAAATTCAAAAATTCAAAAAACAGCTTTAGGGCCATGCAGATACATTCTTAAAACTTCGCGCGTAAAAACATCGGCGGCTTCCGATAACGAATTAAAGCATAATATCGATATATGTAAAATTTTAGTTAATAAAAGCCCCTGCATCATACAAAAACGAAACAGCAGAACAAAAGGCTATGTTATCCGAAAACAACATAGCCTTTTCGCCTTTGGTGGGAGAGGGTGGATTCGAACCACCGAAGCCGAAACAACAGATTTACAGTCTGCCCCATTTGACCGCTCTGGAACTCTCCCAAATATTAAGAGCTGGTGGACGGACTTGAACCCCCGACCTGCTGATTACAAATCAGCTGCTCTACCAACTGAGCTACACCAGCTTCTTTCGTTCCGCTGTTCCTCAGAACGCTTAATTATTATATCATTCATTTTGTATTTTGTCAATAGATTTTTGAAAAAAATTTTTACAATTTTTTATTACTCCCCGCCGTCACTCATCGCCTGATCCGGGTCTTCGTTCTCCGAAAACTGCTCTTCATTCATAGGCTTTATCACAATTGCCGTCAGCGGAGCAAGATACAAATGGAGATAGGCGTTCTGCGACTGTATCACACCGTTTATTCGGTCAAGACCGCCGAACACCTCCTCGTCGGAGTTGAGCACCTCGCGGAATTTTCCGTCGTACCCCACCGCAAGCCAGTAATCTTTCTCATACGGCGAAAAGTTCAGAACAACAAACAGCTCGTCGCCGGCGGGACTTTGGCGCTTATAAGCATATATATTATTATCGGCATTCTTAAGATCTATCCACGCAAACGATCTTGGATCGTAGTCGCCCTCATACAGCGCAGGCTCGGCCTTATACATCAGATTCAAAGCGCGGATATACTCATGAAATCCGTCGTGGGCGGGGTACTCAAGCAGATTCCACCCCAAAGGCTGATCGCTGCTCCATTCCATATATTCCGCAAGCTCATTTCCCATAAAATTCATTTTTTTGCCGGGGTGTGTCATCTGGAATGTGTAGTAAGTTTTGAGATCGGCAAATTTCTGCTCCTGCGTATCTCCGTATGCTCTCGTCATGATCGTCTGCCTGCTGTTCGACACTTCATCGTGAGAAAGAGCCAGCATAAACAATCCCTGATTAAAGTAATACATGGGATACGTCATTCTGTCATGATTCTGGCTGCGGCTGCCGAACGGAAGCGCAAGATAATTCTGGGTTTCGCTCGCCCAGCCAAAATCCCACATATAGTCGAAACCGATCCCTCCGTAAACTACGGGCGCAGTACATTTATTACGGCAGGTGGAATCCTCCGCAATGAACATAACATCGGGGTGATAAGCGTTCAGCGTATAGAGTGTGCTGCGAAGGAACCACACCCCGCAGTCATATTCGGGCATATCCGCAGTACCCTTGGGGTAAATAAGATAAGCGACTGCGTCTACACGGAGTCCGTCAACGTGATATTTATTGATCCAGAAATTCATTGCAGAACGCATGAAACTGTGGACATGCGGCTTTGAATAATCAAAACGCAGCGACCCCCATGCCGATTCACGAAGCTGCGGGATATCGCTCTCATACATATATGATCCGTCAAAAAGCGAAAGACCGTTTTCGTTTGTAGCAAAATGAACGGGAACAAAATCCAGTATAACTCCGATATCATTGATGTGACAGGTATCTATCAGATCCATGAGGTATCTTGGCTCCCCGTATCGGGAAGTAGGCGCAAACCAACCCGTTCCCTGATAACCCCATGATCCGTCATACGGATATTCGCACAGCGGCATAAATTCAATATGAGTATACCCCATTTCGCTGACATAAGGCACAAGCTCGGTCTTCAGCTCCTCATATTTATAAAGGCGTTCATCACCGGTTTTTCCGTCCTTGACCTTCCATGTGCCCAAATGCACCTCGTAGATATTCAGCGGCGCGTTATAGTTTTTATTTCGGTTTTCCAGCCACGCACTGTCACGCCATGTATAATTATCGATATCATATACGATCGAGGCGTTATTTGGACGCACCTCGCAGTAATAACCGAACGGGTCGGTCTTATCCTGAGATCCGCTCTCGGAGTAGATCCTGAATTTATACATCACTCCCTCGCCCACGCCCTGAACAAAAGCGCTCCAGACTCCGAAATAATCCCTGGTCATTTTTATTTCGTTCCAGTCATTGAAATCGGCGCAAAGGCAAACCGATCGTGCGGCAGGCGCAAAAACCGAGAAATACACGCCGCCATTTTCGATATGAGCTCCGAATATTTCATATGACGAGGACTCAACACCGTTGATGTGGTTCTTTATTCTGTTATAATCATACATTCCAAGCTCCTCCTTGCGGGTAATAACATTAACTAAAGGTTCGATAGAGTACAGCATAAACCTTTCGCCAAGCCTTTTTCAAAAGACTTGCGGTTTCCAAAGGCGGAGGTCTCCGCTGCCGCCTCGGTCGGTGCTGTTGCCTGCGGCAACGTCTGCCACCGGCAGACCGCACCCCTTTTAGGTGTGAATTTCTGCGGCTGAGCCAAGTTCCCTCGCCGTGACACGGTGATGTATATTTGTTGATTCTGACGAAAGAATCAAAATTCGCTCATATATAGTTTTTATATTGATCTCTCCCGCGTGGGAGCTGCTTTGTTTATCATCTTTATATTATCTATTATATACCAATTTCTTATAAAATCAAGTCGTTTATTGAACAATCTGCAAAATTTTAATGCGCAGAATTAAAAGCTGTGATTTCAACAATCAGAGATAAGCCGCAGCCCGGTCATTATCAAAAAGGCGGAGCACTGCCGCCCCGCCTTTCGCTTCTCTATATATTAATTCATAGTCATAATACTCTATCGAAACGTCTGATCCACAGCGCAATAAGCTGCCGCAGATCGCAATTCGTTCACGATGCGGTCTTGTTCTCATCAGGCAGCCAAACGCCCCTGATGTAGAAGCTTACCGCCAAAACTGCCGAGATCACCCAGCCTACAGGCCACGACATCCATATTCCCAATGCCCCGAAGTACGGCGTAAGTATATATGCCAGAACTACCCTCAACAGCAGATCGGAAAATGTTGAGATCATAAAATATTTTACCGCAGACGCGCCTCTCATAAGCCCGTCAACAGTCAGCTTTACCATTACAATGAAGTAAAACGGCGCTGTTATGTATAAAAACTGCCTGCCCGTTTCCAGCGCCGAAACCGTGGGTTCGTCCATAAATATGCCGATCATAAAGCTTCCGAGCAGCGTGTAGCAAACCACAAACGGCACTGCAATAACTGCGTCAATTTTCAGCGCAGACTTAAAGCCCTCTCGAACTCTGTCGTATAACCCGCGCCCCATATTTTGGGCAGTGTAATTTGATACCGCATTAGCCGACGTTGCAAACACCGTTATCGCAAATGTATTGAGCTGTATCGCTGCGCCGTATCCCGCAATTACAGATGACCCGAAGGAATTGACAAGCCCCTGTATGAACAGTCCGCCCACCGATACGAAGCTTTGCTGCAGAATGCTCGGAATGGCAAGCACCAGTATCCGCCTTAACGAATTTGATGAAAACAGCGGCACATGGCCCTCGGTTTTCAGCTTGCTTACTTCCGCCACAAGCGCAATGAGCGACAAAACAGACGACACACCCTGCGCAATGAAGGTCGCCCATGCAACTCCGGCTACGCCCCAATGGAATATCGCCACAAATATGTAATCAAGGACGATATTTCCTATAGAAGATCCTATCAGAAAGTACAGCGGAGTTCGTGAGTTTCCGAGCGCGTTGAATGCGCCTGTACACACGTTATACAAATACAAAAATACAAAGCCATACAAATAAACCCTAAGATATACGGCTGAGTCGTTCATTATGTTTTCGGGTGTCCGCAGGAATCTCAGTACGGGATCGCACAGTATAAGACTCAGCGCCGACAGCACCGCGCCTGCCGCTACAGCAAGCAGCAGCGATGTGCTTATAGTGCTTTTTACGTCCCGGTATTTTTTTCCGCCGTACATTCCGGATATTACCACCGAACAGCCTGCGTTCGTTCCGAGCGCAAACGCCATGATTATCATAGTCAGCGGATATGACGCGCTGACAGCCGCAAGAGCGTCCTCGCCTGCAAATTTCCCGGCGATCACCTTATCCGCAATGTTGTACACCTGCTGAAACGCCACGCTTAATACCATTGGCAGGGCAAATTTCACAAGCGCCTTAGTTGGATTTTCACGAGTTAGATCGGTCATTTTTTAAGCCTCTATTCTGAGCAATTGCCGTACAGCAAACGCATATGTTCACTGTACGACAATGCTTTATCATTCTTCTATTACCGCAAGTTCGCTTTCGTCTACTTTTCGGATATCCTTTTTGTTGAATATATCGTAAATAACAGGCACGACGAACAGCGTCATGATCGTCGCATAAAGCAAGCCGCCTATGCACACAAGCGCCATAGGACGCATCAAAGCGGAGCTTGCGTCCTGATTGAACGCCATTACCGACAGACCCAATATTGTAGTCAGCGCCGTCATGAAAATCGGTCGAAGTCTTGTTACTCCCGCTTCGATCAGCGCATCACGCTTGCTCACTCCGTCCATTCGAAGCTGGTTTACATAATCTACCAGTACGATACCGTTATTAACGATTATTCCCGCCATCATGATAAATCCGATAATAGCTATTACGCTCATGTCAAAGCCCGATATCAGCAAAGCGGCGAATCCTCCCGTAAACGCCAGCGGGATAGTGAACATAATAATGAACGGCGAAAGCAGCGACTGGAACTGAGCCACCATTATCATATAGATAAATACTACCGCAAGCGCAAGCATCTTGCCAAGCTCTACAACAGCGTCCATTGTCGTTTCGTAGGAACCCGTCAGTTCATATGTCACATTCGTGGGAATGTTCATTTTGTCTATCTGCGCCTTCGCCTCTCTTGCAACGTTCGTGGTGTTGTATCCGTCCAGAACGTCTGCCGTAACGGATAGATATCTCTTCTGATCCAGACGGGATATCGTGTTAAGACTGTCTGCCGTATCTATATTGGCAATATCGCTGAGCTTCACGGAAATATTCTTGCCCTGCAAATCCGTTGATTTGATAACATGGCTGCGAAGATCCTTTTCGGTCAGCGCCTCGCTCTTGCTGTCAACGACCTCGATCGTGATCGAATCATCGCTCGTTTCAAGATTTGTCGCCGTTTGCTGACTGCTCATGTACGTGGAAATATCCATGAACACCTGCGCCACGGTCAGCCCCTTCTTCATCGCCTTCTCCTTGTCAACGCTGATACGCAGCTCCTGCGTTGTTTCGTCAATGCCGTTAAATGTGTTTTCGGTGCCTTCCACATTCTCGACAACTTTCGCAATTTTATCGGCGTAATTCTGAAGATCGTCCATATCATTACAGTAGACATTGATCGACAGCCCGGAACCGAACATTGCGTCCATCATATTGCCCATACCCGACGCGTCAACCGAGGTCTCGCAGTCAAGATCGGAAACTCTCTCGGTGATATCATTGCATATTTCCGTGATGGAACGCTTCAGCTCCTTCTCGTCTTTAAGTATGATATATATGGATATATCGGTATCGCTTCCCGCGCCGCCCATTCCGCCGATAGAAACACTCGACAGAGTATTCGAACCTACTATAGCGCCCACGTTATCGATCTCCTCGATCTGCCGAAGACGCTTGGAAAGCTCGTCGGTAGTTTTTGCGGCGTCCTCGAAGCTTGCGTTATCGGGCATAGTTACCGTCATAGAAACCTGTGTGCTCTGCATATCGGGAATGAAAGAAAAGCCCTTCATTATCGACAGCAAGCCGGTTGAGATAAGCAGCAGTACAGACGCAATAAGAACTATCGCCTTATGGTCAAGCGAGAACCGTATCATATTCTTGTAGCCTCTTATCAGCTTTGACTCTCCCGCCTTCTTCGGCTTTTTCGTTTCACGGCGCAGCAATCCCTGCGACATCGCCGGAACAAGCGTTATTGCAACGATCAGACTTGCAAAAAGCGAATAGGCGATCGTCAGCGCCATATCCTGAAACAGCGAACGGGTAACGCCCTCAGTGAATACGATCGGAAGAAAGACGCACACCGTTGTCGCAGTCGAAGCAATGATCGCGCCGGTGACCTGTATTGCCCCCGATACCGCCGCTTGGATCGCGCTCGCGCCGTTATTTCGCAGACGGTATATATTCTCTATAACAACGACCGAGTTGTCAACAAGCATACCAACGCCCACAGCAAGACCCGACAGCGAGATCATATTCAGCGAAATGCCCGTGAAATACATCAAAACGACCGCAAAAATAACCGAGATCGGTATCGAGCAGGCAATTATAAATGTCGGGCGGATATCTCTAAGGAAAATAAAGAGTATCGCAATTGCAAAAAGCGCGCCCCAAAGCAGGTTGCTGATGACGGAATCGACCAGGAGGTGAATATAATCGCCCTGATCCATAAGAGTCGTGAAATGAAGGTCTTCGTATTCCTTGGACAGCTCCTTCAGCGCTTTTTCGATGTTATCGGACACTTCCGCAGTCGCCGCATCGGACTGCATGGTAAACGACACAACGACGCCGTTTTCACCGTTAAGCTTTGCGTAGATCTCATCGCTGTTGTCGGTAAGCTCCACATCGGCAACATCGTTAAGATAGATCGGGTCTATTCCGTCGACCCCCGGATCGAACAGCATCAGCTCCGAAAGCTCCGACTGATCCTCAAACTTATCGCCCACTCTGACGAGCACATTTTCCTCTCCGCCGGTCAGGTATCCCGCAGGCATCGAGAAGTTCTGCGCAGTAAGTATCTGCGATATCATGCTCATGGTGATCGTTTCTTTTATATTAGCCTTTTCAAGCGCTTCTTTCTTCGTTTCATTCAGCTGTTTCACCGACTCGTCAAGAGTAGTCTTCGACTGTTCGAGCTGCGCGATCGTCTGATCGACCGTGCTCTCGGTCACCTTCAGATCGGCCGCTGCCGAAGACATCTGAAATTCAGCCTGTGATTTCTGCGTTCCAAGCTCCTTCTTTGCGTCTGCGATAGTAACCGCGCCCTCGTCAAGCTGAGCGATAGTATCGGTCAGCATCTCGATACCGTCGTCGATCTGTGATATGCCCGATTCGAGCGCCGCCACGTCATCATCGATCGTTTCGAAGGAAGTTCCAAGCTTGCCAAGCGCCTTATCCAATGTTTCAACAGTTCCGTCTGCAAGCTTCATCGCCTCATCGGTCGCAAGGCGCGCAGCTTCCAGAGTAACTATATTCATGCCTTTTGCCGATATCTTCGCCTGTATTTCTGCAAACTCGGCCTTTCCCTGCACATATTCCGGACTGCTTTGAAGAGTCAAAACAGCCGCTTCTCTCTGCTCGTCTGTCAGCGTTTCGTCGATCTCGATCGCCTTCATCGCTGCGTCCATACTGTCGTTTTGCTCCTTGCGCGCCTTGTACTCGCGGCTAAGGTATTCAAGCTCCTGCGCTTCATCGCTGAGTTTTGTTTTTCGGTCCAGCACTGCGTGTATCGCTTTTTGGAGTTCCTTCATCATCGGCAGCGTTTGCTCCAGCTGCTGCTTCTGATCGGTCATCTCCGAGATCGTATCGATCAGCGTAAGCTTGGTTTCGAGAAGCTCCCTCTCCTTGGTCGATATCTCGACCTCGGCAGCTGTCAGCTGTTCCGCAAGCCCGTCGTGTTTTTGGTTAAGCTCCTCCTTGCCCTTTTCTATCTCCTTTTTTCCGTCCTTCGCCTTATCGATCCCCTCGTTCAGCTGCCTTTTTGCGGTATCCAGTGTTTCCTCTGCGTCCTTAAACTGATCGACGACCGCATCGTGGATCCTCTCGTTGACTTTATCGATCTTTTTTTCCGACAGAACGACCTCGATCGTCTGATCGATAACACCGCCTACCGCAACGCTTGCCACTCCGTTTATGCCTTCCAGCTTATTTCGGAGAACATCATCGGTAAAATCGGAGATCTCGTAAATATCGCTGTTGTCACGGCTTATGGCAACTATTGCAACAGGCAGCATATTCGGATTGATCTTCATGGTGTAAGGCGCTCCGACCTTTTCGTCCCACGAACCGCTCAACTGCGTAAGCTTGCTGTTGATATCGACCGTAACAGAGTCCATGTTGGCGTCTTCGGCAAACTCGACCATTACCATAGAGTAATTTTCCGAGGAGCTCGACTGCACTTCGACCACATTGTCAAGCGTCGCCATTGACTGTTCAAGCGGCTTTGTGACCGTGGCTTCGACCTCCTCAGGGCTTGCTCCTACGTATGTAGTTACAATAATTACATAGGGAAACTCCATACTTGGAAACAAACTGGGCGTCATTTCGGTGTAACTCACAACGCCCAGAACGATCACAAGCACTACCGCAACGAGCACCGTCAGCGGCTTCTTAACACTGTATTTCGTAAACATTCAAACATCACTCCGTCAGATATACAAACAGCACAAATATATCAGGGGTAAATCAGCAGTGAATTTGTATAAGGTCATAATTTTTTGTGATTTTTTCAAAATAAATCTTCAAAATTGATTATACATTACAATAACGCAAAAAAAGTTAATATATTGTTAATATTAGCGGCGTAAAACCTGCCGAATTTTGCAGCGATCACGATCTCTTTTTTAGGAAGTTTTTCATTCGTTTTCGTGATAATATTTATAAACCGCTTCCGCCGCGTTTTTCGTCATTCCGGGAGCGTTTTCAAGCTCTTTCAGTTCGGCTTCCTTGATGTTTTTTATCGAACCGAAATGCTTCAGCAAATATTTCGCTCTCGCCGTGCCTATCCCCTCGATATCGGTCAGCGTGCTTTTGAAAGCCGACTTGCTGCGCCGCTGATGGTGGTAGCCGATCGCAAATCGGTGTACCTCGTCCTGTATCACCGTCACAAACTTGAACGTGCTGCGAATCGATTTAAGCTCGATCTCGCCTTCGCCGTCCGTAATGGCTCTCGTCCGGTGCTTGTCGTCCTTCACCATGCCAAAAAGCGGAACGTCGATCTTCATGTCACGCAAGATAGGGCGCACTGCCGAAATCTGCCCCTTGCCGCCGTCAAGCAGGATAAGATCGGGCATTCTGCCGAAGCCCTCGCCCGTGTCTTTCAATTTATAATACTCGTCAAAACGACGCTGCAAAACCTCGTTCATCGACGCGTAATCGTCCTGCCCCTCAAACGACTTTATCTTGAATTTGCGATATGCCGACTTGAGCGGTCTGCCGCCTTCAAACACGACCATTCCCGCAACGTTCTCACTGCCCTGCAAATTCGAGATATCATACGATTCTATATACATCGGCAGCTTGTCAAGCCCCAGCAGCTGCTGTAATTCCTTCAAAACAGCATACTGCCTTCCCTGACTGTTCTTGCTCTGAGCCAAGACCTCGGCAGCATTATTTCTGCACATATTCACAAGAGAAAGACGCTCGCCTCGCTGCGGCGTAAACAGTTCCACTTTGCGCTGCGCCTTCTCGCTGAGATATCTGTCGAGCGCAGCTTTATCCTCAAGTTCCCTGTCGATCGTTATACACGGCGGCAGTTTGTCCTTGCCTGCATAATACTGCACGATAAACTCGGAAAAAGCCTGCTCCTCTTCGCCGATATCCTTAATAAGGAACGTTTCCCTGTCGTACAGCCGACCATTCTCGAAGCGAAATACCTGAAAGCACCCGTCGGAATTATCCGTAAACAAAGCGATAACGTCCTGTTCCTTCACCTTTGCCGCAACTACCTTCTGCTTGTCGCCCATTCGCTTTACAGCCGTTATCCTGTCGCGGATCCTTGCCGCCCGCTCAAACTCAAGCGTTTCGGCGGCCTCGTTCATCTCCCGCTCAAGCTCCTTAATGTTAAGTGACGAGCCGCTGCGCAGAAATTCGGTCGCATCGCTTATCGTTTCTGCGTACTCCTTTTGCGATATCTTCCCTCTGCACAATCCGCAGCACTGCTTTATGTGATAATTAAGGCATGGTCTGCCTTTGCCGAAATCATCGGGAAATTTTCGCGTGCAGGTCGGCAGCTTGAAGATCTTCACAGCCTGATCGACTGCATTTTTAACATAATACGAGCTTGTATAAGGTCCTATGAACTCTCCCGTTTCGTCGGGCTTCTTCGCCTCGGTGATACGAGGATACGGCTCCTTGGAAATTTTTATATAGCTGTATCCTTTATCGTCTTTTAATAATATATTATATTTCGGCTTATGCTGTTTAATAAGGCTTGCCTCAAGAACAAGAGCCTCAAATTCGCTGTCGGTGATGATATATTCAAAGTAATCAACATTCTCGACCATTTTGCGTACCTTTTCGGTGTGATTATTCTGCGAACCGAAGTATTGACTCACACGATTCTTAAGCGCTTTTGCTTTTCCTATATATATGATCTCCTTCTTCGAGTTGTGCATGATATACACGCCCGGCTGCAGCGGCAGCTTCATCGACTTTTCTCGAAGTTCCTTCATCTTTGGATTCATAGTGCTCACCTGTTCACAAGTTATGGATTACTCATAAAATATCTTTCATCTCCGACCTCAGCCGCCACATCACCCGAAGTTGCGTCTGCGAGCTGCTTATTAAAATCGCCCAACAGACCCGTGGGAATGTGGAACTCAATATGTACATCGGAATCGAACACCGTATCATCGGTAACGCCGCCGCAAGCCGGCACGAGCGCGCTGACTCTGCCGTAATGAGTATAGCTGCAAGTCACGCTGCACACGGTGCAGGGAACCATCACAACGGGCTGCGCCGCTTTTAGTCCAAGCGAGGCGCTGTGGGAATACGCCCGCACAAGCCCGCCCGTGCCGAGGAGAACGCCGCCGAAATATCTTGTGATGACCACAACGACGTCAACGATACCGGCTTTTCGAATCGCATCGAGCACCGGAACGCCCGCTGTACCTTGCGGTTCGCCGTCATCGGTGCTGCGCATAATATTGTTTTCTCTCAGAACATAAGCGTACACATTATGACGCGCGTCCCAATATTTCGTTTTCAGATCATTGATAAACGCCTCCGCATCTTCAACACTGCTGACAGGCTTGCAGCTGCAAATAAACCTGGAGCGTTTCTCAATATACTCATCAACACCAAGCTGTTTAACGGTAGTATACTCCTTCATACGCCGCACCCCTTTTTGTTGTATTACAAAATGCAGAATAAGTAAAACGCCCGCCAAAAGAAAGACTTCCGGCGGGTGCTTCTTTACATATTATTTAACCGTTCAGGCATTACTTATTTGTCAATCCGTAACGCTTATTGAACTTATCTACACGACCGCCTGCATCAACAAGCTTCTGCTTTCCTGTGAAGAACGGATGGCACTTAGAGCAGATTTCAACACGGATATTCTCCTTTGTGGAACCTGTTTCAATAACATTACCGCAAACACAAGTGATGGTAGTCTGTGTGTAATTAGGATGTATATTCTGCTTCATTCTGACATTCACCTCTTTCAACATCTGGGTCTAACATTAGGATTATAACATCTTTTTTACAAAAAATCAAGTATTTTTAAGACTATTAAAAAAATAATTTTTGATATTCATCTATTATCCCAAAAACCAAAAACTTTTTTGGCTCACTCTTGACTATTTCGCATTTTCACGTTATCATTATATATAGTCGGCTTACGGCTGGGCGCGTTGTTTTTTTCGCCCCAAACATACCGGCTTTATGAGGCGCTGCCCCATATGCATTAAGTTATAGTAAACGACATTAATAGTCGCCTAATGTAAACTCTAGGACACCTCTAAAATAACGTAGGTACGACTTAGACAAATCCGCGGTGATTAACCTTAGGGGAAGATTCTTAAGAGGGGGAGCGACAACCTAAGCCCCCATACCACTTTTGGCGCTCCCCCTCTTAAGCGCGCTTTTGCCTACTTTTGCCGCGCAGCAAAAG